>JAGGWK010000081.1 GCA_021157525.1 Candidatus Cloacimonadota bacterium | reverse complement strand
AGTGCCAGAGACCATAACAAAATTGCCATAACTCCCGCTAATCCATACAACATCGCCCGCTCCTTTTCATTTAGGCGTTATTGGTTTGAATGGAGGTTTTAGCACACGATTTTTGTGATGAGGGGAGGCTTGCTATCAACCTGAATGATCCCAGTTTATTGACTTTCAGGTTGAAGAAAGACCGACTCCCAGCTAAAACTGTGCTCTTTCACGGGAGGATATTTATTGCCGATATGTATTATCCTTTTGTGCTATTTCAATGAACCCTGTCTGTGATCATCATCAAAGAGTAGACCTGTATACCGGTATCCTGTCGATAGTTCTAAAGCTTGTGCTGCGGAACGTGGTTGGGGCTTTTCGTTTTTGTCATCCCAGTCATCCAGTACAAATTTTATTGAGTCAGACCAGTTGATCAGCTGCATTTCGAGCCACTCGACAACTAATTCAAGAGAGTAAACATTTTGTTCATCGAATTCCTGATCGAGGAAGTCGATAAGCCCCTGATCTCCAGTGGAGATCGTTACATCATCATTTCCAATAACTGTTGCAGCAATCAATTGATCAACATGGCTCAAGGAAAAGAATCTGTTTGTCTTCTTGTTAATTACTGATGATGCAAGTGAATTTACAATCTGAAAGTAGCTATCAATATCAGCTTTACTTAAAAGCATACGGCTTTTGATGTGGGATTTGAACTCTTTTCGCCAAGGATACTTGTCCTTAAAATGTACTGTACCAATGAATTCGTCACGTACTTCATTGATAGTAACACATTCATATTTGGGGTTTACAAACATATCCGGTGCAATTCTAATCAGCATCAAAATACTGCATGTATCACATAGTATTCGCACCTGCTCCTCTCTGTTTTCTCAGTATATTTAATTCATTCCAGACAGATATCGCATCAATATTGGACTCAATATTCAGCATCTCAGCTATTTTGCGCGTACTCAACCCATCAAGTTGATACGTTATCAGGTCGATGAGATTTGGGCTCAGTCTCTGATAGACGTTGACAAAGTCCCTTGCATTTTTACTTGCATGTATGATCTCTCCAATCGTTGGGAAACCCTTTTTTAAATTTTCGTCTGCTGGTGCTATATTTAAACTGAAATCTGGATGTTTCTCTTTAATTCTTTTTACAACGCCAAAACCGGCATGACCGTATTCAGAGGAATATCTCTTAATAAAATTAATTCTACGACCTTCATTTTTAAACTCAATAATGGTATCGTAAATTAAATTGATATAATTATCTGGAAACTGAATATAACTTGCGACTAAATCACAATACTTCTCTTCAACTTCGTCGTAATATCCCCTTAATGGTCGGTCTCCTTTTACCAGATGAATCACTTCATGTAATAGTTGGAAAATAAGATCTAAGACATTATTCTCAATGTTAACAAACATCACTTTCTTATTAGATATCTCACAATTGAAAGCATAAGATTTGATTTTAACCGGGAATTTAGAAAAAATCACGAACACTCCCAGTTTGTTTAGAAGGTCAAAAGTTAACTCATAGTTTATTGGAGTTTTGTCATCAAGGTTAATAAGCTGTCTTAGCTCATAAGCAAGCTGTTTTGCGTTCTCATATGTCAGGTCTTGATCCCTGAAGGTCTGAACTAATAGAGAGTGTTGATAATTTCTAAAAACACCTAGATATTCATGCGCTAATTTGTATGATAATTGATTCACCTCATCGGTTAATTTTGCATTTCTACGCATTCTGTGTTGGGGTACGGTAATCAATGTTTCAGTATCATCAATGAATAAATCGTTGGGACGGATATCAAAATATTGGCAAAGTGCAAGAAGGTCTTTCCCTTTAGGGATTTTTCCTTTTATCCAGTCAGATACCGTTGGTCTGGTTACTTTGAGTTTATCTGCTAGTTCTTTCTGCGTGATCTTCTTTTCCTTAAGAAACTCACGTATTTTTTCTCCCTGCCATTTCATTTCTCTCTCCTTGATATTCATCATGTTATGAAAGACAAAGTAATCAAGAAGACATTTTTGTAAAATTATATTTACATTTATCCCATCAATTTCGCAGAAAGCATAGCCTGGCCACAAATATGTAAAATTCTTGATGCCCAGATACTCTGGACATCAAGAATAGATCATTCGTAAAATCCGCGGTTTCCCTAATTTACCTTTATCCAGTTCACAAGACCTTTCATTTCAAAGATGCCCATCAATTCTTTTGGCAGTGGTGCAAAGGTGAACTTCTTGCCGTTGATCTTCACAAAGCCGCCTTCCAGGCTCACATCCACAGTGTCGCCTTGAGTGTATGCATCCACAACTGCCGGCAACACGATAATGGGAAGACCCTGATTTACCGACGAACGGTAGAAGATACGGTTCACCGATTTTACGATAACAGCTTTAACACCGGCGTGAGCAAGTCCTACGGCTGGATGTTCCCGAGAGCTGCCACAGCCGAAGTTTTCACCGGCGATGATCACATCCCCAACAGTCACTTCTTTGGTAAAGCGCTCATCAAAATCCACAAAGAGATGGGGCATAATGGCGGCGGGGTCGGAGCTGAGTACCTGATAGGTAAGGTTCCCGGCGAACATCTGGTCGGTGTTCAGGTTATCTACATCGGCATAATTCCACACAGCTTTTTCCCGGCGTTTGTCACCAGGTTTGATGTCCACGGTGGAGCTTTGTGCTTTGGGATATGGATAGACGTCGTTATGAGCTGATCCCCGAGGGTCGGTGATCTCGCCAGTGATGGCGCTGTAGGCCACGCAGGCAGGGGAAGCCAGATAAATCTGTGCTTCCTTGTTTCCCATGCGGCCTTTGAAATTGCGGTTTGCCGTGGAGATAACCGTATAGCCGTCAGCCGGGATGCCTTGGCCGGTACCCAGACAGGGGCCGCAGGAAACGGCCAGCACGCTGGCGCCTGCGTTGATCAAGCTACGAATATAGCCCTTTTCCATGGCATCCAGATAGATCTCGCGGCTGGCGGGAATCACCAGCAATTGGAAGCCGTCAGCTACTTTTTTTCCATCCAGGATGGATGCAGCGATAGCGATGTCTTCCAAGCGTCCGTTGGTGCAGGTGCCGATGAGCCCTTGATTGAGTTTGGTGCCTTGTACTTCTGATACGGCTTTTACATTATCCACATGATGCGGAGCTGCTACCAGTGGGAATATCTTGTCCAGATCCAACTGGATTTCCCGCTGATAATGGGCATCTTCGTCTGCCCAGATACCGTTATTGATTTTTTCACCCAGGAATTTTTCCAGAACGGCATCGGGCGGGAAGACCGCGTTTTTGGCACCCATCTCCGAGGCCAGATTGGCCAAAGTCATGCGCTGAGCCATGGATAGGGTTTTTACCCCTTCACCATGATACTCGATGCTCATGTAATTGGCACCGGCGGAGCCGATCATGCCGATGATCCACAAAGAAATATCTTTGGCATAGACTCCGGGACGCAGCTTGCCGTGCAGGGTGATTTTCATGGATTCCGGTACTCTGAACCAGGTTTCGCCACGCTTCCAAATGCCGGCGGATTCGGTACGGTCGATACCGGCAGAAAGGGTATTGAATGCTCCGGCGGTGCAGGTGTGGCTATCGCTGCCAACGATGATCATCCCCGGCTTGGCATGGTAGCTCATCACTTGATGACAGATTCCCTGGCCCACATCATGAAATTTCTTGATGCCCTGATCCTTTACGAAATCCCGGATGGTCTGATATTGATTTGCCAATTTGGCATTGGTTGGCGGCGCATTATGGTCCAGCACCACCAGCAGCTGATCGGGGTCGGCAACTTTTGTGCCGCCCATTTTATGAAAGGTACCCTTGATGCTGGCCGTGTTATCGTGAGTAAGCACGATATTGGGCTTACGGAAAACGATGGCGCCGCAGGGGGCACCGAGGATTTTTTCAACAAAAGTCTTTCCCATAATTCCTCCTGAATTCAATGAGAAATTTCAACTTAGAAATGATCTCATTATTCCTAACAATTCGATCAATCCTGCGATTTCTTAGTAATTGCACCAAGAATTCTTCGCAGTTCCCATTTCTAATTCTCAATTTCCAATTCCCTACAACAATCCGTCTCTCTGATAGATTTCCATCTGCACATCAAAGAAGGGGTTGATTTTGATTGATTTGCCATTGGCCAGATTGGTGATTTCGCCAGTTTCAAAATTGACTCTAATCTTATCCCGCTGTTTCAATTCCAGCGAATCCAGATTTTCATAAGTAAGTATCGGGAAGCCGGCGTTGATGGCGTTACGCTCGTAGATTGCGCCAAAAGATTCAGCGATAATGGCCTGAATTCCCAGAGCGGCAAAGCAATCCACTGCCTGCTGGCGGGAGCTTCCGGCACCGAAGTTTTTGTTTGTGATGATGATGTCACCAGCTTCGGCTTTCTTGGCGAAATCTTTCCATCCTGCCAAGTTATCAAAGGCGTATTGCCCCATCTCGGCGATGTCGGTGATGGTGAGGTAGCGGTTGTGGAAAATCATGTCAGTGTCAATGTCGTCCTGCTCCACAATCCACACTTTTCCTTCGATCACTGTCGGCTTTTTGCTGGATGCAGCCCGTTTCACTGCCTGAGTAGAAAATTCGTGGCCCGCTACAAATTCAGCAGGGGATGCAGGAATTGCATCCGGCGTGGTGATGTACCCGGCAACGGCTGATGCTGCCACTTCTGCCGGAGAAGCCAGATAGACTTTTCCCTTGCCCTGCTTGCCGGCGAAATTGCGGTTCCCGGTGCTGAGGGTGGTTTCTCCCGGCCCGTTTTGTCCTACCTGCCCAGCCGCGCAACCGGCACATCCGGCATTACTCACCAGCGCTCCGGCATCTTTGAATATCTTCATGATCCCTTCATCCAGAAGTCGCATCCAGACGTCGTTTGTGGAGGGGACAATTTTGAGAACCACACCTGGGGCAATCTTGCGTCCCTTCAGGATATTTGCGGCTACCACCATGTCTTCATATCGGCCATTTGTACAACTGCCAATGAAGGCGGAATCGATCTTCACCTTGCGTTCCAGATCAATGTCCACTGCGTCATCAGGATGTCCGGGACGGGAGATCATGGGAACAAAGCTGCTGATGTCCAGTTCCAGTTCCTGGTCGTAGTGAGCATCGGGGTCTGCCAACACTTTCTCGATAGTGCGGCCGCAGCGTTCTTCGGCAAATTTGATGATTTCATCGGTGGGGGGGAAGAGCACAATGATGGCCCCCATTTCGGTAGCCATGGATGCGATGGTGATACGCTCATCCAGGGTGAGTTTGTCCATTTCTTCACCATACATTTCTACCGAGTAGCCCAGCAACGTATTGGCGCCAAAGCGGTTGAGCAGATTCAACACGATGTCTTTGGCATAGATGTTTGCTGGCCGTTTTCCCGTGAAGGTGAGTTTGATGGATTTGGGTACCTTGAACCAGCTTTTACCACTGGCCCAGGCTGCGGCGATATCGCGGTCGCCCATGCCTTGTCCAAAGGCGCCGATAGCACCCAGAATGTTGGCATGAGAATCGGTGGAGATAATGGTGCATCCGGGATATGCCAGCCCCTGCTCGATAACCAGATGGGTACCGATACCCGCATCGATGTCATAGACCTTGATGCCTTTCTCGCGGGCAAAAAGCCGGCAATACTGCTGGTTGGCGGCGTACTTCTGGTCAGAGCCGGTGGGATTACAGTCAAAAGTAAAAAAGGTTTTGGACGGATCGTCAACTTCCAACCCGTTATTGATGAGATTCTTCACCACGTTTGCACCGCCAAAGTCACGGGCGGCACGTACATCGATTTCGATATCGATGATCTCACCGGGCTTAACCACATCTTTGTCGCTGTGGTTTGCCAGGATTTTTTCTATCAACGTTAATGACATGTTTGCTCCTTTGGTTTCCAGGCAGGGGCTAGGAAACCAGAAAATACGTTTATTTGTTATGGCTCATTTCCAGGCTCCTGCTTGGAAACGCCTGACTGATCATGTTATGTTTCTCTGATTTTCAAACGACTTTTGAAGGGAAGGAAGGTCATGAAATCGGCATGATGCACCAGATATGCTTCGGTGGTGCGTTTTACCATATCACCTTCGCCGGCGTGAGTTGCGATGATGTGGCACACTTCCGGGGGGCAGCCGCATTCTTCGGCCAGAGAAACACCGCTGAAGGGGTGGCGCAGGTATTTGCCATAGGTACCTTGCACGGCTTTGCCGTTTGCATCCAGAACATACTCCAACAGCTTGCCTACGTCGGCCAGGATGGCGCCGGCAATGAGCACATCCATGTTCACGGGCAATTCTCCGTGATAAAATTCGTTACACTTTTCGCCGGCGGCTTTGGCTATGTGAACCACGCTGCGTTTGTGATCCATAAATGTGACCTTGAGGTCTGGGCCACACAGAAGGGTAAAGGGAATGGTTTGCAAATCTCTAGGGGTAAGCACACTTCTCTCCAGAGCCAGTTCCCAGGTGCGGGTTACTTTGCTCCGCAGCTCATCATCTTCAATCCAGGCCAATTCCGGCCACAGTTCGTTAATTTGCATGTCTGCTCCTTATAGATAAAGTGTTCCCAAGCTGGGGCCTGGGAACAAAACAGAGGTATCTTCGTAGCTACGTTTCCTGCGTCCAGACCCCAGCCAGGATGCAGGAAGATATGGTTTTACAGAGCGGCGATGATGGCGTCAGCCATTTCGGTAGTGGAGGCAGCGCCTTGATTCAGCACTTCCTGTGATCCCCGAAGTTTCAGCATATCGTATGCCCGGTATTTACCTTCTTCCACCACTTTGGCAATGGCGGCGCGGATGCGATTTGCTTTTTCCACTTCATCGATGTGATCAAGCATCATGCAGGCACTCATGATCATGGCGATGGGATTTACGATGGATGGATTGAGCTTCTGGTATTTTGGAGCAGAACCGTGAGTGGGCTCGAAGATGGCCACTTTTTCACCGATATTGGCGCTACAGGCAAAGCCCAGACCGCCGATCAATCCGGCAAAGCCGTCTGATACGATGTCGCCGAACATGTTTCCTGCGATAATAATACCATAATTTTCAGGGTCTTTGGTCAGCCACATCATTTGAGCATCGATGTTTGTAAAGTTGAACCGGATTTCCGGGAATTCTTTTTCCAGTTGACGACAGATGGCCAGCATCATGCCACTGGTTTCCCGGATAACATTTGGTTTTTCGCACAGTGTCACCCGTTTGTAGCCGAATTTTCTGGCATATTCAAAGGCGGCACGGCAGATACGTTCCGAATATTTTTTTGTAAAGATACGGGTAGAGATGGCCAATTCTTCTCTGGGAGACCAGCCGAAGTTTTTGGCGAATTTCGGGTGCGTCATCATGGCATCATACACTTGATCGCTGGGATTTGTCCATTCCACACCACCATAAAGGCCTTCGGTGTTTTGGCGGAAAACCACCACATCAACTTCCGGTTCCTGGATGGTATCGTTTGGTCCGCGGCGAATGAAGTTCAGTGGATTACCCTTGAAGGTTTTGCAGGGACGCTGGCAGATATCCAGCTGGAAATGCTGACGCAAGGAAACGATGGGGCTGTAATACACAAACCCTTTGTCCTGCAGTTCTGGAGCCAACTCTTTGGCGGCTTCGGTTTTTGGTTTGGATGTGATAGCACCGAAGAGGGCAATGTGGTGCTTCTCCAAAAGATCAAGGGTTCTCCGGGGAAGAGGATTTCCCTCTTTACACCAAAATTCCCAACCGATGTCTGCGTGTACATATTCTGCTTCAAAGCCCACTGCATCCAATACGCGGATTGCCTCGGGTAATACGGTTTTTCCAATGCCATCTCCGGGCATTGTAACGATTGTTCTCTTTGCCATGATATCCTCCTGATTTTTCATTTAACTTTTTTTATTTTTACAGAGACCCCGGGGAAGTGTTCCCTCTGGAGAAACCATTTATGCCTCTATGTTGCGAACCACGTCGATCACGGTGCCGTCCACCCACTTGATGGCGCCCACAACTTTGTCTCCAATCTTTGGTTTGGATACTTTGCCACAGATGCGGTCGGCTTCGGCCTTGAGCTCTTCTATGGTTTTGATAGGCAGGCCAGAGCCTTTGGCGGCATCCAGCAGATCCTGGCGCAGAGGATTGATCGCGATGCCACGTTCGGTGACGATGACGTCGATGAGCTCGCCGGGGCCAACGATGGTGGTTACTTCGTCGCGGATTACCGGGATGCGGTCGCGGAACAGCGGCACAGGGAGAATCACGTTTCTGGCGTGAAGGCAGTTTTGCCAGCCGCCGATACCGTGAAGCATGTAGCCGTCTGAGTGAGTTACCACATTGCCATTGAAGTTCACATCCACTTCGGTGGCGCCCAATATCATGATGTCCATCATGGAGGTGAGGTTGCCTTTGGAGTGGAAATTGTAGGCGTTAAATACCGGGTATTGGTGGTGGTTGCGGTTTTCGCTGATGCTGCGAACTGCTTCCAGGTCAAAAGCTTGTGCATCCAGGATGTGCTCCATAGTGCCATCTTCCAGCATGTTTACCATGTATTGAGTGCTTCCGCCAAAGCCCAGACGGGATTTCCATCCCTTTTTCTTTAAGATTTGATGGGTGAAATAGCCGATAGCCAGAGATGTTCCACCAGCGCCGCTCTGCATGTAGCAGCCGTCCCGTAACATGCCGGTGGCCTCTACGAAACGGGCTGTGAGATCGGCGATTAACAGCCGGTCGGGGCTTTTGGTGATGCGTGTGGTGCCGGAAATAATTTTTTCAGGAATGCCTATTTTATCTATCAGAGCCACGCTATCTACGTAATTTCCTTCTATTTCCATGGGGAAACAGGGGAAATCTACCAGATGGTCTGTGACGACGATAACGTTTTCGGCATAGAGGTAATCGGGCTTTGCATAGCCCAGCACGCCGCAGGCTGAAGGCCCCCGTTGGCCGGTGGCATTGCCAAATTTATCTGCTGCCGGGGCGGCCAGAACTGCGATATCAATTTTTACCTCACCATCCTGCACCGCTTGAACTCGGCCACCATGAGAACGCAGGATGCCTACGCCTTTCATGCCGCCACGAGTGGTAAAGCGTCCCAGTGGCCCATTCATGCTACCTTCTATGTGGTGAATTGTGCCGTCTTTAAGGTACTCGATGACAGGTTCATGGCAGGGGAAAGATGCCGAAGGGAACCACACCAGATCTTTGATGCCCATATCGTGAGCGATGCGGAAAATCTCGTTGGCTACCAAGTCGCCATTGCGCAGATGATGATGGGTGGAAATGGTCATGCCATCCCGCAATCCGGCTTTTTGCAACGCTTCTTTTAAACTGTGGATTACCTTGTTTCCATCTGTCGGGTAATCGATAGTAGTAGGGATGTGTGGACCAAATTTGCGTCCGGTGGGGCGGT
Source organism: Candidatus Cloacimonadota bacterium (assembly GCA_021157525.1). Taxonomy (GTDB): domain Bacteria; phylum Cloacimonadota; class Cloacimonadia; order Cloacimonadales; family TCS61; genus JAGGWK01. Next base: position 23,754 of record JAGGWK010000081.1, on the reverse strand, counting down.
GTTTATTCAAACCTTTAAAGGGGATCGCTTCCTGTCCGTTTATCTGTGTTGGCACCATGCGGCCGACAGCGTTTTTTACTTCATTATTTGCCATAAGACTCTCTCCAATCTGCCGAAATTTTCTTTGCTTCGATGGCCATGTGAATGGTTCGTTGAGCGCGTTTCACCACAGGAGGGTCGATCATTTTGCTGCCCAGAGAAACCACACCGAGGCCCTGTTCTTCAGCTTTGTAAAAGGCGTTTACTATTTTTTGAGCTTTATCGATTTCCTTGTCGTTGGGAGCAAAGGCGTCGTGGATTATGGGAATCTGGCGGGGATGGATGCAGCCCATGCCGTCAAATCCCAGAGACTTGGAAGTGAGCACATTCTGGCGCAATGCTTCCATGTTACTTACGTCGGAAAATACCGAATCGATAGCCTGGATGCCGGCAGCGCGGGCTGCGTTTACCAGCATGCATCTGGCGAAGAAGGATTCGGTGCCCTCCCGGGTGCGTTGTGTTCCCAGGTCTGCGGTATAATCTTCCAGGCCAATAGCCAGTGCTACTACATGCTCGGATGCAGTGGCGATTTCGTATGCTTTCATTACTCCCAGAGCACTTTCGATGATAGGCATTATCCACACAGGATTGTTGCAATTATGCTTGGTTTTTACTCCTTCTATTTTTGTTTCCAGCGCTTTGATCTCATCGGCAGACTCGCATTTGGGGAGAAGCACCAAGTTTACATTGTGAGGAATCATCATCTCCAGATCATCCAGTCCCAGTGGCATTTGATTGATGCGCACCATGCGCTCGGTGCCGTAAAAGTCGCAGGCCAGCAAGGTGTTTCGTACCAGGATGCGTGCTTCGTCTTTTTTGGCAGGAGCCACCGAGTCTTCCAGATCCAGGATCAGGCCGTCGGGATGGTGCAGCCCGGCATTGATGGCCAACTTGGGTGTATTCCCCGGCAAATAGAGGCGGCTGCGGCGATAGCGATCTCGGGCTGTAGCGTAGGTATTTTGCGGAAGCATCCGGGGAAGAAATTCCTTGCCTGTACCGGTGAGTTGCTTGATAGCATATTCCAGCCGTGCTGCCAGCACATAGTCCAGGGCGCCGGAGTCTTCTATGGTGACTATGGCGTGTTCGATGCCATAGAAGTGCAGAACTTCATGGCATGTGGCGGTGATGGCATCGCCAAAAAGGTTTTTTACTTTGCTCGTGAGGTCTATCTCGATGCTACCTTTTGTGGTAAGCTCGAGGCTTACAAAACAGTCTGAGCGGACTGATTTACCCTTGTTTCCTGCGGTGGCAATAGTAGCCAAAACATCCTCCTATGATTTTAAAAACTCTGCTAAGTATTGGTAGCGGGGTTGCAATGCACCCTGATGTGCAATGCACGCTTTTTTCATTTCGTCAGGTAAGGTTGATTCTTCGATTGGTAGCCCATAATCGTTTCGTAAGGTGAGCTCCATAAAGGGCATCAGAGCTGCGGAAAAACAGTCTGACGCTTCCCGGGAAAATTCGCAGGGCAGGTTGTCCACGGCGCAATTTGCCACACCGTTGCCCGTCAGGCCATCCACATGGGTGCCGGTTTTGGCGTCAAAGATGAAGATGGGATTATCGGGTTTGGTGGATTTTACGGTGCATTCTACCGATCCCTGGATGTCGCAGGTGATGTCGCCTATGATGATCAGTTTACCGTCCTGCAGCTTTGCCAGTTCGGAATTTGGTAAAAATACCGGGCAATCAGGTTCCCAATAAATGGCGTTCATATATACACTGCAATAGGGAAGATACCGATGGACAATGCTTTCATAGGCATCGTGGTGTGCAAAATAATCTTGCAGGCCAAACGCCCCACCATCCTTGCGTGCCACCATGTGCTCTTCTTTAAAGACCACTACATAGATTTTGTGGGGGTCGTTGTACTGTTCCACAGCGGGCAATTGGTCGGGAGTGATGTATTCTACGGGCAGCATATCCAGCACGTTCTGGCATCCTTTGGCCACGTGACCGTAGCCCATTATGAAGATATTGAGGGGACAGATTTCAGCGGGTAAACCAGTCTCGGAAATTTCATCACCGATGAGTTTTATCTTATCCAGGGCGTCTTGTAATCCATCGTATTGGTAGGCATGCTTCATCTTGAGGAATGGTGTATCCAAGTTGTGCAGTGCCTTGATGCGTTGCCCAAGCCCCCACAGGGTATCCACCATCCCTGCATTACCGGCAAAAGTGCCGAAAAATACCAGGCGTCGGCCCTGATTATCCACGATGCGCTCATAATCCATCAAAGTGGTTTGTGTATCGAGAAAGTGTTGAAGCAGAGGCATATTGTAGTCTTGTCCCTTAATGGTGTGGGAGAAAAAGAGATGGGGTACGCCGGCTACGATGCGGGGAATGGGGATTTCCTTCACGCCAATAATGAAGTCGCATCCAGTGAGATCGGCTGAAAGTTGAGCTCCGGCTTTGGCATAGGCTTCATCGGAGTAGATGCGAATATCTGAGGGCTCTACCACCACGCTAAATCCTTTTTGTACAAGCTCTGCAACAGCTGCGGGATTGAGGGCAACTCGCCGCTCCCATTTATTTTTCGTTTCCTTAATTATTCCCAGTTTTTTCATAGTTGCTCCTGTCGTTTTTTTTTCTGTTGGGATGCAATTTCCAAGCCTGTTTAGAAGCCAATTTCGGCAGTTGAACAAAAAGGAGCAACTGCCGAAATCAAATTCTGATACCTAATCGTAAAAGCGTTCGATTAGCCTGATATCCATGGTTTCCAATTCATTGAGAACCGGTTCATAAATATCACGGGTGATGGGTCTGATCACGCCACGACGGGTGATCTTGTTTTCCAGCAAGAGTCGAACACCGATGGCAGCGGGTAACGATACCGTGCGGGACATGGAGGTGTCTCCGCCGGAAATGCCGTAGTCAACCAAGGTTGAGGTAATACGTTGGGTTTTGTCACCATAGGTTGCTTCAAATTCATGATGCATCACCAGCAGGTCCCGTTCTCCGGGGGCGTAGGACATCTTGTCCAGCATCAGGGCGGTGAGGACGTCTATGGCGCCGCCGGAAGTGATAGGTAGTGGTGTTTCGTCAAAGAATCCCAGCCAGCCCATTTTCTTCAGGGTTACGCTGGTGATGGGGATTTTGTAGCGTGCAGCGATTTCCGCTTCAAGATCTTCATCGGATGCCAAACCCATTATTTTGGTGGCGATGAAGTTACGCACTGTGCCACTGAGATTTTCAAATTGTGGCTCTTGTTTAAAGAATCCCATTTTGCCAAAAACAACCCACAAATCGCAATGGCTTACATTACGCAGGGTGCCCCTGTACATGGTTTTTACGTTTTTTAAGCCATAGATGTCTATATAATCCAGAGAGTTACGATTTGGGTAAGCTTCCAGGGTGCCAATGCCAGGAACGTCCAGCAGCCAATAATGGCTGAAGAGCTCTTTGCCGGGTACTTCTACCACAGCTCCATCTTTGAGATAGGTTGCGTTATTTCCCGCTGCGATAAGTACGCCCTTGGGAGCCCAGGAAAACTTGTATCCCAAGGGATTGGTGTTTGCATCCGGTGCTGGTAAACCGCCGCAATAGGACATAAAACTGGTGATCTGACCGCCGTTGTCTTTTACATGATCAAACACCCGCATGGCGCTCATGTGGTCGATGCCGGGATCCACGCCGATTTCATTAAGGATGGTAACTCCGGCAGCTTTTGCGTCGTTATCCATGGCCGTCATGGTGGGACTTATATAGGATGCAGTAACCATGTGTTTGCCCAGGGAGATGCATTTTTTTGCGATAATCGGATGCATCACAGCAGGTAAAAGGCTTACTGCCAGGTCGTTTTTTGCTATCAGTGATTCCACCAGGGTTTCATCGCTACTGTCTACTGCGAGGGGTGTTACGTTTGTGTGTGGTGCAGCGAGAGCCTGGGCTTTGGTGATGTCGATATCGCAGATGGTAACATCGATGCCATGACCTGCCAAATAATCGACCATGGGCTTTGCGACAAGACCGGCACCAAAGATGGTAACTTTCTTGGCCATTTGTTCCTCCGTATGATTATTAATGGTGTCACGTTGGGTACTCATAAGTGCATGTCAACCTTAATCATCGTTAATTTTGAGGATTTTGCCCCCGAAGAAAGGTTCTCCTTTTAACCATCGGGATTATCAGCTTTGGAGAAAAATAAATTTCTTGCTCAATCTTTGGGCTGATGAATCTTTACCAGCAAGCAGATGCTTTGCACCGGCACATGGTCGGTTTTGGTTGCATCTCAAAATAATCAGGGAAGTTATATTCCCCGAAAGATCAGAGGTTTTATGGATATGGAACGTAAAATTGCACGTTATGCTCGGATCATTGAGCAACTGACAACGCTGTTTTCCAAAACTACAGACCCCTTCGCCCGTATGACAACAATCGTTGCAGTGCTGCATAATAAATTTGATTATTATTTCTGGACCGGCTTTTATCGGCTGGTTGATGGAGAGCTCACCGTGACTACTTATCAGGGCTCGGTGGCCTGTCTGGTGCTCACGAAACACGTTGGTGTTTGTTGGGCTGCTATCGATTCCGGTGAGCTAACAATCGTAGGAGACGTGGAGGCTTTTGAAGGTCACATCGCCTGCGACGCCCGCTCCCGTTCTGAAATCGTGATTCCTGTGCGCAATGCCCGGGGCGAAGTGGTGGCCGTGATGGATGTGGACAGCAAGCGGCATCACAGTTTTGACGATACTGACGCAAAGGGATTACAAACAATCGTGGATCTTATTTACACCCATTAGGAGCTGTATGAAAGGCGAATTTTATAGTACGTGGCAATTGCGACGCAAGCAGGGTAAAGGCCGATTTGTGTTGGTAACCATCCTGTTATGGAGTCTCTGCACCACTATCCTTTTTTTCATGATCATGGCAGTCACCAAGGAGCAATACGCATCCTTCGGGACCTTCCTTTTTGCACTTCCTGTGTTTTGGCTCTTTGGCATTCCTGTGGCCCTCATCATGTGGCATCGTAATGAAAAAAAGTGGTTTTACTGGCGCTCCCTGACCAAAAAGCCTAAGCCATCAAACGAGGAAGAAGCATCATCACAACATTAAAGGACATATGCACGCAATAAGCTGGCAACAGACTGTTTGATTTCTGGCGATAATACCCGGCAATAAGACCCAGTAAAACAGCGTTAAAGACAATTGATGCCACAATGCGCGCTGGCATGAAGCTGAGCAGTGGCAGATGAATAATGCCAAACTGCACAGCGGGAATGATATTTTGCCAGGCAAAGAATTTCATCGGTTTCCCCTCATCTATCAGGATGCGCATAAGCACGCCCCGCAACAGAAATTCTTCAATGAAACTTGCACCGATCCATATTGAAAGTACATCTTTCAGCAGGATGCCTGACACCGCCGGGTGATCTCCCTCCATAGCAGTGTGCAGAGGAAAAAGCAATTCTTCAAGCAGATTAGACGACACCGCAACTGCAATCGCTACTCCGCAGGCAATCAGTACCAGGCGTCCCGAACCAAAACGAAAACCAGCTGCAGCAAATCCCTTTTTCCATACCAGTGTAATGATCAGTGCGCAGAGCAGCAATACCGTCTGCGTTGCCTCGGCTGGACCATACCAGCTCAGTTTCTCCATTACTGGCTTGATAATGCCGCTGGACATTACAGCCATAGGCATAATAAAACAAGCCAGAAACCAGACACTCAACTCAACGCCAATTCGTTTCAGATTACTCATCACTTCTCCTTTGCTATCCAGTTCCATAGCTGTTGAGCAATGGCGCCACCTCGCTCCTCCATGTTCAGCGAAGGATCAAAACGGGCCTGCAAACCAAGCCCTTCGATCAAGGCCAGAAGCATCATACTCAGCGCTTCTGCATCAACGGAGGGATCTATTACGCCAGCCTGTTGCTCAGCTGCAATAAACTGGGTGAAGTTTGTACGCGTGACAGCATATCCTGCCGCCATACGGTCAATAATCTGAGCATCTGCCTTTCCGGCCTGCAGCAGCAGTTCCATTACGGCAAAGGGCGGGATGGCCACTTCTGCATCCAGGGCGTCACCGATAAATTCAGCGCTGGTATGCATGCGCGCCAATTGCCGCTCCAGAAAATCACGGAATCCGGTGATATCAGCGTTGTGCTGCCGGCTCCACTGCTGCATCAAACTGAAGAAGTACTCGATGACCTCACGGAACAGCTCTGTTTTGCTGGAAAAATGGTGATACAGTGCCGGCTTGCTTACTCCCACCTCGGCGGCAATGGTATTAAGCGATGTAGCGCGATAGCCTTTGAGCAGCGCCTGTTTCAGTGCAGTTTGTATGATTCGTTCTTTTGTCTTCATTCACTCTCCTTACTTACCGGTTGGTAAGTTTAATGGGTAAGCTAACAGGTCAAGAAAAAAAGCTGCGGTGCCTGAATGATACTGCAGCCAATTTTTTTTTGACACGATTCCCCACTCACGACATTCAATAACCGAAAGGAAAAGTTATGATATCCGGTGGCCATCGCCCGGTGCCTCTCTATGAACCCCGAGATCATCCTCTTTGACGAACCTACCTCCACCTTGGATTCCACCATGGCAAGCGATGTGCTGGCGGTGATTCGTAGAACTGTGCAAGGTCGGTTATTCTCTCATCAATGCCGATATTTCTCTGGCATATTCAGAAAAAGCCGGAAACGAGAACTTACTTTCTGCTACCGGGGAAAACAAATAAATCTGCTGGAAGGCGATGACATCGGTGTGGTAATTATTCGTAACAATGCTCAGAGTATTGCCTTTTCCTATGAAAATGGAGTTAATGCTCTTACACTGAAGATAGATGTGTAAGAGACTAAAATATAAAGATATTCAAACGATAGTGTCTTTCTGGTGGCAGTAATGCGTGAGAATAGTTTACCTGATAGGTAAATAGTATTTGACATCATATCATGGCAAAATAGCTTCTCCGCAAAAGAGATGATGCTTTGAAAGTTGAAATATCAGACCGCAAACTTCGGGAATCTGTTGGTGATCTCAAAAAGCTCACCACGATTTATGGGTCGGGAAATGCCAGGATGATAATTCAACGGATAAATGAATTGGAAAGCATCCCCAATCTTGGATTGATGGTTACGCATCGGATAGGAAGATGCCACAGGTTAAAGGGGGATTTTACAGGGAAATATGCTCTCGATCTTGAACTTCCCAAACGATTAATCATCAAACCAAAATCACAAAATCACGGTAGAAAAAGTTTGACAGTGGAATTCGAAATTCAATAAACAATATGCAAAAATAAATCAGCAAAATGGAGTGTCTTATGGATAAGAATTACGATGCAGGATTGCGGCACATGAATGCCGGAAAATTTAAAAAAGCAATCCCTCTTTTTGAAAAGTCTCTGACAAAGAATCCCAATGATCATGATACTCTGTTTAATTTGGCTTTATGTCTTTACAAAACAGAGAAATATACCGCTGCCGCCAAGCTTTTTTTCCAGGCCAGAGCCATTCAGCCCACACATGCCGTAACCATCGATTTTCTCATCTCCAGCCTGGTACAAAGCGAAGAATTCCTTCGCGCTCTGGATGTGATAGACGATGCCTTGGTAAGGGGTTTGGAAGATGCCTCTTTGATGAATCGTGCAGGTATTGTTTTTTACAATCTGGCCAATTATCGTATGGCAGCAGAATATTATCAAAAGGCAATTATCCTCAATAATGATGAGCAGGTTTTCAAAGACAACCTGAAACTGGCAAAAGATGAATTGGCGGCCGAACCCACCTACGATCTGGAAGAATCGAAAAAACATACCGCCGCAGCCAGCACAGCATTCAATGCCAAAAATTATGCTGAATCCATCGAAAGCTACAAGCGCGCCATGCTTTTCAATCCCAACAGCGAAGTGACATATTACAATATCGCCGTCTCCAATTCCTGGTTGGACAACTATGATCTTGCCCAGCTGTGGTACGAGCGTGCACTGGTTATTAATCCCCAATATCAATCGGCCTTTGGCAGTCTAGCCGGGACGTGTCTCACCCTGAAAGACAATCTCCGCGCTCTCTATTTTGTGCAGAGACAAGAAGCTCTTGGCCCGCTGGACGCACTGTCTGCCAATCGTGCCGGTATCGCCTTTGCCAATTTACAGCTCTATTCCCAGGCTTTGCCCTATTTCCAAAAAGCTGCCACTCTAGATCCAGCTGACCAGACGTATCAGAAAAACGTAACCTTTACTCAAGAAAGGATGCATCAAGCTCCTCCGGCCTACAGTCGTGAACAAGCCCGGATGCACTACAAAACCGGCGACACCTTTTACGATCAGAAGGACTATGTCACCGCCATCCAGCACTACCGGAAAGCCATCGAAGTCGACCCCCATTTTGCCGTGGCATACAACGACATCGCCGTGTGCTACAGTAACCTCAAAAAGAAAGAGACCGCTCTGGTGTGGTATCAGCGCTCCGTCGGCGCAGACCTTTCCTACGCCCAGGGCTGGATGAATATCGCTCATAGCTACTATAGCCAGAAAAAATGGAAAGAAGCACTGCTACACTTTGAAAAAGCAGTGGCCAGCGGGAAAGATACTGCCAGCGCCTACAACATGGTGGGCAATTGCCTCTACAATGATGGCAAGTACAGGCTGGCGATTCCATGGTATCAGCGGGCGATAGACAAAGAACCGAATACCGAAGTGTATCAGAACAACCTGAATAATGCCCGGAAATATGCGCCTGACACGGGAGAAGAAGCCAAAAAACTGAACAAAACCGGCGATGGATATTTCGAGAATAAGGATTTTTCAAAAGCCCTGGATTGCTATCTCAAAGCAAATCAGCTGCATCCTGGGAATAGCGAATATCTCTCCAACATCGGCTACTGCTACGAGCGGCTCAAGCAGTATCAACCGGGCATTCTCTATGTTCAACAGGCTATTCAGGTAAAACCTCAGGCGGCACATTACCACAACCTGCTGGGAGACCTCTATTATGGGCTGGAAAACTATACTCAGGCTATCATTCATTACAAGGATGCCATCACTCAAGACGGCACCAAGCACCTTTATCATGCTAATATCGCCTATGCCGCCAAGAATTTGGAACAGTATGAAACTGCCAGAATCCATGGGCTGAAAGCCATCGAACTAGGACGAGATAGCGCAATCTTCTACAATCATGTGGCAAATATTCTTTTCTGGTTGAAGGATTTCCAGGGTGCCATTGCGCTTTATGACAAAGCAATCAGCCGCGACCCTGGCAATGAGACCTTTATCAACAATCGTAAAAATGCTGTAGAAGAGCGGGATGCATCCGGTAGAACACAATTCAGTAGCCCCACTCCCGCCAATGCTGCTGAAGCAAAACGATGGAATACGAAGGGAGATACTTTTTTTGAGAAAAAAGAGTATCAACAGGCCTTGGATTGCTACATCAAGTCTAACCAGCTGCATCCTGGAAATGGAGAATATCTCGGCAATATCGGCTACTGCTACGAGCGTATGGACAACTATCAGCCTGGCATTCCCTATGTGCAGCAAGCCATCCAGATAAAGCCTCAGGCGGCACATTACCACAACCTGCTGGGAGACCTCTATTATGGACTGGAAAATTATGCTCAGGCTATCATTCATTACAAGGATGCCATCGTCAAAAAACCCGATAATCATCTCTATCTTTCCAATGTTTCGTACGCTGCCAAAAATCTCGAAGACTATTCAATGGCAGAAGAATATGGACGCAAAGCCATCGCAGCTGGGCATAAAAACGGCGGCTTTTATAATCATGTGGGAAACGTGCTGTATTGGCTGGAAAAATACGCCGAATCAATACCTTTCTATGAAAAGGCCATCGCCCTCAGTCCCGACGATGTGTATAAAGAAAATCTGCAGAATGCCCGAGATGCTGTGGCAAATCCACCGACATCCAGCACCACCGGAAGCTCTGCATCCAGCACCTCATCCGTTGGCGATGATCCCGGCCCTGTAAATGTGGAAGCGGTGATGGAAGAGCTGAACGCCTTGGTGGGGATGGAGAACATCAAACAGGATATCGATCAATTGATGAAGTTTTTGCGGGTCAACAAAATGCGCAAAGAGCGGGGGATGGAAGCGATGCCTCTTTCGTTGCACACCGTGTTTATGGGACCTCCCGGCACCGGCAAAACCACCGTCGCCCGGCTGATGGGGAAAATCTTCCGCGCTCTGGGTATCCTCAAAAAAGGCCACGTGGTAGAGGTTGACCGCAGCAAACTGGTGTCGGAATATATCGGCCAGACAGCCAAAGAGACCAATAAACTAATAGATGAAGCGTTGGACGGTATTCTCTTTGTGGATGAAGCTTACACTCTCAAGCCCGAAGGAGGCGGTAAAGACTTTGGCCAGGAAGCTATCGACACTATCCTGAAACGGATGGAAGACGAACGGGAACGCCTGGTGGTTATCGTGGCAGGATACGAAACCGAGATGGATCGCTTCCTCTCCTCCAATCCCGGCCTCCGCTCCCGCTTTAACCGTTATTTCAATTTTCTGGATTACAAACCCGATGAGCTGCTCTATCTTTTCAATGCTTTCCTCAAAAGCAAGCAGTACCAGCTCACCGAAGATGCATCCGATAAATTGCTCCGCTATTTTACGCACCTCTACTCCAAGCGTGACGCCAACTTTGGTAATGGTCGCATGGTGCGCAACCTGATGGAGCGGGTGATTCAAATCCAATCCTTCCGCATTGCCGAGTTCGTGAACATCGATGAAAAAACCCTCCTCACCATTACCGAAGGCGACATCAATGCGGTGATTGGCAGCGATTTTAATGAAGAACCCGAAGAATCCCTGGATGATGTGCTGGCCGAACTGGATAAGCTCATCGGCATGAATAACATCAAAGACGATATCCAGCAACTGATGCGCTTTTTGCAGGTGGAGCAGATGCGTTCGGAGCAGGGGCACAGTGGCACACCCATTTCCCTGCACACCGTATTTTACGGCCCTCCCGGCACAGGCAAAACAACTGTAGCCCGTTTGATGGGACGCATCTTCAAAGCTTTGGGCATCCTTAAGAAAGGACATGTGATCGAGGTGGATCGCAGTAAACTGGTGGCGGAATATGTAGGCCAGACTGCACCCCGCACCAATGCCCTCATCGACGAGGCGCTGGATGGCATTCTCTTTATAGATGAAGCCTACACCCTCAAGCCCGCAGGCAGTGGTAACGACTTTGGCCAGGAAGCCATCGACACCCTGCTGAAGCGCATGGAAGACGACCGCGACCGCCTTATTGTGATCGTGGCCGGCTACAAAAAGGAGATGCAGGCCTTCATCAAATCCAATCCCGGACTGGAATCGCGGTTCAATCGCTACTTCAATTTTCTGGATTATAACCAGGATGAATTGCTGGGTATCTTTAAACTACTTACCCGATCGAAAGGATTTTCCCTCATCGAAGAAGCAGAAGAACGGCTGCACGGTTACTTCCACCAATGCTACACCAACCGCAATGCCACCTTTGGCAATGGACGACTGGTGCGGAATATCTTTGAGAAAGTGGTGCAGGCTCAATCCTTCCGCATTGCCGAAAACACCGATCTCTCCACCGGCGACCTCTTCACCATTCATTCCGATGATATCAAACGGGTGATTGACGAGAGCCCGGCACCGGAGCCCACCGATAAAACATCCGGCAGAAAGATAGGATTTTAATACTCACAAAAGAGAGGGACAATTAATAAAAACCTCCGAGGTTGGAAAAACATCGGAGGGCGCTGTGGCACTGTCGTTCTTGATAAAGAAGTTGCCAATATCGGTGATGAATTACAAATCCGTGTATTGAAGGAGAACTGAAATGAAAATCGGGATTATCATTTGTGATCGTTACAAAAGCTGTGCCGGAGGGAAATGTTTCCGGGCACTCAAAAATCGTGAAGGTGCCTTTGATCGGTATGGTGCGGATGAAGAGGTGGAAATCGTTGGCTACACCAGCTGTGGTGGTTGCCCCGGCGGAAACATTGAATACGCACCTCAGGAGATGATAGACAACGGAGCTGAAGTCATACACTTGGCCACTGGATTGGTTGTGGGCTATCCTCCATGTCCCCGGATTTTGCCGTTCAAACGTTTTATCGAAGAAAAGTATCACATTTCCGTAGTTATCGGTACGCATCCTATACCGCAGAAATATTTCATCACTCATCAAAACCTGAACACATGGAGATCTACCGAGTGGGCAAGCATTATCAAACCGACCCTGGGTACGGAAGATTTGCGGAAAAAATACGATTAACACATCCCAACTACTGGATGCATCCCGGTACGTAAAAATCGAAAACCTTGACCGCTAACTTCTTTTCGTAAAGCTTGCTACAAAATTATCAGATACGCAGGAACAAAAAATGGATTCGTTAAAAGCCTGGATTATGTTGCTTCGGATTTCTGGACTGGGAGATGCCGGAGTGACCCGTCTGGCTCAGGAAATTGCCTCGCCGGCAGATTTGTGGAGCCATCCGGAACAAATCGACGATCTTGACTGGATTTCTCAAACAGTGAAGGAGCAATTGCGCAACCCGGTTGAGCCGGAGGATTGGCCGCGCATCACCAAGTTGGTGGAGAAATATTCCATCAAATACATTACCATCACAGATGCTGACTATCCTGCCCAACTAAAAACCATTTTCGATCCTCCGCCGATTTTGTACTATCGTGGCCAGTGGCGGGAAGAGCTTTTTCAGCGGGATTTTGCCGTGGTAGGTACCCGCAAAGCCAGCGCTTATGGCATTGCCCAAACTCGTCGCATCACTTTGGAACTGGCGCGAGCAGGTTTTACCATCGTCAGTGGTCTGGCCTTTGGGGTGGATGGCGCTGCTCACACCGCAGCACTGGATGCAGGAGGACAAACCCTGGCAGTGATGGGTACGGGAACAGATCAGATATATCCATCCCGGCACCGGGAATTGGCGGCTGGCATCCTGGAAAAGGGTGGACTCCTGATCTCGGAACGGTGCCCCGGAAGTCGGGCGGAACGATGGCATTTTCCCACCAGAAACCGCATTATCTCCGGGTTGAGCCTGGGTACTCTGGTGATAGAAGGTTCTCGCAAAAGCGGCGCGCTGCTCACCAGCAAGTTTGCCATGGACCAAAACCGCGACGTCTTTGCCCTTCCCGGGGATGTGAATCGTCCCGAAGCGGAAGGACCCAATTACCTGATAAAGCTGGGAGCCAAGATCGTCACTTCTGCTCAGGACATCCTGGAAGAGTACCAGCTGATGATGCATTCTGCCGGTGAGCAACTTCCCGAAATGACTCCCGATGAGAAAAATCTCTACAAACTGCTGCTGAAGCATCGGCCGGAAATCCAGTTTGATCTGCTGTTGATGGAATCGCAACTGGAGATGGGGGAGCTTTCCACCCTTCTGCTGATGCTGGAGCTCAAAGGTCTTATCCGCAAAACCGCAGGGAATAATATTGCTCCGCTATTTTGAAATTACGAATTAATCGAATTATGGGAATGTTGCAGGGTGACTGTCACTTCGCTGTGTCGCTGCGTATCGGCCTTAGCCGGAGACGCCGGAACCGTAGTGGACTTGTGTGGCGACCTTCCGTTGAGGAATGAAGAGTAGAGGTCTCAGTTTTTGGCTGTGGGGCAGCCCCAATAAAATTGGTTTGAAATGATAGTTTGAAACGCTGTCATGTCGGGCGAAGTCTAGATATCTCATTTCTGCTAACACTTTGTAGGTTGGCAAACATACAAGTTGACCAGAAAGGAAAAAGTCCTTGACCATAAGAGTTCTCTTGTTTTTTTCAAACATATGTTTTAAATATATGTTTTAATATTCTGTAAAGCTTCTCTATGTGAGGCTTTATATGTAACAGGAGGAACCCATGCATAGCGACGAAGTAAAGGGAGCCATCATCCTGGCAACCATCGAGTGTATTGAGGAATTTGGCATCAGCCAGGTAACGGTTCGTAAGATCGCCCAACGCGCCGAAGTAAACGTAGCAGCAGTGAACTATCATTTCGGTTCAAAAGAAGCTCTGCTCAAGCAAGCCATGGATGCAACATTGAACGAAGGATTTGTGAACAACATCAATGACTACCAGCAGTTGTGGGAAAGCGCTCCAACCGAGGCCTTGCGCAGTTTTCTCACCGACACCCTGCAGGGTATCATCCGCTACCCCAATCTTACCAAAGCCCATTTCTCTGCCATCTTCAATGAAAATGAATACTCAGAGGATTTCACTCAAAAATTCACAGTCTTTCTCAATCGGCTGCACAATCTCATCCAGCCCATACTCAAAGAACCCCACAACAAAGTAGTTACAACTCAGCTCTTCAGCACCATACTGTTCGCCGGCATGATGTCCCCTATGTTTCACCGCTTTGACCAGCTTGATCTCACCCTGCCTCAGGATCAGCAGCAATTTATAGACACCTTGATGCAAACCTACACAACCAAACCAACAGCATAGCTGATAACGCAGCTATACCGTCCATAAGGAGAACCATGAACAAGAACATTTTTCTATTAGCAATACTACTTACCCTTTCCTGGCTGATGTACGGCCAGACAGGGCACCTCGCGGGCAGAGCCACGGATGCATCCAGCTCGCTGCCTATGAGTAATGTAAACGTGATAATCCAGGAACTGGAACAGGGCTCATACACCAATGACAAGGGCGAATACTACATCACCAATCTGCCGGTGGGAAGCTACACACTGCGGTTTCAGCGCATCGGCTACAAACCTGCAGTACAAACTGATGTTATCATCCGCTCCAGCCGTACCACCACCCAGAATATGGAGTTGCACCGGCAGATGATCGAGATAGCCGGAGTGACGAGTAAAATCGAATATTTTTCTGCTACCGAAGAGGAGAAAACCAGCTTAATCAATTTCTCCCACGAAGAGATCAGACGCGCTCCCGGGGCGGCTGGGGATGTGAGCCGGATTATGCTTTCGCTGCCCAGCGTAGCCAAGGTAAACGACCAATCCAACAACTTGATCGTGCGCGGGGGCAATCCCATGGAAAACGCCTTTATCATCGATAACATCGAAGTACCCAACATTAATCACTTTCCCCATCAGGGCTCGTCTGGTGGGCCGATTGGCATCCTCAATGTCGATTTCATCGAAGATGTAACCCTCAGCACCGGCGGTTTCAGTGCGCAGTATGGCGACAAGCTGTCATCCATCATGCAGATTGACTTCCGGGATGCCAACCGACGTGAGTTTAATGGGCAGATGGATTTCAACTGGGCCGGTATTGGCGGCATCCTGGAAGGGCCACTGAGCAAAAAGTGTTCTGCCATGCTGGCGGTGAAACGCAGTTATCTGCAATACGTAATTGATACTTTTGATACAGGCACTTCGGTGGCACCCACCTATGGCGATGCTCAGGCTAAAATAAGTTATGAGTTCAATCCCATGCAGAAGTTGAGTTTTCTGGGCATCTTTGCCGATGACCACAATGCACCCGACCAGCAGAATGCTGTGGATAACGCCATGAGCCACTTTGGCAATCAAGACCTCTACCAAGGTACTGCCGGGGTAAACTGGAAGGCCGTGTGGAATCCCAAACTGCATTCCAACACCTCGTTGGCTTACACCTACAACGATTATGATGAGGACTTTTACGAGACCTTTACCGGCAATTATGCCATTAAAAACCGTACTCTTGAGCAGGAGTTTAAAATGCGCAATTCAAATCATGCAATCCTGAGTGACAATCTGGGCCTTGATTTTGGCGGCGAACTGAAACACCTGTATCACAGCTATGACAACTGGTTGGCCGAAACCACCAACGCCACGGGAGATACCATCCCTTCCCTGGCAATGTACAAAGACGTGCAGGCCACCAAAGCCGCAGCGTATATCAGTTGCGACTATTCACCTCTGCAGAGCATATCCTTCACCGCCGGCCTGCGGGCCGATTATTTCAGTTACAATCACCAAACCGATATTGCACCCCGCCTGGCCTGCAAGTGGCAGCTCAGCGGTTGTACATCCCTCAATGCATCCTGGGGCATGTACTACCAGAGCATTCCCCTCTTGCTGCTGGCACAAAACAGTGCTAACGAAAACCTGCTAAATCCCCGAGCCATCCACTACATTCTGGGCATGGAGCATCTGCTCACGCCCAACACCCGCCTGGTAATAGAAGCCTATCAAAAAGATTACGCCCGTTTCCCCATGGACCCCTCTCAGCCGGGACTCTTTATACTGGATGACGACTTTTTTAACAACTACGAAGACCTCAAAGATACAGGCCGAGCACTCAGTCGCGGCGTAGAACTGCTGGTGCAGAAGAAACTGGCTGAAAACATCTACGGCCTGGCCAGTGCCACTTGGTTTCACTCTGCCTATTGTGGACTGGATGGCACCTGGCGCGACCGTAACTATGACAATCAGTTTATTGTAAGCTTTGAAGGTGGCTACAAACCCAGTTCCGGCTGGGAAATGAGCTTGCGCTGGATCTATGCCGGCGGTGTACCCTACACTCCACTGGATGTGGAAAAATCGATGCAAAACCACTACGGTGTGCTGGATGCAGCGCAGATAAACAGCCAGCGTTATCCCGATTACCATTCGCTAAATCTGCGTCTGGATCGTCGCTTGTTCTTTAAGAAAACCAACTTGGTACTCTACGCCAGTGTGTGGAATGCCTACGGGCAGAAGAACATCGCCGAATACTACTGGAATGATGAAACTCAGAAAATCGAAGAGGTATATCAATGGACGTTTCTACCCATTGTAGGTGTTGAATGGGAGTTTTAACCGGCATCGGTGCTCTGTTTCCCTTATCTCCCCGCAAAGAACAACGTGAAAGAAACTTTCCATCTGCGTCAAGAGTATGACATGACACACAGAATAACCTCTTTGCTGCGTTACGGCGACACGCTTCATCGGTTATTCGTTGAATTATTACCTGGCGTAAACCTGATCTACCAAACTGCTCCAAGCTGGACATATATTCCAATCCATTATTCAAAGTAAGAACTACCCTTTTCTTTTTCATCTTTTCTATAGGCTTGCCACTCTTCTTATCAATATCTACTACCACCGCTGCTAATTTACTCTCTCGCAATTCCTTAGTTCGCAAAAGGCTCATCTTAGCTGATATTAGAATCTGATCACTTAATTTGGGAGAGAGTTCGTAGGAGTGGATCAACTCATACAAAAACTCTCCCTCAAAACTTTTTAATTCAATCCTGGCTTCCCTCTAAAAACCTCTTCCCATTAAACAGGAGAAACATACGTTGACACCAGAAAATTGAAACTGGAAGGAAGGATGTTTCGCAAAAATTCAGATCATTTACAGACCCAGTTATTTGAACACTGCTGAAAGTAGTAACTAACTGATACAAAATACGTTAAGCTGCGCTAGCTGGCTATACCCGGGAAACTGAACTCAATTCAGCCTATGAGGAGTAAAATCATGCAACACTATAAAAAATTAATGGGAATAATGATTGACGTGAAAATCATCGTGTAAGGAATGTAACCCAAAAAAAAGGATCAGGAGGTGAATAATGGCTAAAGCACTATTTACATCAAAGGTGAAATGGAGTGGCAAGAGTTTAGTTGCTACCGGTGGCACTCGCGGGTTTGAAGTATCCATGGATGAGCCCAAGGGACTTGGCGGTTCAGATACTGCCATGAATCCGGTTGAAATGTTGTTAACGTCTTTCGGTGGTTGCATCGTAATTTGTGGCGTTTCCTTTGCGAAGCTCTGCAAGGTCGATCTGAAGGACATCTCGGTAGATATCGAAGGAGATCTTGACCCCGATGGATTTTTGGGAATAAATCCTGACGTCCGTATGGGATTCCAGGAAATTCGGTTTCTCATCCACATTGATTCACCATCACCGCAGGAAAACATCGACAAACTCAAGGTGCTGATCAAAGAGCGGTGTCCGGTTTCTGATACATTGAAAGGTGTAAAGATTACGCCTAAGATCGTTTAACTATAATTATCCCGCCTCGAAAATATTTCCGGGGCGGGATGTTTGCATCTATTTGTGTAGTCTATCGCAAAAATCCACTCACTCAGTGGTGTGACAGACGTTCACTTCCCGCTTGAGAGCCTCCTTTTCTGCCAGCTTGAGTACCGTGGGCAGTTAACGGGGGAAGGGTCCTCGCGCTTCTCATCAAAAATCCATACTCCCAGGTCGTCGAAACGACCTGACAAGGTCATGATGGGGATGGCATCCCGAGTTGAATAAATGACAGAAAGCATAAAAACTCCGTTGGTTTTAGCGGTGTTTTGACCAGAGCGGTAAAAGTTGCGGAATGCCGGCGAGGATTTCGTCCAGCACGGGAAAATCGATGGTTTGGCTGGCATCGCAGATAGCGGTATCGGGACGGCTATGGGTTTCGATGATGAGGCCGTCAGCGCCGGCGGCGATGGCAGCGAAGCTGAGGGATTTTATCATGAAGCGGCGGCCGGAGCTGTGGGAGGGATCAACGATGATGGGGAGGTTGCTGAGCTCCTTTACCAGCGGCACGGCAGAGATGTCGAGGGTGTTGCGGGTAAAATTTTCGTAGGTACGTATGCCCCGTTCGCACAGTATCACATTAGGATTTCCTCCGGCTAAAATGTGCTCGGCAGCCAGTAGCCATTCCTGGATGGTGCTACTCATGCCCCGTTTGAGGATGATGGGATTTGAGATTTTTCCCAAGTGATTTAAAAGTCGGTAATTGTGCATGTTCCTGGTGCCTACCTGCAGGATGTCCACATGGTTGCTCATAGCTTTCACATCTTCGCTGGAGACGATTTCCGAAACCGATATCATCCCGGTTTCATCGCTTACCCGTTTGATGATTTTCAGCCCTTCCATGCCCAAACCCTGAAAATCGTAGGGTGAAGTGCGCATCTTGTAGGTGCCACCTCGAAACAGGGCGATGCCCCGGGCTTTCAGCTGAACCGCTATCTCTTTGAGATCAGGATAATTCTCGATGGTGCAGGGCCCTGCTATGATGGTTAAATTGTCTCTTCCGATACGTTGTCCCTTGATGGATATCTCTATCGGTGAAGATTTCTGATGTTGTAAGATATTCCGTAATTCTTCCATGAATCCTTCTTGATTATAAGAATGCGGTAAATTCGTCGTCGGGCAATGCCAGGATGCCAAATTGCAGACCCCGGTCGCTCACCATGCAGCGGTTGCAGCCCAGATGGTGAAGTACCTGACACACGATCATAGTACCCGTGGCTATGATGTCGGCGCGAGCTGGCTCAAAGGGGAGTGCATCTCTGCGTTGTAGCGGTGCCATCTGTGAGAAGCGGTTCAAAATCTTTTGGCATTGGCCCAGAGTAAGGGTGCTTTTGTGGACTACTGCCGAGTCATATTGCTTCAATCCCAGATGGATGGCTGCCAGGGAGGTGATGGTTCCTCCCACGCCTATCACGGTAGTATCGGTGAGTGACGGCGCTGAAAAGTCTTGCAGGATATCATTTATGGCATCCTGTTTGGCAATGGCGTTTCTGCCAAATTCCTTATCCAGCCGGTGAATACCCAGAGGTAAGGATGCCCATCCGATCACCGTGTTTCCCTGCATCATAGTAAACTCAGTGCTGCCGCCTCCGATGTCGAAGAGCAAAATATTTTCTGCAGGAAATTCGGCAGCGTTGGCAATGCCGTTGTATCGCGCTTCCTGTTCACCGGAAATAATCTGATAGCGGAGGCCGAAGTTCTTTTCCATCCAGTTACTGATGTCGGCAATATTGGTTATCTGTCGGGAGCCGCTGGTACCCACCACGATAATGGCATCGGTGAAGAGCCGGGCGTAGGTGATGTAGTCACGCAGGATGCTCTTGATGGCTTTTAACCCCGAAGATTTCAGTCTCCCGCCAGAGATGTAATGCCCCATGCGGGAGACTGAGGAAAGGCGTTTTTTGATGATAATGCCGTCGGTTGTGCGGTAGGCCATGAGAAAGAGTACATTATTGGTACCCACATCGATAACCGCAAACAACTCATGGTTTTTCATATCAATATTGATAAACCAACGTTACGTTTTCAGCTTGGAGGCCGCGATCTTCCACTTCCTTGATGTCAAATTCAAAGATCATCTCTCTGTTTGGCAGGGCACTGTAATCTACTTCCGGGGGAAGTTTTGAGCTATGGATAAAGGCCGTGCCATAGGGTGATTCTTCTTTGCGGGAATCGGTAATCCACAATCCACCTTCTACATTGCGCAAAAACCGGATGAATCCATATCCTTTGTCTGGATAATAGGCATAGCAGATGCCACGGCTGCGCCGTTTTTTGGGATCACCATTTACTTCGGATGCCACCAGATTTGGAACCAGATATCCCGAGGTAAAGACATCCGCTTCGTTGCGGAGATCATGAGATACATTACTAAAAGCCAGGGCTTCTACCCGGCATCCTTTGTTTTGCAACGCCCGAACCACCTGAATAAAATCGCCGTCACCGGTTACAATTAATACATAATCCAATCGCTCTGATTGCATCAATGCATCCACGGCCATATCCAGGTCTGCATTGGATTTTCCGTAGCGGGCACCACTTTCATCGGTATACCATTTAACTTTTTTTTCTATTACTTTAAACCCGAAATCCCGTAATTGTGAGTGAAAGCTCTGTGTTTTTTTTCGATAAATAATATTTCGTGCAGCCTTCTCTTCGTCGAAGGCTACATAGGCATTCAGCCGTATAGCCACCCCATCATTGCGGCAGGCAAATTTTCTCAACACATCATACTGCATACCATAACCACCATTTTGAGCGATATTAGATACGTCGACATAAACGCCGACTTTTAATTTTCCAGTGTGCTCCATCGTTCCTCCTTATTTCATTTTATAAATTGGTTTTTATCCCAACATGAAGGATTCCGTCAAGGGGATTTCGTATTGTGCCGTTATGATACCCGATTCCGTAGTCAATTCCCAGCAATCCCAGTCGGGTTTGCAGGCGCAATCCCACGCCGGTTCCCACTAAGTCATAGTAGCTGTAGTTCTGATTTTGTACCACGGCATAATCCACAAACACAAAGCCACGAGAATTGCGTGACAGGAGATAGCGCAGCTCGGCATTTATCCATCCCAGCCGGTACCCAAAAAAGGCGTCCTCTACAAAGCCACGGAGATTTTTATTTCCTCCCAGATAAAAATAGTCGAAAGCACTAAGAGCTTTGTTTTCCAGTACTTTGCCATGGATGCCGGTACTCACCACGGTGCGGCTGTTTATGGGGTGGTACAGGATGACTGAAGCTTCGGCCCCTTGCCGGGGCGTGCTTTTACCCTGGAGGTTGCTGATGCGGGTGTAGTAGTGTACTTCCGTGGATTGCCCGCGAGTGGGATTATAGCTGTGGTCGGTGTTGTTGTAACGCCAAAAAGCGCCGATTGTGCGGTAGGTCGCCCGCTCTATAGCCAGAGCATCGTCTCTGGTACCGGGACTGTATTGCTCCCAGGATGCAGACAGACCCCAGTCATGGGCGGCTGTGTAGTAGTAGAGCTGCAGGTTTGCGTTGGATTTGATGTAGGTAGAATCCACTTCTTCCCGATAGAGGCTGATATCTCCACTCACCGGATAGCGAAGTGGCCCGGCTTCGTGATACGCCAGCTCAACGGAACTGCGATCTTTTTTAAGTTGCTGCCAATGAAATGCCAGGGAGCGGTCGGTGCCATAGAGATTCATAAATTCCAGATCCACATAGCCGGTGATGGTAGAAGAGTGAGCGCTGCTGAGTCCCAAAAGCGCCGAAATACTGCTCATCTTTCCCTCTTTTACCTCTATCTGCAACGTGTTTGCATCCAGAGGAGTAATGGTGCAGGATTGGATGTAGGATTTACGGGCGATGGTGGCAGCTGCCTGGTCAAGGATGGCAGGAGTGTAGGTGCGTTCCTGGGTCAGACGGGAAATCTTCAGCAGTGTTTGCTCTCGGGTGGCAGTATTTCCCAAAAAGCGATAGCGGGAAAATCGGCATTCCCGCCCCTCATACATCTTCAATTCCACACCCAGAGCGTTATCCGCCAGCCACAAACTATCCAACGCTACCTGAGCAAAAAGAAATCCCGAGGAAGTGTATACATCGAGGAGGGTTTCCAGGTAAGATGGCATATCCCGCAACAGCAGACTGGTTGGCAATGCATCCCGCAACTGCTGATCGGAAATGTATTGGTTCCCATCAAAGCGCAACGTCTCCAGGGCCATCGCCGATGCCTCATCTATGGTAAATATCACGCTCACCGTGTTATCACTGTTTGTGCGGGCTTCGGGACCAAATATCTTTATGGTAAAATGGCGTTCCTGCAGATATCGGTTCAACAGCCGGGCAGCATCTTCATTAGCTGTGGCAAAGTGAAATTCATTACCCGGCTGGGACTGGATACTGCTTGCCAACTGGGCTTCGGAAAAGAGCGTCGCGCCGTGGAATTGTATATCCCGTATGACGATGCTCCATACCGCAGATGCAGCGAATAATGCAAGAAATAGAAGGTGAAGCCTAATCCGCATCAGCCTTGATCTCGTCCAGAAGGGCGTCGATAAGCTGTGCTTCAGGTACCCGTTTTGTGATGACGCCTTTTTTAAATACCAGCCCCACGCCATCGCCGCCGCAAATACCGTAATCCGCTTCTTTGGCTTCGCCGGGTCCGTTTACCACGCATCCCATCACAGCAACGGTGATATCTTTGGCAGCATAGGGAATCAGTTGTTTTTCCACTTCTCTGGCGATGCCGATGAGGTTGATCTGGGTGCGTCCGCATGTAGGGCAGGAGATGATGTTGAGTCCTTTACGGATTCCCAATACCCGCAAAATTTCCTTGGCCACAATCACCTCCTCCACCGGGTCTGCCGTGAGGGAAACCCGCAAGGTGTCACCGATGCCTTCAGCCAGCAAAGCACCTATACCTACCGCGGATTTTATCGTTCCGCTGAAACTGGTTCCTGCCTCGGTAACCCCCAGATGCAG
Organism: Candidatus Cloacimonadota bacterium; assembly: GCA_021157525.1. Lineage (GTDB taxonomy): Bacteria > Cloacimonadota > Cloacimonadia > Cloacimonadales > TCS61 > JAGGWK01. Next base: position 843 of record JAGGWK010000081.1, on the reverse strand, counting down.
CGGATAATCGACTTTGCTACTCAGCAATCGGTATGCTTCTATGGTAAGAGGAACCGAAGATGCTTTCACCGAGATTTTCATCTCAGCGTAGTTTGCCTCTTCAAGGATGCGTACATGTTGCAGCGCGCTCTCCACTATTGCCTGGGCGGTTACGCCGTATTTTTTCTGGATGACGGGATCTAAAGATCCGCTGTTTACCCCGATACGGATCGGTATCTGGTGCTCACGAGCTGCATCTACCACTGCACGAACCCGATCCATTCCGCCGATATTACCGGGGTTGAGTCGTAGACCATGAATGCCCCCGGCTATGGATTTCAGTGCAAGGCGATAATCAAAATGGATATCGGCGATCAAGGGCACGGAAATCTGTTTTACCAGCTCAGGAATGGCATGTGCAGCAGCTTCATCGGGCACTGCCACCCGAAGGATCTGGCATCCTGCCTGCACCAATGCCCGAGCCTGAGCTACGGTGGCATCAATATCCGATGTGTGGGTAGTGGTCATTGACTGGATGGTGATGGGGTTATTTCCTCCGATGGGTATCGATCCCAGGTGAATTACCCGGGTTTGTTTGCGTTTAATCATATTTTTTCCTCATTTTATTCTCTGACCTGTCTAAATAATTGACATTTTATTTGGTCAAGCACTATTTTGCCCACAAGAAGGGAGAATAATGAGCGGAACAAGACGCAGCAATATAAAACCCGGCATGCGGGTGAAGATAGTCCGGAAACAAGATCAGCGAACCGGGCGGCTCACCGACGGCATCGTAGAAACTCTGCTTACCAAATCACCAAACCATCCCCATGGCATCAAGGTGCGGCTGGAAAGCGGCATTGT
>JAGGWK010000056.1 GCA_021157525.1 Candidatus Cloacimonadota bacterium | reverse complement strand
GGTTACGGCATTGTGGAACTTCCACAAACCGATCTCATCACCGTGGGAACATGGTTCACCATCAATTCTGCCGTGGTTGATACTCTGGACGCATCTGGAAAATGGAACAGCAAATCAAACAACTATGGTAGCGGCTGGAAGACCATCACCGAAAAGATAAAGGAACGGGATAAGCACACTTGTCAGCACTGCGGCCTCCACGAAAATTTGAGCAAAACCCCACTTCATGTGCATCACAAAATTCCCTTCAAACAATTCACCGATCCTCACCGGGCCAATCACCCGGAAAATCTTGTAACCCTCTGCCCCACCTGTCATCGGGCTGCAGAGCAGCAATACCGCGTGCAGAGTAGTCTGGCGGGATTGGCCTACCTTCTGCGCAACATGGCACCCTTCCACCTGATGTGTGACCGCACCGATGTGCGGGTGCAATCGGAACAAAACCTTACCCTTGCTCAGGGCCGGCCGGGCATCGTGATGTATGACGCTTTCCCCGGTGGCATCGGACTCAGCGAAAAGCTCTTCACCCTTTTACCTCACATGCTTCAAGAAGCCCAGGATATAGTGTTACACTGCAATTGCCAGGATGGCTGCCCCGCCTGCGTCGGCCCGGTGGCAGAGCAGGGTAGTGGCTCCCGACTCTACGTTATCGCCTTGCTCAAAGAACTACTCTCATGCTAGATCTGGAAAAATCGCTCAGGAAAACCCTGACGAAAAAGACGCATCAACCCCTCACCTATGGTGCCGATATCGAGTCCCGCTTTCCTTCAGGAACCCTGGATCCATCAGGTCTGGTGTTTCACCACAGCATCCACCATCCCTTGTCTCATCCGGTTGGGATGCAAACCTGCACGCCCCAACCTCCGGTTCCGCTGCTGCGCAGCTATGCCCAGCTCTCCTCATCCCATCCCCGTTTGCTCTTTATCGATACCGAAACCACCGGTCTTGCCGGCGGCAGCGGCACCTATGCTTTTCTCATCGGCGCAGGATATTTCTCGGACACCGATTTTGTTACCCAACAGTTTTTCCTCAAAAGCCCCGCCGGTGAAGCACCCCTCTTAATAGCGGTAGATGCACTGATGCAACAATTTGACACGGTGGTAAGTTACAACGGCAAATCCTTTGATGTTCCCCTGCTGCGCACTCGCTGTATCATGAACCAGATGCCCTGCCCCGCAGATACCATGGCTCACCTGGATCTGCTGCATCCTGCCCGCAGACTGTGGAAAAACAGTATCGGCAGCTGCACGCTGCAAAACATTGAGGCCTATGTGCTGGGACATCATCGGCAACTGGAAGCAGACATCCCCGGACGTGACATCCCCGACGCCTACTTCCGCTATCTTGATACCCACGATGCCACCGACATGCAACTGGTGATGCAGCACAACGATCAGGATATCTACTCTCTGGCGGCCCTCCTTACCAAAATGAATGAACTTCTGGCTGCCCCGGTTTTGCACGATGAGCTGGTGGATCCGGCGGCTGTTGGCCGCCTGTGGGAAGAATACGGTTCCATCCAGGAAGCTCTGGATTTTTACACATTTCTGGCGGAAAAGGGATCCCTCAGTGGTGAATCGCGCCAGCGCATGGCGATGCTCTGCAAACAACAGAAAAACTGGGAAAAAGCCACGACATTGTGGGAAGCAGACGCTACCATCAACTGGCAATCCTGCGAAGAACTGGCCAAATACGCCGAGCACCATGTGGGAGATTTCGTCACCGCACTGAAATGGACAAACACCGCCCTGGCTTTGCTGGAGAACTCTTACTTGTTAGACTCTGCCCGGGTGGCAGCTTTGCACCATCGGAAAAAGAGGCTGGAACAGCGCCGTGACAGCTAAGATCAGCCTTTCAGTGCGGGACTTTGTGGAATTTCTGCTGATGGAAGGGGACTTGGATATGGCCACCTTTTCCGGGGGTAGCCGCATGCTGGAAGGCACCCGCATGCATCAGCGCTTGCAAAAGATGCGACCAGCCGAATACGAAAGTGAAGTGAACGTGAAGACCACCGTAAAAACCGACGAGGTAATTCTGCTGCTTCGAGGCCGCATTGACGGAGTATTTACCCAACAAAAAGTTCTGGAAGAAATCAAATCATCCACCCGTCCTTTGGCAGATTTGCAGGCTCACCAGCCTGCAGTACATTGGGGTCAAGCCTGCGTTTACGGTTATCTTTATGCTACAGACCAGCAATGGAGCGACATCACCATCCGCCTCACCTACGCCCATCTTGATACCAAAGAAACCATCGCCATAGACCGCCATTTTTCCATCGACGAACTGCACGCCTGTTTTCACAAACTGGTAGCGGATTATTTGGCCTGGGCCACGGTTTTGGCACAATGGTCACAACGTCGTAACGCCAGCATCGAGGCCTTGGAATTTCCCTTCGAGAGCTATCGCAAAGGGCAACGAGAAATGGCGGTAGCGGTTTATCGGGCGGTGGTGAACGGCACGCAGCTTTTGGCTCAAGCCCCCACCGGCATCGGCAAAACCATGGCCACTCTCTTCCCCGCTATCAAGGCAACAATGCGCATGGAAAAAAGCCGCATCTTCTATTTCACCGCCCGCACTACCGGCAAACAGTTGGCCGAAAGCACATTAGACCTTTTGCGGAATCGGGGATTGCGGAGCAAACAGCTCACTCTCACGGCAAAAGAGAAGCTGTGCTTTTTACCGGATGCATCCTGCACAGCCGAAGAATGTCCCTATGCCAAAGGCTATTTTGACAGACTTCGCAGTGCCACCGAGGAGTGTTTTGAGCTGGATGCGTGGAATCGGGACTGCATCGTGGAAGTGGCTCAAAAGCACACCCTTTGCCCCTTTGAATTTTCCCTCAACATGGCGCTGTGGGCCGATGTGATCATTGGAGATTACAATTATGGATTCGATCCCCGAGTGCGACTGAAACGCTTTTTTGCCGATGCCGATCAGGCAGCAAAAGAGAACAACATTTTCTTGGTGGATGAAGCCCATAACATGGTGGATCGGGGCCGAGAAATGTTTTCCGCCACTCTGAGCAAACGGGACATCCTGGATGTCAGACGCCCATTAAAAGGCCATCTGAAAAAGATTTACACTCTTTTGGGGAACATCAACTCTCTGCTGCTGGATGCCCGTAAGGCTGCGGAGATACGAGGCGATGAATATCGGGAAAATGCTCTGCCGGAAAAGATTATCGAATTACTGCAACGATTTTTGGCTGAATGCGATACCTGGCTCAGCCGCAATATCAAGACACCCTTTCGCGCCGACCTGCTGGAGTTCTACTTCACGGCACTGCGCTTTTTGCGTACCTCCGAACGCTTTGGCGATCACTATACCACCCTCTATCTGCGGGATAAAACCGAACTGACTATCCGGCTTTTCTGTTTGCATCCAGCCCCGGAAATACGGAATGTGCTGGCCTGCACCCGCAGTGTAGTGTTTTTTTCCGCCACCCTTTCTCCTATGAATTATTATGCCGATTGCCTTGGATGCGACGCTACTGCCACGAAGCTGCGATTTTCTTCACCCTTCCCTGCAGAAAATCTTCTTCCCATCCTGGATGCCAGACTTTCTACCCGCTACAAAGATCGCAGCTCCACAGCCCAATCCATCGCCCGGATGGTGAGCCAGTTCATCACCGCCCACAGGGGAAATTACCTGCTGTTTTTCCCATCCTACGCCTACTTGCGTCAGATCACCGAACTGGTCATTCCTCAACATCCCCAGATTCGTTGGCAAGTGCAGGAGAGCGGGATGAGCGAAAAAGAACGACAAACATTTCTGGATGGCTTTTCCACGGATTCTCAAAGCACTATCGTTGGTTGTGCTGTGATGGGTGGCGTGTTTGGCGAAGGCATAGACCTGGTGGGAGACCGCCTCACCGGCGCCGTCATCGTGGGGGTTGGACTGCCAGGGATCAGTTTTTCCCGCAATTGCATCCGAGATTATTATGATGCCAGAGGCGATGGATTTGATTACGCTTACCGTTTCCCCGGCTTTACCCGGGTGTTGCAGGCAGTGGGTCGGGTCATTCGCACCGAAGAAGACCGTGGCGCCGTTCTCCTCATTGATGACCGCCTGGGAAGTTACCGCTATCGAAACCTCATTCCCTTCTATTGGAAAACAAAGCGGCTGACGGCACAACAGCAGGTGCAGCCCCTTTTGGAACAATTTTGGAAAGAGACAGATGATGTGTGAGTTTGGGGAGCTGGGATGATATCATAAAAAAGCCCTCAACTGGCATTGGCCGACTGAGGGCTTTTTTCTATCTAATTTTCCAGCTCTTCCAGTTTTTCCAGATTTTTCTGTGCGATCTCAAAATCAGGACGTAGAGCCAGGCACTTTTTATACAATTCCCGCGCTTCATCCAGTCGCTTATCTTCCATACAAATGGATGCCAGATTGTTCAGGGTTTTGGGTTCTTCGGGGTCTATGCTCAAGATTTTCCGGTAGCGAGTTTCTGCCTCGTCCAGCTCCCCTGCAGCATGAAGCATATAGGCATAGTTGTAGAGAGCCTCTACAAAAGTAGGATCCAGTGTTGATGCGTTAAGCATGAACATCCGGGCCTTTTTTTCCTGGTGGCTGAAGGTATAATACAGCCCCCAGTAATACTGAAAATCTGCGGAATCCACATAGATTTCGCTGTATTTTTTCAGCAACGGAAACACATTGCCCAGATCGTTTTTACTCAGCATCAACGCCACTTGCTGGATGGCCTCATTTTCACCATTGTAAATCTCCGGTTTACCCAGGATTTTCCCCGCCACCAGCCACTGGCCGTCCACCAGCACCAATCCGATAGTCAGGTCATATTTTCCGTTCATCTCAAAATGCACAAGTATGCGGTTTTTTTCCTCGCTCATGGCCGATGAGATGATATCATATTCTTTAAAACGGGCGATGGTTTTGTTGTTTGCCAGCATCTCCCGATACCGGGTCTGATACACCGGGTCCTGCAGATGAGGCGCCAGAGAAAGCAGCTCCATTGCGCCATCCCAGTCCTGCACGATGCACTTCTTCACAAAGAGAACAGCGACATCTTCGGGATTTTTGGCTGCTGCCATCAGTTTGGATGCATCCAGCCGAAGTTTTTTGTAGAGGTACGCCATAGGCACCACATCCGAGCCGGGGAATCCGTCCAGCAACGTTTGGAGCCGACGACGTCCTTCGGGGGTTTCCGCCAGATCTGCCGGGACATCACCATCCAGAAGTTCCTGGGGTGTCTCAATCCAAATATTCATCTGTCTCCGAAGCAAATCCCGATATTCGGTTTGGGAATCGGCATTGGTTTTCAACTGGAATTGTTCGGTTTTTTTCAGACTGTACTTACAACCTTCCGGGCACCCGAAATCCACCCGCAACACATTGCAGTCGTGCCAGCAGATGCCGCCGCCGATACGTTGGCAAAAGCGGTACCCCCGATGAGTTTTACAGTGTTTACAGCGATCACTTTTCAGTAAAGACACGTTAAATTCTCCCTTACCATTTCAGCAGTTTGTCCAGCGCTTTTCTGCCCAGCCCTTTGGTCATTTCATCTATTTTTTCTTTGATATCATCTTCTTTGCCAGTGACGTTACTCATCTCCAGCTCCAGATTTTTGATGTTTGTCCCCAGACGTTTTTCCAATTCTCTTTCAAACCTGGCGATCTCGACATCCAGTTGCGCTTCGTAGGGCTCGATCTCTTTCATCACCCGTTTTTTCAGCTCTTCTACCGCTCTGTCCAGTTCCCGGGAAAGGGCAGCATGCATCTCACGAGCAATTAATTTGTCCAGGGTGCTAACCATGGTGAAATCCGTTTCCTTTTCCCGCTGAACAATATGAGCCTGGATATCCACGGTTTTCATAGCCCGGGTGATAGCGTTGGAAATCCGTACCAGACGCTGGTCCATCTTGGGTTGCGTAGCATAATCGAACTGGATATCTTTGGCGGTAAAACCAAAATCAGCATCCATGCCGGCATCGGTGATTTTTACCGTGGTAACAAATTCCCCGGTACCGGATTTCAGCTTGCGGGGCAGCAGATCGAATTTTCCCAGATCCACATTACGGATTGGAACCTCTTTTACCTGCAATACCAGCGTTTCCCTGGGGGACGTACGGTAGTCAAAGATGCCGGTGAGATTGATCTTTCCGGTGTTTTTCTTCTGGCCCTTCATCTCAATGCGCATGGGCACATGAGTGCGGGTCTGGTCATTTGAAACATCGGTAACGATTCCTTCCATCCTGATACCGCCGGTTGTGGTAGCGGAGAGGAAAATCTTCTTTATCCATAAAGATGGCAGCTGGGGAAATTTCTCTTTCCGCACTTTTTTCACTTCTTTGGACTCGGCTAAAATCCGTGGTTTTTGCATAGCATCCACGATGCCCACCACCAAACCGGAGACCTTATCACCAAAAAGCATCTTGGCGATATATTGCACCTGAAAATCGGGAAGTTCGGCCAGATTGAGGGCCGCCTGATAATCCTGCTGCACCCAGGCAGGAACCTCTTTACGCAGCCCTTTGATCATGGTGAGATCTTTATCAAAATTCTTCTTATCCCGCTTGATATCTTTGTACATCGCATTTGAGGTTTCGTACAGAGTCGTGATGTTTTTGAGATTGGATTCCAACTTTGTGATATCCTTCAGCTCATCCACGCTTATCTTTTCGGCGTTTTTCTTTATGGTCTTGATGCCTTTCTCATAGTTGTTGTCATCAAGTCGTTTTTCCCAGTAGTCATAACGTGCATCCACCACCTTTTGGAGGGAGTCAACTTTACCGGGAGTGATGAGATTCAGCACTGTCATCAGGGAATCCACATCGATTTCGGTAGAAAGGACTTTGGGGTTAAACGCCGGGATCTGATCGGTTTGCTTTTTCAGATTTTCTTTCAGCATTTTTTCCATGGCTTTTTGCATTTTAGAGGGTTTCTTTTTTTTCTTAGGCGGGATGTAGCCGTCTGTAGTCCGAGGAGTATCAAACACCATGTTTTCCACCCTCATGGTTTCTATGATGAATTTCTTTTCGGTGAGGGGTTTCATGGCCAGATCAAAGGTGACTTTTCCCGTTTCAAAGGCATTTTTCATGGTGTTGTTGCTATCGGTAAATTGCAATCGATCCCAGGAAAAAGCAAGTGTAAAGGGTTTGTTATGCAAGCCTTCCACTTCCACTTTTGCTCCGGCAATGGCAGAGCCACTTTTTTCTATGATGGATTTTGCGATAGGCACTCGAAACACAAAGAGTGCTGCAGCAGTGAGTAGGATCAATCCTGAAACAATGGCGACAATTATCCCAATTTTCTTCAATTTCTTCATTTTCCCTCCCATTTTATTTGAGGTGGCAAGCGACGTTTAAAAGCCGAAGCTGCATACATTTTCTTTACTTTAGCGATTTCTTCCGGCGTAAAGCCACGGGCGATGAGCTGGTCATCGACGAGAAAAAGGTCGTAAAGCCCATGCAGGATGCCATCCAAACGTAGGTATGAGATGCCCATTTCATCTTCATCAGTCTGCCCTTCCCAGAGATCGGCAGTGGGATTTTTCTCAATGATTTCATCGGGTATTCCCAGCAGGCGAGCAATTTCTTTCACTTCGGTTTTGTAAAGATGACCGATGGGCTCGAAAGCGCATGCGCTGTCACCATATTGGGTGCAGTAGCCTATTAACAATTCTGAGCGATTGCCAGTGCCAGCCACCAGGGCACGGTATTTGGCTGAGAGATCGTAGAGTACGCACATGCGTTCCCTGGCCATGCGATTGCCTTTGCGCAGAGCATCGGCATCGGGAGCATAATTTGTCAAATACGCATCAACCATCGGTGAGATATCGATAACCTCCGACTGGATGGCAAACCGCCGGGCCAGCAGTTTTGCATGGTTCAGGCTATCGGGATGGCTTTCCCGATAGGGCAGCATCACGCCAAAGACCTGCTGAGCACCTAATGCTTTTACGCACAGAGCTGCGGTAACAGCAGAATCGATACCGCCGGACAAACCGACAACGCAGTTTTGCAGGCCTGCATCCTGTACCTGCTTGCGAATAAAGGTAGCAATCAATTCTATTTGCTTATGTAGATCGATATTTCTCATAGGTAGTAACTCCATACTATCTTATTTTTAGTTGGCAGGTAATCGTACAGAGTGAGTGAGCGTCAAGACTTAATTGGGGAAAAGCCACTAGAGCACTGCGTTACAAAGAGATAGGATGTCAGCTGCTGAGGGGTTGCATCCAGAAAATAAAAGAGCTATGACAACAGAGTAAAAGTGGGAGGTAAATGGCGTGAAAATGAGCTTGACAGAGGATGTAAGGATTAAAAGTTCGAAAAGTCAACTGGATAAACGATAGCATCTTGTTTCATCCGTATCGGAAGGTCTTTATAAATGTGGAGGTTGTATGAAAGTATTAGTTTGGGACAAAACCAAATGTATTGGCTGTGGCATTTGCGAGAATGTATGTTCACAGACATGGTTTAAAGAAGAGAATCGGGAAAAATCCCGGATAAAAATCATCACGTCTGAATCTGGTTTGGATTGTAATGTATGTAACCAATGCGGTGAGTGCATAGATGTGTGCCCCGTCGAGGCATTGAACCGAGATGCCCAAGGCATTGTGCGGCTGGATGCCAATGCCTGTGTAGGCTGTATGTCCTGCGTAGGTTTTTGCCCCAGCGCATCAATGTTTTTCGCTCCCAAAGAGCCAATTCCCTTTAAATGCATATCCTGTGGCGTTTGCGTAAAGAGCTGCCCTACCGGTGCATTAACCTTGGAAGAGCGACCAGAACCACTGGAACGAGTTTTTTACAGGAGGCACTTCTAATGAATGTTTACCAAAATCCCTATAATGTAGCAAAGATGAAAGAAGCTCACAAGCTTTTGACAGAGCTTACCTACGAAAAGCAGCCGCTGAAAATGGGCTATGCAAACCGCACACTCCATATTAATGTGAGTGAAAACACCATCACATCCAAGCCGGTAACTCAGGAGATGAAGGATGTGTTTACTGGCGGACGAGGTTTTGACATGAAACTTCTCTGGGATGCCACCAATGAAAACACCAAGTGGGATTCTCCGGAAAACGAAATTGTCATCGCTGCTGGTGCCATGGGGGGTATCACACAATATCCCGGCGCTGGAAAATCTATCGTCTGCGGGATTTCTCCTCTCACTGGCGCACCGGTAGATAGTAACGTAGGCGGTTACTTTGGCCCATACCTCAAGTTCTCCGGCTGGGATGCCATTGAAGTGCAGGGTATTGCCGAAAAAGATATCATCATCTTCATAGATGGCGATGCTGGAAAAATCCAGATTTTTGAAGCTCCCGAAGAGGATGTGAATTCTCATCTTCTGGCAGAGCAGATGTGTGATATGTTTGCCAAAAATGAGCAGGAGAAAAAAGCCATCGCCACCGTTTCCGCTGGTGTTGCAGCAGAGCACTCCTTCTTTGGATGCCTGAACTTCTCATTCTACGATCGTCGCCGTCAGGTTGCACGTCTGAAACAGGCAGGTCGCGGTGGATTGGGAACACTGTTCCGCCATAAAAAGATCAAAGGCATCGTGTGTAAATTCAGCCAGCTCCAGGCAGACAGCAATCACGTGGCAGACCTTGATCGCATCAAAGAAATTGCTGCCGATTATCATCGTGAGCTCTATGAAGAAGATGATAAACAATGTGACATGCGTCATGTGGGAACCGCTCACCTGGTTGAGCTGATGAACGATTATGATCTCCTGCCAACCCACAACTACAAATTTGGTCGCCATGATAAGGCGCAAAAAATCACTTCTCATGTATGGCGCGAGATGTTCACACAAGGCATCCCTGACGGATGCTGGTATGGTTGCACCATGCAGTGCGCAAAAAGCGTGGACAGATATACATTAAGAACCGGGCCTTACAAAGGAGATATCGTCTCTGTTGATGGTCCGGAATATGAAACAGCTGCCGCCTTTGGCGCAAATATGGGGATTTTCGATCCTCACTTTATCGTTGAAGCTAACTTCTACTGTGACACCTATGGCATCGATACTATTTCCTGGGGAACCGGGATGTCCTTTGTGATGGAATGCTACGAAAATGGCATTATCAACAAAGAGATCACCGGAGGCTACGACCTCAGTTTCGGCCGGGGTGAAGAAGCCATAGAGATGTTACATAAAATGGCACGGGGCGAAGGATTTGGAAAAATCATCGGTCTGGGTATTCGTCGCATGAAAAAGCTCTTTGTGGAAGAGTATGGCGCAGATGCTGCCTTTTTGCAAGACATCGGTATGGAATGCAAAGGTATGGAATATTCTGAGTATGTAACCAAGGAATCGCTGGCAATGCAGGGTGGATACGGCCTTGCTCTGAAGGGTGCCCAGCATGATGAAGCGTGGTTGATCTTTATGGATATGGTGAACAACCAGATTCCAACCTTTGAAGATAAAGCCGAAGCCCTGCATTACTTCCCGATGTTCCGTACCTGGTTTGGCCTGCAGGGGTTATGTAAATTGCCATGGAATGATGTGGAACCGGCAGACAATGGCGAAACTGATGAGCCTGCAAAAGTGCCAAAGCACCTGCAAAATTACGTTGACCTTTTCAATGCCATTACCGGCAACAACATCGATCAACAGGAGCTGATTTTGCAAAGTGAACGGGTGTATAACTTCCAACGGGTATTCAATCTTCGTTTGGGATTTGGAACCCGTAAACATGATGAAATCCCCTACCGTTCTGCCGGGCCGGTAACCAATGAAGAGTACCTTTCCCGGGAAGAGCGGTATGACAAGCAGCTGAAAGAAAAATACGGCTGGGATCCCACCGGCAAAAGCGTAGATGAACGTCGTTTAAAAATGCGTTTCTTCCGTGAAGAAGCATATCAGAAACTGTGCGATGCCGTGTATGACCGTCGTGGATGGGATAACAACGGTGTACCAACGATAGAAAAAATCACAGAGCTTGGCCTTGCCAACAGTGGCGTGATGGAAGTTCTGAAAAAATACTATCAATAAGTAAGGAGCAGCGGGGGAATTATCCCCCGCTTTTCATCTTATGCAAGCCATAAAAGACCAATTTTTTTCTCGCCACAATCCCCGCTTTATCCCCATTCTTCGTCATGCCAGAATCGGTATCGCCGGAGCTGGAGGCCTGGGTTCCAATGTGGCGGTAACCCTGGTACGTACCGGCATTGGTGCATTGGTCATTGCTGACTTTGACCGAGTGGAAGCCTCAAACCTCAATCGTCAGCAGTTTTTTTTGTCTCAATTGGGCGAGACAAAAGTTGATGCACTGAAATCCAATCTGGAAAAAATCCACCCATTCACCTTACTGGAGATGCATCAAATAAGAATAAACGAAGAAAATGTGGTACCGATTTTCGGGCAATGCGACATCCTGATAGAAGCCTTTGATACAGCAGAAAGCAAAGAGATGCTGATCGAAACATGGTGCAGTGCGTTTCCGAAAAAACCCATTATCGTGGGATCTGGCTTGGCCGGAGTAGGTAACAACAATGCCCTGAAAACCCGTCAATCCGGAACCCTTTATATCTGCGGAGATGAGACAACCCAATTGCAGGGACGCATCTCCCCCATGGCGCCCCGGGTGGGCATCGTGGCCAATATGCAGGCTAATTGCGCCTTGGAAATACTCTTCAAAGGAATACAATGAACATAATGGTAAACGGTGAATCGATGGCCTGGCAGCCGGGCATGAAGGTTCGAGATATTTTGAATATTCGCAATTACACCTTTAAGATGTTGGTGATAAAAGTAAATGGGACCCTGGTAAAAAGAGCTCAATGGGACAGCTATAGGATTCCTGAACATGCCGAGGTTAGTGTCATCCACCTGATAAGCGGTGGCTAAGTAATGGATGCCTGGTTCAAAACCCAACGTTTTACCAGATAAAAATTCAGAAAATACATGATACAAGAGAGGAATAATCGATGTTTACAATCAATGAATATTTTGATGGAAAGGTAAAATCTATCGCCTTTGAAAACGCTGAAGGCCGTGCAACTCTGGGAGTGATGGCAGCTGGTGAGTATGAATTCGGCACTTCAACAGTTGAGTACATGACCGTGATTTCCGGTTCGATGATCGTTAAACTTCCGGGTAAAATAGAGTGGGAAACCTTTGTATCCGGGCAAACCTTTATCGTGGAAAAGGACCGGAAATTTCAGCTGCAGATTCCCGAAACCGCAGCCTATAAATGTATCTATAAGTAGTTATTCACATACGTCCCTGCGCAGATTTGTGCAGCGACCTTCCACAAAGGAATGGAGAGCAGCGGTCTCAGTTTTATCCGTTGTGCGCCAGCCCCTACACTTTGCCATAGGTTTGTAGATGAGGTTCCTTAAAGGTAAAATTATAGGTCACCGGTTTTTTTGTATGAATATCCAATCGTGCGTTTAATTGATTCTTTAAAGCCCGCAACACACTCATCCCCATGGTGTTGGCCTTTTCTATATTAAAATCATCGGGTAATTCCTGGCCATCATGGCTTACTTCCATCTCATAGGTTCCGTCTGGATGCTGGTGAAACCCGACCACTATTCTGCACACACCGGCACCTTTCTCCTCAAACATCGACGTAATCAGCTCATTGATAATCAATCCGCAGGGAATGGCCGTATTTACATCGATAGAAACATCATCCACATTATTTACGATTTCCAAATTCCCATCCATAGTCAGGTAAGAAGAGAGCAGATGATCGATCATTGTATTGATGTAGGAATGGAAGTGAACATAACTGATATCCTCCGATTGATACAGAGTTTCATGGATGAGCAACATAGAGCGAATGCGACTTTCGCTCTCCCCAAGAAGGCGCTTGAGTGCGACGTCTTTGGTATAGCGAACCTGCATATTCAACAGACTGGTGATAACCTGCATATTGTTTTTCACCCGATGATGCACCTCTTTGAGCAGGACGTCTTTTTCCTTGAGGGTTCGCAACAGACGGGCTTCCGACTGTTTGATATTGGTAATGTCTGTGGCAATAATGAGCACCTGATCTATATGATTCTCAGGCTCTGATACCGGTGAAAGACGGCAGGTCAACCAAACCTCGGTATCATGTTTCATGCATCTATAGGTAAACTTCACCTGAGAACCGGTATCCAGCGCCTCTTCAACCTTTTCCATGAAATCGGCAGAGATGTTCTCTGGCAACAAATCCCGGATGGACGAGCCAACCAGATCTTCCGCAATTCCATCCTGCAATATTACCGCTGCCTTATCGTTGGCATACAACGTCACGCCTGATCGATCCACCAAAAATATGGGCTGTTCAGCACTCTCTACCAGAGTACGGTACCGTTGCTCGCTACGAATCAATTCCCGCTGGGCAATCTGCTTCTGGCTGATTTGCTGCTGCAATTCCAATGCATTTTTGATGGAACCGGTAAGGCGGAAAAGCCGCTGCTTAACCACATAATCCCACGCACCACTTTTTATAGAATCTGCCGCAGTCTCTTCCGATAGCGAGCCGGTGACAATGATAAAAGGCGTATCTGGAGCACATTTCTGAGCAATTTGCAATGCCTGGAGACCATCGAATTGTGGCAGGCTGTAATCAGACAAAATAAGGTCATAATGGTGAGACTCCAGAGCCTGCTTATAATCACTCCTGGTTTCTACCCGGGTAATGCGATGAGGGAGGTTACTCTGTTCAATCTCCAGTTCTATCAATTCTGCATCGAATTCATTATCCTCTAAAAGCAGAACATTTATCAATCTCATACGACCTCCGGAGGGGGTTCATTGAGCAAAATCCAGAAAATACCCAGATTCTTCACTGCATTCACAAACTCACTGAAATCCACCGGTTTTACCACATAGGCATTTACCCCCAAATTGTAGCTCTCAACCACATCGCTTTCCATCCTGGATGATGTGAGAACCACCACCGGTATAGATTGCAATTTTGGATCTTTCTTCATGGCAGCCAGCACTTCCAATCCATCCACTTTGGGCATTTTCAGATCGAGCAAAACCAAAACCGGATTACCTCGTGGACGCTGGGCAAATTCACCACGGCAATAGAGATAATCAAGAGCGGCTTCTCCGTCCCGGACGGTTGTGATGTTATTTGCCAGTTTGTTTTCTTTAAAAGCAAGTAGAGTCAACTCAATGTCATCGATGTTGTCTTCCGCTAATAAAATCCGTGGAACTTCAGCCATATCTCCTCCTTAAAATTGTTCGGTATCAAGAGTGAAGGAAAACTTGGCGCCGTTGTTCAGCTCCCCATACGCCATAACATCCCCTCCATGCCTCTTGATTATCCTTTTGACATTGGCCAGACCGATACCGGTTCCTTCAAACTGGTCATCCCGATGTAAACGTTGAAAAACCCCAAACAGTTTATGCTTATATGCCATATTAAATCCAACACCATTGTCTTTGACAAAATAGACTTTCTGCCCCAGATTATTTTCTCGCACTCCTATATGGATCCAAGCCTTTTGTCGGGTTTTCGTAAATTTCAGCGCATTGGATATCAGGTTTATCATCACCTGTTTTAAGAGATTCTGGTCAGCAAATACTGTCCCGAGGGGCTCGATGGTCCACCGGATGTCCCGGCCGGAAATATCCGGATCCAGCTCCCGAATCACAGAATCAACCAACACCCCCAGATCAATTGTACACTTCTTCAATGGTTGACGTCCCATGCGGGAAAAGACCAGCAGGTCGTCTATGAGTCTGCCCATTCGCCTGGTGGATTCCAGGATGCGATTGAGATAGTGCCGATTTGTCTCCGATAGAGTATCGACGATGTTTTTTTTCAATGCTGAGGTAAAGCCGTCGATATGTCGCAGTGGTGCCCGCAGATCGTGAGACACTGAATAGGCAAAGGCTTCCAACTCCTTGTTCATTTCCTGCAATCTATGGGAAAACACCATTTCCTGACGATCAGCCAATTTTCGTTCCAGCACCAGCGCTATGAGTTTTGCTCCGCTGTTTAGCACAGCAGATTCATAGCTGGGCGGAATATCAGTTTTTTGGCCAGTCAACACAAACACTCCAAGATTTTTTTCATTTTTGGATATTATGGGCTCATACCAGCAGAATTGATAATTCAATCTCTGCAAAATAGCCTTGTAATCTTTTGATAAAATAGCCGATTGCGTGTTCACAGATGAAGCTTTTCCCGGGAACAAATCAGTTTGGGATGCATCCAGCTCTTCCGAAATCCCGGCCAGTTGCGTCTCTGTGAGCCCTGCCCAGCAACAGGGTTCCAAAAGGTTATTGTGTTCCCGTAAAATCATGACACCACTGTGAGGAATAATCTGCTTCACTTCATCACATACTATTTGCAATATCTCTTTTTGCCCAGTGCCCAGTGTGAGAGCTGTAAGGGTTTTTGACTGCAATGTGACAAGTTGCTCAGAACGCTTTCTGATAGTCGTTTCCTTGAGCAATTTATCATTCATTTTCTCCAGATCCTCTCGAATCTTATTTGAATCTTCCAGCAAAGAGGTGAGGGCTTGCCGTGATTCTTCCAGGGTTTTGGTTCTGGACTCTACCATCTTTTCCAATGAACGGTTGTACTCTTCCAGCTTCGCAGCATCCTGCGCGTGCTGAGTGATATCCTGAATAATGCAATTGAGCCAGGTAATGTCCGTCTGCTCTTCGTGCAGTTTTTCCGCAATAACTCGGCAATGACGGGTTTCCGTACCTCGTTTGTAGGGTATTTGCCTGATAACAGTATCCCCCACATCCATCTTATCTACGCTCTCTTTAAGCTGAGACATCTCTTCCTGATGCAGAGATGCCTTAAGAATATCTGTGGTAAATTTTATCGAGTGAGGTTCATAGCCCAACAGTCGATAAAAAGTATCGGAGCAAACAAAGTGTTTGGATTTAACATAGTAAACAAAGCTACCCAGATCGGCCAGTTCCATTGCCCGCAGCAAATGGCGTTCGCTCTCTTTAAAAGCCTGTTCAGCCGTGATGCGGTCGGTGATATCCCGCAGAAAAACAAGATATGCCAATGCGCCATTGTATTGCATCACAGAAGCATTTATCTCGGCAGAAACCACATACCCCTGCTTATCGACAATGCGGGTTTCATAACTGTGCGGGATATCGTCACCACGCATCCTTGCTACATAGTTATCCCACACCTTTTCCCATTCTAACGGGTCAATGATATCGCTGAATTTCAGGGAAAGAAATTCTGCAGGTGAATATCCCAACAACGCTTCAGCTGAAGGATTGGAGAAAATCACCCTTCCATCCTGTATAATAATGATGCCTTCCTGGGTAGACGTAACCACAGCATTAAATCGCTGCTCCGTTTCTAACAGTCGCCTGGTGCGCTGAGTAACCAGCTGTTCCATGGAATTCATCTGAAGTGCATTGTGTAAGATACTGGAGATAAAAGATGAAAGACGCTGAATAGTTGCAATGTCCGGGGAATTAAACTGGAGCTCTGCATCAAAAAACAGGCAAAGTCCTATCGATTGCTGCTGAATATTCAGTGGCATCAGTACCAGATTTTTGTATCCCATCTGTGAAAGGAGCAGGCCAATTTCGCTGCCATCATCACAACGAAATTCCACCATGTTCTTTTCCTTTTTGCACAGAGTAAGGATATGAGAGAATGGGCGCTTTTCCACTTCATCATGTCGACGATGAGACAAAACATGCAGCACTTTTTCCGGGAGTTCAGGATCTTTTGAGGTTTGTGTCAGGACAATGGTTTTACCACCGATCAAGGCACTGAGCTGTTGGGAAATCTGACGTAAAAATCGGGGAAGATCATTTGCATAAACAAGGACATTTTCTATCACATTTTTGATGAACAACTGAGAAGAGGCATCAAGATTGTTGTCTTTCATTCCAGCTCCGTAAGGATAGGCAAAATTGCATCCCTGAAAAGAGTGATATCCACAGGATACCTTTGGCAATCCAGGCCGGTGGCCTGTGCGATATCTTTGAGGGTGGCGTCGGGGAGTGAAGTGCTGTGATCATCCACAATGATGATAGATGAATAAATCTCTTGCATATAGGTTTTCAGCAAATCCGGTGAGAAACCAAACCAGTGATAAAAGAGCTCTTCCCAGCGAATCACCCATTCCGGAAGCATCACAAAGCACCGTTGCCGAGCAAAGGATTTTGTCTGCTCCGGTCCCAGCAGAAATTCCAGACAGTCCTTCCGATTTACCCTCAGTATATTGATGCCCGGAATGGGCAGGTTGAAGCCTGCAGAACACTCACCATAGAGCAAAAAGACCTGCTTTACTTTCAATTCCTGAGTGATGCGAACGACTTCATTGTAAAGCCGCTCCGGTGTAAAGTGAAACCGGGAATCGAGAAAATAAACCGGATGAGATGGGATCGAGTCGCCCAGAGCTTCCAGAGCCGGGCGAAAGATAGAACAGGCAATGATGGGAGTTGTCTTCATGTCGTCACTTCCAATTTTTCACAGTATTTTCTCCCGCGATAAGGAATTCCCCTGGCAGGTTGCTCGGCGATTACCGCTGTAATGCGTCCTCTGAAATTCATGCTTCACCTTCCCTCACGATATTCAAAAAGCTCATTAAACAACCGGGGAGCATCGGTAGCATTGGATGCGGTGCCATCGCCGCCAACCTCTTTTACCAGAGTGGGAGTGAGTTTGAACACCGCACCTCCAACCGCCAGTTTGATGTCATTTTTAAGGTTTCGCCGAGCCAATATTGCACTGATGTTCTCGACATTTTGAGCAGTGCTGTACATCATTGCCGACACACCGATCACATGGGACCCGTGAGAGACCGCCGTTTCAACAAATTCTGCGGGGGAAACATCGTTACCCAAATCTATCACCTCCCATCCAGAAGCTGATAAAAAAGTACCAACCAGCTTCCTGCCCAGAGAATGGAAATCATCTTCCACATTGCCAATCACCGCCACTCGATGGTTGTCTGAGGAGGTTTCTTCGTATTCTCCCTTCTGGATGGCTTTATTCAGGGTATCTTCAGAAATTTTGGCCGCAACATAAGTTTGGGCCAACGTCGTCTCTTCCTTGAGCCATAGCTCACCCAGAGTGTACATGATGGGCTTTACAATGTCGCAGAGGGCCTCGCGATAACTATGTTCCCGAGCATATTCATCTATAATAGCGTTTGCCAGTATTCGATTAGATTTCTTTACAGCGAGAAATAGTGGTTCGTTATTATACGTATTCACGGCATCTCCTTATCTCATTAAACCTTTCAAACTCTGTAGAATACTTTCTCTGTAGAATACTTTCAGATGTTGTTTTCCAATTTCTGTGATTTCCTGAGTACACAAGTGTATTTCAAATTGTATGGTGTCAATTTTTTTTTCATGATCGAATCTTTCAGAAGGGAAAAGAACGAAAAATAATTGACTAACTGAACAGCGATTCATTTTTTGGCCATAGAAAATGAATAGTGATTCATAAAAGGAGGATTTATGTGCGATACTGTTCTGTCTGATAAACAGATACAAAAACGAGCAGCCATCGTGAATGCAGCTATTGAAGTGTTTGCACAGTATGGCTTTCATGAAGCAAAGATTGCTCAGATTGCAGCCCAAGCAAATGTGGGAGATGGTACCATATATCTCTATTTCAAAAACAAGGAAGACCTCTTGATCAAAGTTTTTGAAGAAATCATCACCAAGCGGCTGGACCAATTACAAAGTCTTCTGGATAATGAGCAGACAGCCATGGATAAGCTGGTGAGCTTTTTCAATCACCATGTAGCATTGTTCAGCGACCAACCCTTTGTCGCCAGGTTGATGGCTGTGGAGTTGCGTCAAAGTCCGGAATTTCTCGAAAGATATCCCACGTATCAGCCCTTACGCCGGTATTTGGGTTTTTTGGAGACCCTTATAAACGATGCTATTGCCGAAGGAAGCATCCGGCCGATAGATACGAAATCCCTGAGTTTTCTCATCTTTGGCACTATGAATTTCGTGATCACCGAGTGGTCACTAAGCCATCAGACTTTTTCTCTTAACGAAACAAAAAACACCATAGCAGACATTGTTTTACATGGACTGCTGCCACGGAGTTAATATGAAAAAAATCACCTTTTGTCTGGTTATCAGTCTGGCTGTAGCGGCTCTGATGGCCACTCCCCTAACCTTACGACAATGTCGGGATAAAGCCCTGCTGCATAACCGGCAACTGAAGGCATCCCGACAGGAAGTACTGGCCCAGGAAAGCAACCGGAAGAGTGCTTTCACCCATTTTTTGCCACGCATCTCCGCTACCGGAATGTATCAACAGATGAACAACAGCTTTGAATACAAGACTCCCGATCTGGCGCTGCCTGTAGCCGATGCTCAAGGAAACATCATCATCGTCACCGATGAAACTGGCAACCCGGTATTGGATGCAAACGGAAATCCCATAGTGGAGAATTGGGCTCTGTTGCCATCTCGGAAACTCACCGTGGGAAACACACATAATTATGGTGCGGCGATTACTGTTACACAGCCACTTTTTACCGGTGGCAAAGTATTGGAACAATACAACATATCCCGCTATGAAAAAGCCATTGCCCAGCAAGCTATGGAGCTCACACGTCAGGAAGTACTGTACCAAACAGATCAGCACTACTGGCAAGTGGTATCCCTCAAGGAAAAGGTACGTCTGGCTACGCAGTACAAAGCCACAGTACAGGCGCACCTGGAAGATCTGCAAAACTACCGGGATGAAGGATTCATCACCGACAACGATCTGCTGAAAGCACAGGTAAAACTGGAGCAGGCCAACCTCAAGGTGTTGCAGGCAGCCAATGGCCAAGCCCTGGCATCCATGGCTCTCAATCAACTCATCGGTAACGACCTGCATGCATCCATAGAAGTACAAGACTCCCTGAATACCGACTGGGAAATGCAGGAAAAAAGCATCAATGAAAAATCCCGGCCCGAGCTGGCCATGCTGGAAAGCGGCATCCGTATCGCACAATCGATGCAACGGGCAAATCTGGGCCGATACCTGCCAAACCTGGCATTTGAAGGCAGCTATGTGTGGGCAAATCCCAATCCCTATAACAGCCTGGAAAAGGAATTCGGTAGTGATTGGACCATCGGCGTGGTTGCCGAATGGGACATCTTTCACTGGAATGAGCGGGGTTTTGATGCTGCCACTCTCTCCCACAAAAAACGTGCCCTTGAGCACCGCATCAGCGAAACAGATGAACTTACCGACCTGGAAATACAGCAGGCTCGTCAACGACTGGATGAAGCTGAGCAATCGGTAGCATCGGCCAAAAAAGCAGTAGAACAGGCAAGCCGCAATCTGGCAATGTACCAGGATCGCTTCGCAGAAGGATTGGCTACCAGCTCCGATGTTCTGGATGCTCAAACCCTGTGGCTGGATACAAACTCATCCCTCATTGATGCTCAAACCCAACTGCAATTACAACACACCGCCCTGGCAAAAGCCTTGGGAACATTATAAAGGAGAAATTATGAAAAATAAAACGGTAATCATCCCCCTCATTGCCCTGCTGTTTGCTGGATGCGCCAAAGCTCCAGAGCAGACCGTCGTTGTTCAGGATGCGGTAATTAATACCGCCACAGCACAAGTCACCACCTATCAGCCCACTCTCACCTTTGCTGGTAGTGTACAGCCTTGGAAAGAAGCAAATTGCGGCTCTGTACTCCCCGGGAAAGTAGAAAAACTCCACGTTAAAGAAGGTGAGTCAGTAGTTAAAGATCAGCTGCTGGCCGAGCTTTCCGGCGAACTGCTGGCTCAGGCAGAAATCGAATATAAGGTATATCAAAAGGATTACCTGCGGGTAAAACGGCTCTTTGAAAAGGGAAGCGTCTCTGAAGTGGACTATGATCACCTGAAAGCTGAATATGAATCAAAATACGAAAAATGGCAGATGCTGAAGAAAAACACGGAAATCCGCGCCCCTTTCAGCGGCACCGTTACCGAGTTCTTGGTTCAGGAAGGTGAAAACTATTTCTACTATCCTGCTCTGGACATAAACTATTCCCACGCCGCCGGTGTGGTTCGTCTGATGCAGTTGGATCCGCTGAAAATTGAGATCGAAGTAAACGAACAGGATCTGGCATCTATAGAGGTGGGAAGCGTAGCAACGGCACATTTCGCAGCACAGGATATCCTTCTTCCAGCCACAGTCACCGCCATTTCCCCCACCCTTTCTCACCTCAGTCGCACCGCCACGGTTACCCTGAAAATTGATAATCAACAACATCTCATCAAACCGGGAATGTACTGCTCGGTAGAAGTGCAATTACTATCTCAGGAAGTCATTACCATACCCCGCAGGGCTTTGATCCAGCTCAGCGGCACGGGGAACTATTTTGTCTTTGCCATAGAAAACAACGTGGCAATACGAACGGATGTATCAGTGCAGGACGAAATCGGCAACCAGGTAGCCATTTCCGGCATCCCGGCCGGGATGCATGTGGCCACTGATGGCAGACAAACTCTCATCGACGGCCAGAAGGTACGCATCCAGACGGAGGAATAAATGAGATTACCAAAACTCGCAGTTTCACGGCCCATTAGTACTATCATGCTCTTTGTGGCAGTGCTCATATTTGGGATGGTGTCGCGGCTGATGTTACCGTTGGACGTACTTCCTGATGTGGAGTTGCCCATGCTCACCGTGCTTACGGTGTATCCGGGAGCTTCGGCAAACGAAGTAGAGCAACAGGTCACCAAACAGCTGGAAGAGATTCTGGCCGGAGTACCAGACCTGAAGAGCATGAAGTCAAAATCCCAGGAAAATGTATCCATCATCTCCTTGGAATTCAATTGGAATGCCAAACTGGATGAAGCGGCCAATGACGTGCGTGACAAGATAGAATTTAAGAAGCAAAAGCTTCCCGATGATGCTCGCAACCCGATGATCACAAAAATCAACAGCTCCATGATGCCGGTGTTGATGTACGCCATAGAAGGGGATGCCAGTTTTATGGGCATCGACAACATCATTGAAAACAAGATATCCAACCGACTGAAAAATATTCCGGGTGTGGCGTCGATCATCACCGTGGCAAAACCTGAGCGGGAGATCAAGATTTCGGTGGATCCCATGAAGCTGAAGAGCTATCATGTTTCGGTGAGTCAGATTGCGCAGATTATCAAGATGGAAAATCTCACTATCCCCGGTGGCAGTATCGAGATCGGAGATTATGACCTGGCAGTGCGCATCCCTGGTGAATTTGAAAAGGTGAATGAGCTGAATAACATCGTCATCACGGCGATAGATGGCAAACTGATTCGCCTGAAAGATATTGCATCCGTGAAAGATGATTTTAAGGAAAAAGACATTATCTGTCGCTCTGATGACAAACAGGCTGTGGTGCTGATGGTGCAAAAGCAATCGGGCATGAACACCATGAAAGTGGCGAAAGCGGTTCAGGCCGAGATGGAATCCATCCGTAAAACGATGCCTGCCGACGTATCCATTACCCAGGTACAAGATGCATCGGAGCTGGTGGAACACGCCATCAAGAACCTCACCACTACCATTTTATGGGCATCGTTGTTGGTGATCTTGGTGGTACTCTTTTTCCTCCGGGAATTGCGCAGTAGTTTCATCATCATTTTCACGATTCCCTTCTCCCTCATCGTAGCCTTTATCTTTATGTTTATCGCCAAGTTCTCCGTGAACATCTTTTCACTTATGGCTCTGGCCATTGCCATCGGGATGGTGGTGGATAACTCCATCGTGGTGTTTGAAAATATTACGCGGCACATAGAAAATGGCGAAAAGCCCAAAGCTGCCGCAGAATTTGGCGCCAGCGAAATGGGCATGGCCATCAGCGCCTCAACCCTTACCACCATTGCGGTATTTTTGCCCATGGTTTTCATCGGTGGATTGGTAGGTATTTTGTTCAAACAGCTTGCCCTGCTCACCTCCATCACCCTCATCGCTTCGCTGTTTACCGCTCTCACCCTCACACCCATGCTGGCATCCCGCATGATAAAAAAGGGCAAAACCCGCAAGCGTACCAAACTCTATGTGCTCAGCGAAAAGCTCTTTGTAAAAGCAGAGGATACCTATACTCGTTTGCTCACCTGGGCAGTTCATCACCGTCCAACCATTATCGCCATTGTCCTGGTGATATTCATTGGTACCCTCTATATGGGGCAATCTATAGGAACCGACTATTTGCCGGAATTTGATGCCGGTGACGTGAATGCAGTGATTTATGTAGAAGTGGGAACCAAGGTAGAAGAGACGGCCCGCATCGCTCGAAAAGTAGAAAACATCTTCCGGGAAGAGATGCCGGAATATCGTGCGCAATACAGCATCAGCGGGCAAACCGATGAAGGGTTGCTCTCGATGGTGGGTTTTGATGAAGGAAAAAATATTGCAACCATCGGTGCAAAGCTGGTGGTCAGCGATCAGCGTAATTATACTTCCAAAGAAATTGCTGATCGCATCCGTAAACGGATCGCCAAATTGCCTGAAGTAGAGACCTTCCGCATCACCGGTGGCAGCATCTTGGGCGCTGCCATGATGGGAAACGAAAAGCCCATAGAGATAAAAGTGCTGGGGAATGATCTGGATGAGATAAACGCCACCGCCAGAGACATCGAATCTCTACTAAAGCAGCAAGACTATCTCAACAATATCAGCACATCCATAGATGCAGGAAAGTTGGAATTGCAGGTAATCATCGACAGAGACAAAGCTCAGACCCTGGGATTAAATACCGCCATGATCGCTCTTTCCATTCGTCAGAGTATCTATGGCATCGAAGCTGGAGACTTCACCGAATTTGGCGAAGATTACGAGATAAGGGTTCGCTATGATAAGGAGCATCGCTCAGATCTTCAGAGCCTGGAAAACATCATGATCACAACCCTCACAGGACAAATCGTGCCTCTCTCTTCTGTAGCAACCATCCACCGTGGGTCAGGGCCTCTGGAAATCCGCAGGGAATCTCAGCAACGGGTGGTAACCGTCACCGCCGAGCTAAATAACACATCACTGGGTAAAGCAGAAAAGCAGGTGAAAAAGGCGATGGAATCGATAGAAATCCCCGATACCGTAATCCTGCAATATGGCGGTCAGCTAGAGTCGCAGGCCGATTCTTTTGGCAATCTGTATATGCTGTTTGCCCTGGGATTGGCACTGGTATATATGGTGATGGCTGCACAATTTGAATCTTTGAGCGACCCCTTTATCATCATGTTTGCCGTACCCCTTTCCTTCATCGGCGTAATCTGGGCCTTCCTCATTACCGGCTACACCATCAGCGTGATCAGCTTCATCGGCATCATCATGCTTATCGGGATTGTGGTAAACAACGGCATCGTGCTGGTGGACTATACCAATCTGCTGCGGGCGCGGGGCAAAGGGATTATCCGGGCCACTATCGAGGCAGGCCATTCCAGGATGCGCCCTGTGCTGATGACTGCCTTTACCACCATTCTGGGAATGATACCATTGGCTACTTCCAAAGGTATGGGGAGCGAAATGTGGAAGCCTCTGGGTATCACCGTTATCGGTGGATTGCTGATTTCCACCCTTATCACCCTGGTATTTATCCCGGTGATGTATCTGGTTATTCACCATAAAGACGTTCGCCAGGAGGCTGTAAAATGAACATGATTTATCTTACCTTCAACATCAGTGAGCTGGAAGAAATTCTGGCTCTGCTGGATGCATTGGACATCACACAATATCAGGTGTTTGATATGGTTTGTGCCCATTCCACCGGAGGCACACCACGGATGGATACACCAGTATGGCCTGGCTACAATGCTGCGATAATGATACAGGTCGATACGGCAATGACAGCGCTGATCATCCAGAAAATAACTGATTTTAATAATCAGACATCTTCGCCTGATGAGCGCATAACCCTCTGTAGTTGGCCTGTTTCAACATTTCTTCAATAACATCATTTCAGAGCAAAGAGGCTTGGAAACAGGCCTCTTTTTCATTGACACGTTGAACCGAATTCAGTTTTTCGCCACTAGGGACGGGAGGAGAAAATGAGCGGGGCAACAAAAATGATGCAAAGAAAAAAAGAGAAAAAACGGAAAGCCATTTTGGATGCAGCAATTACGGTATTTTCCAGTCATGGATACCGCAAAGCACGAGTTGCCGATATAGCCAGCCAGGCCAAAGTGGGTGATGGCACAATCTACCTCTACTATCCCGACAAAGCCCGGCTGATGATGGCCGTTTTTCGAGAACTCATTGATACGCAACTGAACGCATGGAAAGAGCAGATTGACCCTCAGCAGAGCAATCTGGAACAATTGCAGCAGTTCTTTTATTTTCATGCAGACTTCTTTACCAAAAATCCGAATTTTGCCCGATTTTATGCCATCGAGATGCGTCAGTTACCGCAGCTTCAGCAGACAGATCACAGCAGATGGCCCCTTTATAATTACCACGAGGCGATATCTTCTCTCATCCGGAATGCTATTTCCGCAGGTGAGATACGCAAGATTGACACCGATGTCTTTGTTTCGATGCTACTTGGAACCATGGAATATGTTCTCACCGAATGGGTGTATCACAACTATGAAAAATCGTTACACAGTATCAACGCCAAACTGATAGACATCCTGCACAATGGTCTGAAGCTTGTTGATAAAGAGAGATTATTGTAGCCCTGCTCCAATAACACAATCGACGTAATTTTTCATTGCAAGATTTATGCTTGACAGATTACGCTTCAAAACAATTTTTAGGAAGTTTTGTAAAGATAGTATGAAAGGAGATAGTATGAAAAACATTATGAGAATTATGGTTTTGTCCGTAATCATCGGGTCAATTTTCCTTTCTGCCTGTGCTCCCCCACCCCCACCGGTAACCAAGGATCAATTGGATACTGCTGAGCAGGAAGCAATTACAGCAGAAAAAGACGCAGACACTCTACGTGCCGAAGCTGATGCTTTGCAGAGTGATTTGGCAGCAAAGCAAGAAGAGCTGAAAAGCCTCAAAAAGTACGAAAGCGAAATTAATTAGGAGTAACGATGAAAAAAATTATTTTTATGACCCTACTGTGCGCGCTCCTGCTCCCCGTCGTACTTCAGGCAAAAGTTGTTTATCTCAATGAAGATGAATACAAAAAACTGAAAAAAAATGAGCGCCTGAATTATTGGGGAGTTTTAGAATCAGACTTGGCCGAATATCAGCAACGCAAAGCTGACGCCATAGCTAAACAAGATCAATACAGGGCAACTATCGAAGAATTAAACAGTCAGATTGTAGCCGTTGATACTGAATACAACGAAACCTACAATCGCATCATGACAAAAATTAATGTATCCAAAGAAGATTTCGGGACTATCGAAAATAAAATCGCTACATATCAAAACAGTTTGCAGAGTTTGAATAACATGTCTGATAAAGAGTTATGGAATAACCATAAAAAGGTGATGGGGATTATCGAAGAATACAAGACCTATCGCCAGACCAATCAGGCAAAAGTTCCCGACTTCCGTAACCAGTTCAGCGATCTGGACAATCAGATCATGGCCCTGGAAAACGATATCGAGCGGGTTCGTCCAAAATACTATGAAGACAACTACACCGTGAAAAAGGGTGAGTATCTGGCAAAGATTTCGGGATATGAGTTCATCTACAATGATGCAACCAAATGGCCCATCATCTATCGTGCAAACCGCGATCAGATCAAAGATCCCAATTTGATCTACCCCAATCAGGTTCTGAAAATACCCCGTGGTCTTCCAAACAGCTGGAAAGTATATCGCGGCGAATGCCTGTGGAGAATTGCATCCTACCCGGAAGTATATGGTCAGGGAAGCAACTGGACAAAGATCTACACGGCAAACAAAGATCAGATCAAAGATCCCGACTTGATCTACCCGAACCAAGTTTTCGAAATTCCAAGAGACTAATTTCAATACCATTGCAACGCCTCTCACTTTTGAGAGGCTTTGCTTTTATTACTACTTTTGACACGGATAAAAACACTTCTCATCATCTTAACAGCAATGTTCATCGCATTGTTGTATTATGTAAGCAGTCCCTACCGATCTACTAACATTCAGGCAAACATCAAGCTGGGGTCAATTGCCGAAAAAGACATCATCGCTCCCTTTGAATTTTACATCCACAAATCTCCCGAAATACTTGCTGCCGAGCAAGAAGAAGCGGCATCCAAGGTTTTGCCTATTTATCAAGTTTCCGAAAATCTTCGTTTCAATGCTCAAAAAAACCTGGATTTTATCTTTGAACAATTCATCGGAGACGACCTCACAACCATGGATGTACGAAAAATTTTGCGGCGTAGAGGCTATGATCTTTCTCCCGAGGCGGTTACCATCCTGATAAATCCCGAGAATCGACAGACTATTTACCAATACCTCACTGAACAAATTTCTAAAGTGCTTCAAATCGGCATCTATCCCACCACCTACAAAAATCATAAGATAAAAGTTAAAAAAAATAACCGCATCGTAGAGTATAATCTTTCGCGGCTCTATTCCATGCAGGAGGCCAAAAGCAAGATCATTTCGGGAAATCCGGATCCCTCCTATTTACCGGCAATCATGGAGATTTCCAACATCATCCTCATAGAAAATGTCGTGCCTGATAATGAGTTTACCCGGTTAGAGAAGCAGAAGGCCAGAGAAGAGGTTCCGGTCACCCTGGGAAAGGTATTGAAAAACGAGAGAATCATCAGTAAGAACAAGCGGGTAACGGCAAATGAACTTTTGAAGCTCAACTCCCTGATTCGGGCACAAAATGAGATGAAGACATCCCGTTCGAAAAATGAACTGCTTACCACGGCTTTTGGTGTATTTCTCTTTACCCTTTTTTTGCTCGGTTTCTTCTTCTTCATCATCGCCGAATTTTTCGGCAAAAACAACGTTACTCTGCCGCAGATTATTCTGGTAATGGTTTCTACCTCCCTCGCCATTGTGATTACGGTACTTATCCATTCTGTTTTCACATTACCCGCACTGCTTATCCCTTTCAGTCTGGCAGTCTTTATCGTTACTCTGGCCATGCGTACCGGCATCGGCATTATTTATAATTTTTTTCTCATGGTACTGGTTGCCCTCTTTCTCAATTGGGATTTTCTTACTCCCATGATGCTGGCATTTGCCACCTTGGGTGGCATCTTTGCCATTCACAGATCACCCCGGCAAGTATATTATCCGGTTGCTCTCTACAGCGCTGCTACCTATTTTGTGATAAATCTCTGTATCACTATCATCTTTTTCGATTCCCTCAGCACCATGAGCACCCGGCTTATCTATGGCCTGGTGTCAGTTACCATATCCATCTCCGGCTTGATGCTGCTTATGCCCATTGCCGAACGAAAACTCAAGCTCCCGACGAAGCAGATTTTGCTGGAACTCCTCAACTTTGACAGTCCGCTGCTGAAACGGATGTCTCAAACCACACCCGGAACATACCATCATTCCCTCATCGTAGGAAATCTTGCAGAGAGCGCAGCAGAAGCCATTGGTGCAGATCATTTACTGGCACGGGTTGGCAGCTATTACCACGATATCGGCAAGATCACTGCACCCCAGTTTTTTATCGAGAATAACCCTAACTCTGCAGACATCCATGACAAAATGTTGCCCCATGAAAGTGCATCGGTGATACGCAATCACATCCGGGAGGGAATTGCTCTGGCTCGAGAATACTCTCTTCCTGAATCCATAACGGATATCATCGCACAGCACCACGGCACCAGTTTTATCCGCTACTTTTACAACAAAGCAATCATCAACAAAATTCAATTTGACGATGCTGATTTTCAATACTTCGGGCCTAAACCCCAAACCCGGGAAGCGGTGATCGTGATGATTGCCGACATTGTAGAATCTACCACAAAGTCCCTGGATAGCATCACGGAAGAGACGGTTCATTCCATCCTGGATGTATCGATAGAGCGGCTGATTTCCGAACATCAACTGGATGAATCCCCCATAACATTGGCGGATTTGAGCAAAATAAAACAGGCCATGCTGCCCATCATCATGGGCATATACAGGAAGCGTCTTGAATATCCCGAAGAAAATCCACTACAGTAACAGTACCGACATCCCTCTGAACATCGAGACCTTGGAGAAAATGGCTGAGCTGACCGCTGCGGAGCTGGGACATCCCGAGAAAGAGCTTTCTCTGGCCCTGGTGAGTGATGCGGAAATACAGGAGCTGAATCGCCGTTACCGCAGCAGAAACAGCGTAACTGATGTGCTCTCGTTTCCAGTCGAAGAGCCACAGGTTCCATTCCTGGGGGATATTGTTATTGACATCTATCAGGCTGAACGACAAAAGGGTCACAGATCGTTGCTTGAAGAGATTCAGCAACTCTTTTTACATGGGTTGTTGCACCTGTATGGGTTCGATCATATAGCAGCGAAGGATAAGAAAGATATGGAATCGTTAGAAAAGAGAATATCAATAAAAGCGAAGGAGATTTAACACTGCCGTGGACGATAGTGTGCCGTTACTAACCATTGGAATTTTCCTGTTATTATCAGCTTTTTTTTCAGGCTCGGAAACAGCCTTTTTTTCCCTTTCGAAAATTCATCTGAAAAAACTTGAAAAAGAGAATGATCGTAAAACCCGCAGAGTTGTTCGTCTGTTACATAACCCTCGGGAATTACTCATCATCATCCTCATAGGAAATACCATAGTCAATGTGGCTGCTTCATCGATAGCTGCCACTCTTGCTTTGAAATGGGCAAAATCCCTGGGGGGCTCCGCTGGAAGTCTGGCTCTGGTGGTGGAAATTGTGGTGATGACGATGCTTCTGTTGATCGTGGGAGAAATCACGCCAAAATTGATCGCCTTTTCATCCCCGGAGAAATTTGCCATCCATGCCGGTTTTGTGCTGGAATGCATGCGCTATCTTTTGTGGCCCATCATCAAGATTCTCTCCTTTATCAGCTCGATATTTTCCGATAAATCGGCTCCTCGATTTCAGTCAAATCTTACATCGGAAGATTTTAAAAACCTTATAAACTCCAAAGTGACGGAAAATTCCCTGGAAGAAAGTGAAAAGATGATCATCGACAGCATCTTTCGGTTTTCCTCCATCACAGCCCGTGAAATCATGGTTCCCCGGGTGGATATCGAAGCCATAGACATCGGTCAGGGCATCGACGCCCTGAAGCAATTGATCATCGACGAAGGCTATTCCAAAATCCCGATTTATCGTAAAAATATCGATTCCATCATCGGGATGGTCTATGCCAAAGACATCATCCTCAATCCTGAAAAAACAAACATCCATGCGCTACTTCGGCCAACTATATTCATCCCGGAAAATGTGAAAATTCAAAATCTTCTCAATCAGTTCCGTACCCGCAAAATCCAGTTTGCTATTGTGGTTGATGAATACGGCGGCACAAGCGGATTGATAACCTTGGAAGACATCCTGGAAGAGCTGGTAGGAGAAATCCTGGATGAATACGATGAAGAACAAGCCTACGTTACTAAGCTCACAGAGAACGAATATATGCTTAACGCCATGGTCTCGGTGGCCGAGCTGAATCGTACCTTTAACCTCAATATCGACGAGGATGAGTATGACAATCTGGCCGACTTCCTTTATGATTCCATGAACAAAGTGCCTACCCGAAACGAAAAATATTTCTACGATAACGCCGTACAGTTTACCATAAGCAATATCAAGGCAAACCGGATAAATTATGTGCGCATGAAGATTTTGAATGAAGAATAAACTACTGATACTTCTCCTGGTTTTGTGCGCCCATCTGGCCGCAGAAACCTTACATCTCTCCATCCGGTATCTGGGCATGCCAGTTGTGCGGGTAACTATGACAGACCAAGATTCCACGCTGCTTGTAACGGCCAAAGCAACCACCGTTGCCACCATTGCGGCCAAAATGAATAACCGCTATGAAGTGCACTACCGGGGTTCATACCTTGGGGAATCCTACAAAAAACGCATCAAACAGAAAGACTACCAGGAAGACAGGGAAATTCGCTATATGCGGGACGCCGGCACGGCAAAGCGCACATCACGCATCTCCCCATCCCGCAACCGCATCTACCCCATCCAATCAGATTGTCGGGACTTTTTTTCGGCACTCTACTTCTTGCGCACAGCAAAACAAGATGCAGGAAGTCTCTGTCTGGATGCTGTTGGCATGATGTGGGATGTCACCTATAAGGTGGTAAAGCATGAAACGATACAAACGGCTCTGGGAAAAGTCCCGGCACGAAAAATGAAGATGAATTTCAGCAAGCGAGAAGATCGCGATACCGAACGCAGTGATATGCTCACCAATAATTTGGTGTCAGACAGAACACTCTATTTCTGGTTCAGTGATGATGACCGTAATATTCCGGTGAAAGCGGTGTTTAAAATGTCGCCCTTTTCGGTAGTGTGGAGGTTGGATTCTTATGAAAAAACGAGTGATCTATAAGTTGTTTTTCTGGATGTGGACGGTCTTGCTGGTTACTCTTACCTCATTACCCAAACTCACGATTCCCATAGATAATATTGTAAACATCGACAAGCTGGCTCACAGTGGCTTTTACGCCATCTGGGCACTTCTCTATTTATTGATGTTTACACCTCAGGATTTTGCCGTTGCCCGGCGTCGCCTCTATGCTCTTTGCCTGTGGGTTCCCCTGGCAGACGAACTCCATCAGATTCCCATCCCGGGCCGTATGTTTTCCTGGTGGGATCTGCTGGCAGATCTGGTGGGCATTGGCCTGATGCTCATTATTGTGGGCATCATCCACAACCTGAAACAGGCTAAGCTTTAATCCTTTTCAGAGAAATAACTACTTCGTATTTAAAGGGCGGTTTGTCCCAAATCTGTTTGTCCACGTATTCCTGTGGATTGTTAATGATCTCCGATTCGGTAACTTCTTTGTAGGTTGTATCGGGATAAATAACCCAATACCTCTTCTCGGTTTTTGTGGTAGTTGTTTTTCCTGCAGCCATGATTTCTCCTTTTATCTCATAATCCGGATGGTTTTCTATGAATTCCAGCAAATCCTCTATTGTAATGGATTTTCGGTATATTTCGCATGTTGCCCGTCGCTCACATCCGGCAGCACACACTACCAGATCAGTCCATTGCTTCGAGCGGGGACAGATCACCAGATTTTTGTTTGTTGGTTTTTTACGAACCCGCACGATTATCCTTGGAGGAGTCCGTAAGATTTCAGCACGTTGTTCAGTTTCAGCCGGTTTGCATCCTGCAAAGGCCACAGTGGCATCCGCATTTCCCGCTCGATCATTCCCATGCTGTGCAGTGCTTCTTTTACCGGTATGGGGTTTGTTTCGCAGAAGAGAATTTTGTTCATCTCCAGCAGTGAAAGATGCAGTTTCCGGGCTTTATCATGTTTACCCTTGTTGGTAAAGACGGTGAGATCGTGAACCTGCTGCGGTAACACATTAGCCGTCACAGAAATCACGCCCTTTGCGCCACAGGCCATGATGGGATAATTGAGGGCATCTTCGCCAGACATCACCACAAAATCCGCCGGTGCATCCCGCAAAATCTGAGTGACTTGAACTAAATTACCGCTTGCTTCTTTTATCCCCACGATGTTCGTACATTCTCGGGCCAGTTGCACCGTGGTCTCTGCGTTTATATTCACGCCGGTGCGGCCGGGAACATTGTAAATCACGATGGGAATATCGCTCTGGGATGCCAGATGTTTAAAATAGTGATACATCCCTGCCTGGGTTGGTTTATTGTAGTATGGCGTGATCACCAGGGCAAAATCCACGCCCCAGCCCTGTGCCTTGATAGTCGACGAAATGGTATGATGAATGTTGTTAGAGCCGGTACCCACCATCATAGGACAGGCACCGTCAATCACCCGCCGGCCAAACTGAACAAGCCGCTCCCGTTCATCCGACGCTAATGCCGGGGATTCGCCGGTGGTACCACACAGTAAGATGCCGTCGGTCCCACTATCCAGATGAAATTGTAGTAATTTTTCGAAGGCATTATAGTCGATTTCGTTGTTTTTAAATGGTGTAACTAACGCAACATAGGATCCCTGTAACATCATTCCTCCTTCTATAGCCCAGGATGCGGTTCACCGCGATACCCGGTTTGCCTCAAAGCTTCGTACAATACGATAGCTGCACTGTTTGCCAGATTGAGTGACCGAATCTCGCCACTCATGGGAATGGTAATTGTCTGATCTACATATTGCCGCAAGATATCCTCAGGGATACCGCGGGATTCGGGACCAAAAACAAAACAATCACCCGATTTGAACACTCTATCCGAATAATATTTCTGGCTTTTAGTTGTACAGAAATAAATGGTTTTATCGGAAAACTCTGCTAAAAAATCTTCAAAACTGTTGTGAATATGAATATCCAGTTTATCCCAATAATCCAGTCCGGCACGTTTTACCTGTTTATCTGTTATGAGAAACCGCATGGGCTTAATGATGTGAAGCTGGGTATTTGTTCCCACGCATAATCTGCCGATGTTGCCGGTGTTTGCCGGGATTTCCGGTTGATACAAAACAATGCGAAAGGGTTCGGTCATTTCAATACTATTTTTTTCCATCGTAAGATCCAATAAGTGTTGTGGGCAGCGATTTCGCTGCTTTTTATCCGTCGCTCCCCAGTGGGCTTCAAGCCATGAATGCCGGAGATCATTTCGATATGGGTATCAACGGGAAAGAGCCATCCCTGGGTGGTTACCAGGCTCTGATACTCCTCGGTAAAGAGGAGATTCACCACTTTCTGGGCTTCAGCTTTATAAGTGCTTTTTTTCAGGATTGCTACTCCTTCCAGAAAGAGCCAGCTTCCTTCCTGAGGTAACACTGCTTTATACCGGGCCACATCATCCTTGAGGTGATATCCCCAGGGTTGAGAAACCAGTCCGATGGCCAGAGGAGCTTCATCGGCTAGCAGCATATCAAAGGCTTCACGCCAACCTGGCGTAATGTGATAGACATTGGGCTTGATGCTCCGCCAGAACTGTTGATAGCCATTATCACCAAAAAGCTCATTAGACCACTGCACCATGCCATTTCCCAAGCTGGATATTCGGGCATCGGGCAGAAGCAGACTTTCATGCCATGCGCCATCCTGCAATTCACCGCAGGTTCTTGGAGGCTCCTGGACATCTTGCGAATCGTATAAAATAGCGAAATAACTGTAACCGTAGGCGGCAATTTTTCGAGGTGCAAAAAAGCTTCGATCAGTGCCAAGGCCAGAACGCTGCGGCGTGTGAACATCGGCAAACAACGAATCAACTTCAATCAACGGAGCAATCACATTATCCAGCCCGATCCACACATCTACCTGCAGGGAATCCTGCCGTAATGCAGCCAATGCCTGAGTAGCATCGGAACAGGTGATAAACACCGGATCCAGGTCACAGGCTTCCAGAAGGAAGGTGCGGATACTCTGCTGCTGAGATTCGCTTTGGCCAAAACCACTGTACAAGATGGTAAAAGGATGATCTGGTGCGGGAACAGCGTCGGCCGGAGCCTGTTTGCATCCTGCCAGAAGCAGCACAAAAAGAGTGATCCAGATGAAGAGATTACGCGCCATAGAGCACACTGGCTACCACAAAATCCATCATCAGTACCAGGATGGCTGAATAGACAACGGCGCGCGTGGCTGCACGCCCCACACCCTCGGCGCCGCCATGAGCGTGATCGCCGGCATAGCATCCCACCGTGGTGATGATTATTCCAAAGAAAAAACCTTTAATGAGTCCCCCCCAGAGATCCCAGGGTAAAAAGAAGTTCTTCATGTTGTTAAAAAAAGTGAAAGAATTTACGTTATTCAGGTGAACCGAAAGAATATACGCTGAGAAAATCCCCACGATATTGGCATAGATAGTGAGAAGTGGCACCATCACTGCGCCAGCTATTACACGGGGCATATAGACAAAATCCACAGGGTCGATGGCCATGGTTTCCAGTGCATCAATCTGCTCGCTCACCCGCATGGTACCGATTTCGGCGGCGATGGAAGCTCCTACTTTACCAGTAAGAACCAGTGCCGTGAGTACCGGTGCCAGCTCGATCATAGTCGATTTTGCCACCATTACTCCCATGAGTGAGGTGGGAATGTAGTCACTGGTTTGATAAGACGCCTGCACTAATGTAACCAGCCCTGTAAACCCCGACGTGATGGAAATAAGCCAGATGGAATCCACGCCAATGCGCTTCATCTGCATCACAATCTCCAAGAGCCGTTTGCGCATGCGGGGCAAATGACTGCTGATGTGCAACAGAAAAAGCACAAAAGAGCCAATTTCCCGCAGAATCCGCAAAATAGGATTATTCATAGAAGGAATCTTTGAAGAGAGTGCATTCTTTGATAAAAGTAAGATCTACTGAGCCGATGGAACCGTGACGATTTTTCCCTATGATAATCTCCGCACTGCCCTCTTTAGGGTTTTGTTTGTCCGGTGTACTGGGATTATACACTTCATCTCGATAGATAAACATCACAATGTCAGCATCCTGCTCAATAGCACCAGATTCACGAAGGTCAGCCAGTTTAGGACGCTTGTCTTCGCGATTTTCCAAGCCACGATTAAGCTGAGAAAGTGCTATAACCGGAAGTCCCAGCTCTTTAGCCATAATTTTCATAGAACGGGATATTTCCGAAATTTCCTGCTGCCGATTATCTCGATTCCGCGATACAGACATCAGCTGCATATAGTCAATAATGACGATATCCAAACCACCGATTTCCGCTTTGAGACGGCGGCATTTTGCCCGTACATCCAGGATGGTATTTGAGCCGGTGTCATCGATGTAGATATCTTTTTCCGAGAGAGCTTCTGCAAGTCCGGTGATGGTAAGAATTTTACGTTGATCCATGCCATAGCCTTTGAGCATGGTTTCCATACTTACGGCGCGGGAGAGATCACGCATACCGGAAGCTGCACTGAGCATACGCATCAGGCACTCTTCGCTTTCCATCTCCATAGTAAAGATTCCCACCTTTTTATCGTGCATCCAGGCGCTATTCAGCGCTATATTCAGCGCAAAGGCAGACTTACCCATGGCAGGACGGGCAGCAATGATAATCAGCTGTCCCGGGCGAAATCCACCGATCTTTTTGTCCAGATCGCGGAAACCGGAAGGGACGCCGGTAATGGATTTTTTCGCTGTTGCGATGTCTTCGATATTCTGGATGGTCTGAGGGATGATTTCCCGCAATCCGACAAAGGATTTGGTGCCAGGACGCTCAGCAATTTTGAAGATCTTCTGCTCCGCATCGTCCACGATATCATCCACCGACTGATTGCTGTTGTAGCAGTTATCGATGATTTCGGTGCATGATTGCACCAGTCCACGGAGCAGCGCTTTTTGTAATACGATAGTGGCATGGTAATCCATATTTGCGGCAGTCATTACCATGTCGGAAAGTTCGTTGATAAAGGCCTCGCCACCCACGGCATCCAGCAGACCCATTTCCCTGAGTTTGTTGATGAGGGTGATGATGTCGATTTCCGTGTTATTTTCGTAAAGGCTCATCATGGCTTTGAAAATGTGTTGATGAGCGCGGCGGTAGAAATGCTCTGTCTTGAGTATATTAAAGGCTTTTGACACCACGTAATTGTCTATCATCATTGCAGAAAGGACGGCGGCTTCAGCATTTATGTCGTAGGGTAATTGTCTGTCGGTTTTTTTTGCCATGGTTCCTCGTATTATGTCAAAGCTTCATAGTCTCGTTGCAGCATTTGCAGATCTTCCCATGCGGGACGTTTCCAGTGTTCGTTGCGCAGTAATGCCGAAGGGTGATAGGTCACGTAGGTTTTTATACCCTGAAACAGGTGGGTGTGCTGCCGCATTTTGGTGAGAGTATCTCGAGATTCTAAAATGGTATTGGCTGCAACTTTGCCCATCAGCAGCAGCAGTTCAGGCTGGATAATGGCGAGCTGTTCCAGCAGGTAGGGCATACAGGCGGCCCGTTCCTGAGGCAGGGGATCCCGGTTGTTCGGGGGGCGACATTTTACGATATTGGTGATATACACCTCATCGCGTCTGAGGTGAATGGCATGCAGCATCTTTGTAAGCAATTGTCCGGCGCGGCCTACAAACACCTGGCCTGTAGCATTTTCCTCTGCTCCGGGCCCTTCGCCGATAAGCATCAGTTTTGCGTCCGGGTTGCCATTACCATAAACGAACTTATTGCGCCCTCGCCACAACTCGCATTTCTGGCAATCTTTATAGGCATTTTGCAGAGCTTCCAATTTCTGGCCTTTGGTATTGGATACAAAAGCCGATGGCTTCGCTGTTATCACCTTTTCTGCGGATGCCTTTTTTGAAAAATAAATATCTTGAATTCCTGATATTTCAAGGAATTCAAGATATTGTTCCAATTCTTTACGAACCATTGTTAATCGGTGTGATCTTCTTCGAAAACCTCGTCTTGGGCCACATAATCAGGAATTTCATTTTTTGCAATATGGTCCAAAGCCAAACCCGGGATGTTTTTCTTAAATTCCTTCCGTACGGTAAATGGCAGATTTACCAGTCTTTCTGCTTCCAGATTTGCAAGCAGTAAAAACAGATAAGTCATGTTGTGTTCTTCGAGAAATTCATCAACGCTACGTTCTTTCATAATTATTCACTCCCGTAAAATATGCGTTCAACATCGGTATATCGCGCAGTCTTCAATTCTTCTGCGCAGATAATCGCGTTCACCTGTTCTACAGCCTCATCCAGATCATCATTTATCACCAGATAGTCAAAGAGCTGCATTTGCGCAATTTCGCCTCGTGCATTGATAAGCCGGCGGGCGATCACCTCAGGTGAATCGGTACCGCGGGCAGTAAGGCGGTTGCGCAATATTGTTTCATTGGGTGGTAAGACAAACACGGTAACGGTGTCAATCTCACTCTTCATGATCTGGATAGCTCCCTGAACATCGATATCCATAATCACATGGTGTTTCATTGCTAATCTGCTCTGGATAAAACTGCGTGATGTGCCATATTGATAGCCGTGAACGGTGGCATGTTCCAACAGATCATCCTCGGCAATCAGGCGCTCAAAGTCTTCATCCTTAACAAAGAAATACTGTTTGCCATTCTCTTCAAGCCCCCGTGGACTTCGGGTGGTATAGGAGATGGAATAGTCGATGTTTTCCGCATCCTGCAAAATACGACCGGCGATAGTAGATTTACCACCACCAGACGGAGCAATAAGAATTATCAGAAAACTTCGTTTACCGAAGCCGGATAAGGAATGGTTATCCGATGAGTTTTTTGTAAGCATCGGCCGTCAGCAATTTGTCCAGTTCGGCAGTATCAGAAAGTTTTACTTTGATAATCCAACCTTCTTCAAGAGCAGATTTATTGATGGTTTCCGGAGCATCTTCCAAAATTTCATTGGCTTCTACGACCTCACCACTCACGGGAGAATTGATGTCTTCAACAGCCTTAACCGCTTCCACAGAACCAAAAGGTTCTCCGGCAGTTACATCATCACCAACGGCGGGAAGTTCGACAAAAACGATGTCGCCCAGTTCCTGTTGTGCGTAGTCGGTAATTCCGATGGTTACAATTTCGCCATCAACTTTTACCCATTCATGGCTTTCGGTATACAAACAATCTTCACGTACCATTATAGCCTCCATTATACTAATTTTGAGTTATGCATTTCAGAACCGATTTTGGTGTCAAGGATTTAAACAGATACCGCCGGAGAATCACCTGATTCCTGATAGCTTCGTTTTGCTACTCGCTGGTAATTTCGGTGAAGAGATTGAAATCAAAGCGTCTAGTCTCTGCCAGATCGATGAACGCATCTACCACATCGGCGTCATAGCTGATTCCCCGAAGCTTTTTCAACTTTTCGATGACATCAGTCAGACTGCGAGCTTCCCGGTAGGGGCGATTGCTCACCATGGCCTCCACATAATCTGCCACACTGATGATTTTCGCTTCAAAAAGGATTTCGTCGCCGGTTAATCCCTTTGGATATCCAGAGCCATCCAGCTTCTCATGGTGT
This sequence comes from Candidatus Cloacimonadota bacterium, assembly GCA_021157525.1. Taxonomy (GTDB): domain Bacteria; phylum Cloacimonadota; class Cloacimonadia; order Cloacimonadales; family TCS61; genus JAGGWK01. The sequence continues at coordinate 19,639 of JAGGWK010000056.1, read as the reverse complement.
TGCAAAACGATGTCTGCGATGGGCATGGAAAAATCGATTTTCTTCAGGGTATTGTATCCCACTTCGGGATGCAACTTTACCAGATCATACTCCTGGTTTAGGAGATGCTGGGGCTTGTTCAGTATCTCTGAAGGAATATAGATCTTCCCAATATCGTGAAGCAGTGCTGCCAGGCGAACCGCTTCTATCCTCTGTGCATCCAGCCCCAGATTTTTGGCCAAGATTACCGCAAGGACGGAAACCCTTCGTTGATGCCCTGCAGTAAAGGGGTCGCGCATCTCCATAGCAGCCCCAAAGCCATTCACGGTTTGTTCCATTACCTTTTGCAATTGCCGATAGCTTTCTTCCAATTGCAATTCGGTATTTTTCAAGTCTGATATCTCTACCCAAACTCCCAGTAATCCAGAATCTAATACATCCAATTCCAGTGGAATAACGGTGCGTTTCAACCACAATTTGCCATCGCCGATATCAAAGACTTCTTCGGGTACATGGATGCGTGCAGCCTTTGACATTACCTGGATCTCTTCCTGCAAAAGCCTCTCCATCAGCGAAACAGAAAGTTTGCCCTGATCTGCCAGATCTTGCAACGTCTTGCCTACGATTTCTTCGGGAGAAAGACCAAACATGTCGGCAAAGGATCGATTCACGATGGCAAAATGGCCTTCTCGATCCTTCACGTATATCATATTCGGATCAATGTCTATCACATTACGAAGCAGGATTTCACGATCACGCAAAAAACGGTTCATCTTGTGTTTATAAAGAGCCAGCTCGATAGTGACCTGCAATTCCCGCTCCTGGAAGGGTTTTATCAAATAACCATAGGGGGCAGATTTTGCCGCTTTTTTAATGGTATCGATATTGGCATTTGCTGTGAGAAAAATAACGGGGGTACCCAATTCGTTGTACAAGTTCTGAGCAGCTGAAAGACCATCCATCCCACCCCGTAATTTGATGTCTATCAAGGCCAGATCAGGTTTTATTTCCCGGGCTACACTCAGCACTTCTTCGCCATAGGCTACGATAGAATTGGCTTCATAGCCAAATTGTTGTAACGTCATTTTCAAGTCTTCAGCAATCAAGCACTCGTCTTCAACTATTAATATTCGTTTACTCATCAGACCTCATTTCCTGTTTCATAGATCGTTTGTTACGGTACATCTGCTCGTCAGCTCGACTTATCGAATCGTCTAACGACTCGTTGCCATCCGGGGTCCACCAAGAGTAACCCAGGGCAAAGCTCATCCGGTAGTGACCGCTGACATGCTTCTCGTTCCATTCCTTCTCTTTCTCCTGGATACGGTTAACGATCACCGCCAACTCCTCTCCTGTTTCAGGCAGGATAATCAGAAATTCATCTCCTCCACTGCGAACAACGATATCGGTGTTACGACATGCTCCCACCAGCACTTCAGAGACATCTTTCAACAACTGATCTCCCATGAGATGCCCCAGTTTATCATTCACCTCCTTCAATCCGTTAACATCGATCATCACAAAGGCGATGGCACGACCATAGCGGACTGAAAGACGTTTTTGGTTTTCCAGGGTTTGATAGAGGAAATAGCGGTTATAGAGCCCGGTAAGAGGATCATGGATGGCCTGGGCTTTGAGATTGCTTTGCAGAGTGATACGCTGTAACGATTCACTAACATGACCAAAAAGAAGATCGAGCATTCGTTTATCATCATCGCAAAAATGGGCTTTTGCCGTTTGAGCATTGAACACGCCATAGCCGGCAATGGGTAAAAATATCCGGGAATGCACATCATCGGAGATTATTTTAAATTCATTTTCGTTGTAAGCCTGAAGCACTTCCGCACTCTGAGGAGTCATCCCTTCACCATAGGATGAACGGGTGGAGCTGGATTTGACCACAAATTGGCCGTCTTCCAAAATTTGAAGATTGCAGGTGGTAAATCCCAGGATGGCTTCGGCGGCATTTACCGCTTCCTGATATACATCTTCGGCCTCTTGCATCCTGGCAAGTTTTCTGGCAGTGACGTGCAGCAGCTCGATTTTCCGTTTTGATTCTCGTAAGATGCGATCAACATTAAACTTATAAAAGGCAATCTCAATAGCTGCAAAGAGTTCTCGCTCTTCAAATGGCTTAATGATATACCCATAAGCACCGGTTTGCTTTGCCTGTTTTAACGTCGCCTCATCTGAATATGAAGTGAGAAATACTACCGGAATTTCGTAACTTTGCTGAATCTGTTCCGCCACATCAATGCCGCTCATCTTTCCTTCCAAAACAATATCCAGCAAAACCAGATCAGGATGCACTTTTTCAATAGCGGGCAATACCTCTTCTCCCGATGACGCTACCCCCGCCACCACATAACCGATACCCAGCAACGTGTGTTGAATATCCAATAATACGACACGTTCGTCTTCAACGATGAAAATGCTTTTTTTTTCTCCCATGGCCTTTCCTTTGATCAATCCTAGAGGATTAATGCCAAGCAAGAAAAATTGTTTCATTCATTTTTAGCAAGCATGTTTTCCAAACTGAAGCAAAGCAAGGAAAGGTAACGCATTAGATAGAAAACTGTAATTATATGTTATATAGAGAGTTACCTATTCAATAAACCACTTTTGCACTTTGACAAAATCTCCAAGAAAAAAAAAGTAATTTTTCGGTTGACGTGTTTCTCACAAATCGCCAATTTTGACCCATGTTTTCTCAGAGTATCTCAGATATTCTCAGATAAACACAAAAGGGAGTTAAAATGCCACAGGATTTTTTGGGTAAGTTCGAGGTTTCGGTTAATAAGCAAAAATGGATCACCATCCCCACTGCTTTCAAAAAGAACTTCACCATCAATGCGCGCTCTCAGGTTGTTATTACCATCGGTCCGCGTGATACCCTGGTTATCTATCCTCTGGATAAATGGCAGGAGAAAGTGGAGGAACTCAAAGGTGGAAACGACCACCAGCGGGCTCTGTTGAACAACATCCAGGAACTGGCCACCGAACCGCAGAAGCTGGACACTGCTGGCAGGGTAAAGGTGAGTGATGAGTTGCTGGGAATCTCAGGCATCGGCAGCCGGGTTGTTCTGAAGGGGAACGGTCGTTACATTACAGTATGGAAACCGGAGTCTTATGCTGCCTACATCAAGCAACAGGTAGAGGCACATCGCAAGCGCTTTTCTGCGGAGGATTATCAATAATGGAATTTTATCATGCACCGGTAATGGTAGGAGTCTGTCTTGCTCAGCTTAATCTGAAAGATGGCGGAGTGTATGTGGATGCAACCCTTGGGGGAGGCGGTCACACGGAAGCGATGCTAAAAAGTAACAGCACCATCACGGTATACGGCTTTGACCAGGATTCCGCAGCCATAGCACATGCATCCAAACGACTGGAAGAATTTTCTGATCGGGTGCACTTTATCCACAGTAATTTTGCCCGGCTCCGCACGCAGCTCGCTTTGCAACGCATCACAAAAGTAGATGGCATCCTTTTTGATCTGGGAGTTTCGTCGCGGCAGATCGATGATCCTACCCGGGGATTCAGTTTTATGCAGGATGGAAAGCTGGACATGCGAATGGATGCTACCACATCCGAGACTGCCTATGATTTCATAAACACTGCATCAGTGGAGGAGCTTACCAGAGTGTTTCGGGAATATGGTGAAGAGCGGGAAGCCTATCACATTGCCCGGGCAATAGCAACCAGCCGTGCAGTAAAGCCCATAGAGACCACCTATCAGTTGAGTGAGATCATTGATCTGAGTGCCCGATCTCAACACAAAATTAAAGTAAAGGCCAGGATTTTTCAGGCGATCCGCATCCATCTCAATGGCGAGCTGGATGTGCTGAAATCTGCCCTGAGCCAATCGATTCAGGCCCTGGCACCTCAGGGGCGATTGGTGGTAATGTCCTATCACAGTCTGGAAGATCGCATCGTAAAACAATTTATGGTGGAGGAAGCCAAAGATTGCGTCTGCCCTCCATCGTTTCCCGTCTGCCAATGTTCCAAAATATCAACCATTAAGATTCTGACCCGTAAACCCATCGGTGCCGATGCATCGGAAATAGAAGCAAACCCCCGGGCTCGCAGTGCAAAATTGCGGGTTGCCGAACGTAAGGAGGAAAAATGAGCCATCGTTTCTACATTATAGCTGGCCTCATTTTGCTGGCTGTATTCTTCCATTATTATAACAATCACCACATTATCCAGCTTTCCCGTCAACACACCGCAATGATGAAAGAGCTGAACACCAAAACCCAGGAGAACAAAATCCTGGTAAGCGACAACAACAGTCTGAAGTCACGAAAACGCATCCAGGAGTTGGCAACGGCGAAGCTCGGCATGTTTTTCCCAACATCAACCGATCATGTGCATTACATCGCGATGGATGAGGAGAGCAATAAATTTTGTCTTATCGATTATATCATACCCTCGGTTGAGGCGTTAACTCATTAGTGAGTGCGGCTCACTTTCTTCAGAAGTGAGCCTTTTTTGCAGTATGAAAACCAGATTAATCATATTCAGCGTGGTCATCTCAATACTCCTCTGCGTCTGGTGCATCTACCTCTTTGTCCTGCAGGTGCTGGATCCTCACGATTTTGCCGAGACCATCACCCTGCGTCAGCACCCATCCAAGCAGATTAACATCCCCCACCGAGGTGACATTCTGGATTGTCACGGCAAAATTCTGGTAAGTTCCATCAAACTCTTCCAGATCGATTTTGACCGTAACCTGCTCTTCAACGCCTGCAAAGACGACTCAACCCGCAATCTGCGATCCGAGCTGAAAACCGTGGCGCAGATCATTGCAGATAATTCGGATATCAGTCGCAACACTCTGCAATCAAAACTTCTGAAAAAGCCCTACAACACCAGCATCTTTATTGCGGAAAACATTCCCGAAAACCAGATCAATGCCATCAGTGCCCGGCTGAAAGAGCAAAAAATCCCCGGCCTGATGAAACAATTTTGCAATATGAAACGCACCTATTCCCAAGATCGCCTGGCATCCCGCCTGCTGGGAATGGTACGAAAAACCACTACCGATGATGAGTTTGCCAAAGAATCGATCTATCGACTAAAGGGCGTATGCGGGCTGGAAGCCACTTTTGACGACCAGCTTACCGGCATCTATGGCTGGGATGAAACGATTCACGACGCCAATAACAACCGCATTCCTAAACTGGATCTGCGTCATCGCCAGACTCAGGACGGCCATTCCCTATACCTTACCATAGACAGCAAATATCAGGAGATTTTAGAAGAAAATCTTCAGTCGGGATTGAAGAAATACCGTGCAAAACACGCCATCGGCATCGTGATGGATTGTCACACCGGCGCAATAAAGGCCATGGCTGGATTTGCAGATACCGACCTGAATCGCGAAGCTTCGGTATTACGATCTCTATCAAATCTGCCGGTGAGTTTTATGTTTGAGCCCGGTTCGGTAATGAAACCTTTTGTCGCATTGCTGGCGCTGGAAGAAAACATTTACCATCCAAACGACGTTATCGATTGCCGGCCCTACGTGATGCCGGAGCGCACAATCACGGACGACCATGAATTTTCCGAACTCAGTTTCAGAGACATTATCGCATACTCCAGCAATGTGGGAATAAGCAAGATTGTGGAGCAGGTAGGGAGTAACGTACTCTACGAGCGGTTGATATCTCTGGGATTTGGGCACAGAACCGGCTCCAATATCGCCGGTGAAGCGCCGGGAATATTTCACAAACTCAAAGACTGGCAGGGATTTTCTCTGCACTCCATCTCCTTTGGTCAGGAGATAAGCGTCACGGCGCTGCAATTGGCAAACGCCTATTGTGCTGTGGCCAATGGTGGCCATCTGATGCTTCCCTACATTGTGGATCACATTCAAGATCAGGAAGGCCATATCATAGAGCAGCAACAGCCAAAAATCCTGCGGGAAGTGTCAGATCCGACATCGCTGGATACGCTGAAATACTTTTTGAAAAATGTTGTTGATTATGGCACAGCCAAGGGTGCAAAGCTGGATTTTGTGACCACCGCCGGAAAAACCGGTACTGCGGAAAAAATCATTCAGGGTGAACGAGAATATTCCAAGGATAAATTTACCTCCGTTTTTGCCGGATTTTTCCCGGTTGAAGAGCCACAATACGTCATCATCATTGTATATGATGAGGCCAATTTTGAAGATTATTCCTACTACGCATCTCTTTCGGCAGTTCCCACCTTTCGCGATGTGGTCATCGATCTGGTAAATCTCAGCAGTTCAGACATCATCCCCACCATCCGCTCGGCTCAGTGTACCTTTGTAGAGATGCCTGATCTTACCGGATTGTCACAGAAAAAAGCAGAAAAAGCACTGGCAAAACTGAATATCGAGGGCCAATTCATCGTGAAACACGGCAATGGCGTGGTGGTAAACCAGTTTCCCAAGGGAGGTGTCTCCTTCTCACCCACCAACAAACCCTCCATCATAATCGGAGAAAAACCCAAAGTTGAAGACCAGGTGCTCACGGCAAATACCATGCCACAGCTTTACGGTCTCACGCTGCGTCGCGCCATCACCCTGGCCCGCAAGCTCAATATTCAGCTCAAAGTGAAAGGTCACGGCGTGATCAGATGGCAGTCTATCCCTTCGGGAAATCCAATAAAATATGGTGACACATGTACGGTAAAAGCCCAATAACCTTTGGGGACGTGGTCTCCCTTTTCACCCGCCACGGCATTTTTCGCAGTGCAGGGGGGGTACAGGATACAGCCACTTTTCCATCACTGTGCACCGATAGCCGTGCTCTTTCTTCAGGATGCCTTTTCGTCTGCATCCGCGGTGCCGCCTTCGATGGTCACAGTGCCATAGCCTCTGTATTGGATGCAGGTGCTTCCGCGGTGGTGGTGGATTGCATCCAGGATGCATCCCTGCCTCACCTGCTGGTAACAGATACCCGGAAAGCCCTGGCTCTGCTTGCCAGCCTCTTTTACGGTGACCTCACATCACAGTTTACCCTCATCGGCATCACCGGAACAAACGGCAAAACCACCACAGCCCACATGCTGTTTCACTTGCTTCAGGCCTGCGGCAAAAAGGCCGGAATGATAGGCACTCTGGGCTACGATATTGCATCCACCCATTACACCACTGCCAACACCACCCCCGGCGTAATTGAGCTATATACCATTTTTGAACAGATGCTTCAGGCTGGCGTAACCCATGTGGTTATGGAAGTCTCTTCCCACGCCCTGGCTCAGCAACGGGTCTTTGGTTTTCACTTTTCCTGTGCCTGCTTCACTAATCTCACCCAGGAGCATCTGGATTATCATACATCCATGAAAGAATATCTGGCTGCCAAGACAGAGTTGTTTTATGCAACTGCCGCTGCCGGCGGGATGGCGGTGATAAATATCGATGACGCTGCCGGCAATCAACTTTATAATAATTTTCCCGGCCCCAGATACAGCATCTCTGCATCTTCCGGAGATGCCCTCATTTCCGATATCGCATTATCGGTTTCCGGCGTCCGGTTCACTCTCATAAAAGACGGACAACCGCACCGATTTTCATCTCCCTTTATCGGCCGCTACAATCTTTTTAATCTGGCTACGGCGCTGGTTGCGTTGGAAGGCCTCGGCATCGAAACCTTTGCTCACCTGGCCACCCACGTGCCCCACATACCACCGGTTGCCGGGCGCATGGAAGCGGTGCAAAATCCTCACAATTTCGGCATCTTTGTGGACTATGCCCACACCCCGGATGCTCTCACCAACGCCTTACGGTGCCTCCGCCCCATTACCACCGGTCGCCTGATCTGCGTCTTTGGCGCAGGGGGAAATCGAGACGTTTCAAAGCGCCCTTTGATGCTCCATGCCGTATTGGCCGAAGCCGACCTGGCTATTGTAACCACCGATAATCCGCGCAATGAAATGCCGGAATCCATCATCCATGACATCGTGGCCACGGCTCAACCTCATGAACCCTGGTGGATAGTTACCCACAGAGCCGCTGCCATAGAAGCGGCGGTACGCTTTGCTCAGCCAGGGGACTGCATCCTGATAGCCGGGAAGGGCCACGAAACCTACCAGGAAATTGGAGGTGTGCGCCACCATTTTGATGACCGGGAAGCAGCAGCTGCTGCCGTAAAATCTCGCAAGCCTTTTGACGATGATGAATTAGCGCTACCCATAGACAGCAATTTCTTGGCAAAAATCTTTAACCAAAAACTGCCTTCAACAACGCTGCTACGCCACGTCTCCACGGATTCCCGCAATATCCGGTCGCACAGTCTCTTCATTCCTCTGATCGGGGAACATTTTGATGGTCACGATTATCTCACGTCGGTACTGCAAGACCCCACGGTGATAGCGTTGTGCAACCGAGATACGGGTTTCAGCCATCCACGAGCACTTCAGGTAGAAGACACGCTGATAGCATTGGGCGCCCTGGCATCCCTGTACAAAAGCCGCTTTGGCCTGCCTTGCGTAGGTATTACAGGCAGTTACGGTAAAACTACCGTAAAGGAATATCTGGCTGCCATCCTTGAGCAAAAGGCGTCCATACTAAAAACCCACGGAAATGAAAATAACCGCATCGGCGTGCCAAAAACCCTGTTGCACTTGAGGCCTGAACACCGCTATGCCGTCATCGAGATGGGCACAAACCACTTTGGCGAAATCGCCGCTCTCACCCACATCGTAAGGCCTGACATCGGTATCATTACCTCCATTGGGGATTCCCATCTGGCATTTTTGCAAAATCGTGATGGCGTGTTCCGTGAAAAACGGGCTCTCTTTGATGCGCCGCTACAAGCGAGGATATTTCCGCTGGATAGTTATTTCAGAGACATCCAGGGAACCAGTGTGGGCTACAGCTCAGAGGCAGATTATTGCATCCGGAAGGTAGCGCAGGATGAAAACACAACTTTTGAGGTAAAGGACGAGAAATTCACCATAGCTACTCCCTTTGGGGTTAATGCGATAAATGCCACCTTTGCCATGGTTGCGGCAAAAGCCCTGGGCATAGACGTCCGAACCATAGCCGCCGGACTTGCGATGCCGCTGGATATGGGAAACCGTATGCGCTTTATTCATCGGGGCCAGCAGATATGGATAGCGGATTGTTACAATGCCAACCCAGATTCCATGAAGGCCAGCATCGCCTTCTGGGAAAAGTTTAAACCGCAACTGCCTCATATTGCGATACTTGGCGACATGCTGGAATTAGGGGAATTGACAGAAAAATATCATCAGAATATTGGTACTCAATTGAAAGAATTGATGATTGAGAGAGTGATCTCGGTGGGGAGTTTTAGCAAGGCGTATCACGCTACTGTACATTTTGATTTTGTGGAGCAATTGTTAGCATCTTCTGTGCTGCAAGAACTGCCATCTCCAGGAGTAATCCTGATAAAAGCATCTCACGGCATCCATCTGGAAAAAATAATAGCGAGGTTATAATGCTGTATCATTTATCCATGCCCTTAGCCAATACAGAGCTGTTCGGTGTAAATTTCTTTAACGTTTTTCAGTACGTTACCTTTCGCGCCTTGGCAGCATTCATCACGTCACTGATCTTTTCATGGGCTTTCGGGCCAAAGTTTATCAGGATGCTGAAAAATCACCGGGCGGTGGAGACAATAAACGAAGATGTACCCTTAAGGCATAAGGAAAAACAGGGTACTCCCACCATGGGAGGCCTCATCGTGCTCAGCAGCCTGCTGGCATCCAGCCTATTGTGGAACAACCTGATAAACAGCAATATCCTCATCATGTTTCTCACCACCATCTGGCTGGGAAGCGTTGGATTTTTAGACGATTATCTGAAAAATTTCCGTCATGTAAAAACCGGCCTCATTGCCCGCTACAAGCTGCTTGCCCAGGTAGGTCTTGGGCTTATCATCGCTTCTATACTGTATTTTGGCACACCAGACAGAGCGGCCGTCACTGCTATAAACATTCCCTTTTTGAAGGATACCGTTCTCCAGCTGGGATGGCTCTTTATTCCCTTTGTGGTATTTATGATCACTGGTATGTCAAATGCAGTAAACCTCACCGATGGTCTGGATGGACTGGCGGTAGGCAACGTGGCACTCACCGCTTTTGCCCTGGCTGTGATGGCCTATCTGAAAGGACATTTTGTTATCGCAGATTATTTGAACCTGGAATTTATTGAAACCGCTGGTGAGTTGGCTATTTTCATTGCAGCACTCATCGGTACCCTCATCGGCTTTTTGTGGTACAATGTAAAACCGGCCGAGATATTTTTGGGCGACACCGGTTCCCTGGCCCTTGGCGGCATTTTAGCCGTCGCTGCCATCCTGTTACGGGAAGAGATATTTTTCATCATCGTCGGCGGCGTATTCATCGTTGAAGCCGCATCCAGTCTTATCCAACGCTATTATTTCAAATACACCCGCAAAAAATACGGAACTGGCCGCCGGGTTTTCCGGTGCGCCCCTATTCATCATCATTATGAGCTCAAGGGCTATTCCGAAGAGAAGATCGTTGTTCGTTTCTGGATCGTAACCATGTTATTGGTGGCCATCGGACTTGCCACTATCAAATTGCGGTAGGCAGACATGGATGCAAACATTCGTTACACCGTCATTGGTTTGGCCCGTAGCGGTATCGCCGCCGCCCGCAAGATCCAGTCCCTGGGCGGCGAGGTGTTTATCAGCGAATATAACCCTGCCGATGCCCATCCCCAATGGAACGTTTTGCAGACCGAATTTGCCATAGAATTTGGTGGCCACACTCAGCGGGCGCTGCAATGCGATTGCATCATCGTAAGTCCGGGAGTACCACCTAACACGCCTATTTTGCGGGAGGCGGCCAGTCGCGGCATCGAGATCATCAGCGAGATAGAGTTTGGCTATCGCATCAAGTCTCATGCCAGCAAAATCATCGCAGTCACGGGATCAAACGGCAAAAGCACCACGGTAAGTCTTATTCATCACCTGTTGCTTCAGGCAGGGATGCGGTCGGTGTTGGGAGGCAATATTGGTACAGCCTTCACTGCTCATCCCATCGAAGAGCCAGGGCTTGATGTGATTGTGCTGGAACTCAGCAGTTTTCAGTTAGAACGGGTTCCCAGCTTTCGCCCGGATGTAGCGGTCTTGCTCAATATCACTCCAGATCACCTCAATCGCTATCCGGATTTTGATGCCTATGCTCAGACCAAATTCAATATTTTTGCCCATCAAAAGCCCACTGACGTGGCGATAATAAATGGCGATGACCCTGTTATAAAACGTTTCGCCAGCAACATCCCCATAGCTACTACCGCCTTCTCTACGGAATCGGCAGCGCCCTGTTGTTACCAGGATGGCGTTATTCGCTGCGGCGACCGGTTTTTCGATGCATCCAGGGCAACCATTCGGGGAAAACACAACCATGCAAACATCATGGCGGCGCTGCTGGCAGTGCAACCTTTTGGCATCCCGCAGAAGATTTTGCAAAAGGGTCTGGAAACCTTTACACCGCTCCCTCACCGCCTGGAATATGTACGCACAATAGATAATGTGGAATTTTACAACGACTCCAAAGCCACCAATACAGACTCTGTAAAATACGCCCTTCAAGCCTTCAACCAGCCGATCCGCATCATTTTGGGTGGCGCGGGAAAAGGTGAAGATTACCGCATACTCAATCCACTGCTGAAAAAATATGCCAAGAAAATCTATCTCACTGGCGCCACCGCCAAAGAGATGGAAACGGCTTTTCGCGGAACAGCAGAAATAGCACTGATCCCGAATTTTGCGGAATGCATCCAGACTGCATGGCACGAAGCCACCCCAGGAGACAAAGTCGTCCTCTCCCCCGCCTGCACCAGCTACGACGCCTTTGCCAATTTTGAAGAGCGGGGAAACCGGTTTAAAGAGATCGTTCAGGCACTGGCATGAAACAAAAAACCTACATCATCTCATTTGATCACTGGATAATCGTCTGCTACATCGTCCTGATGGTCATCGGCATCTTTATGCAACTCAATGTCAATTCGGTGAAAGATTCGATGATGCCCTTCTACAAACAATTGATCTGGCTGCTCATTTCCGCTGTTGCGGTGTGGAGTGCTTTTCGGTTTATCGATCTGCAAAAATGGCGCAAATTCACTACTTTGTTGTTGTTCATCACCATCCTGCTGCTGGTTCTTGTACTGATCTTCGGTTCTGAAGTAAATGGAGCCAAGCGCAGTTTCATCCTTCATTTGCCCATGATGAATGTGAATTTTCAACCCAGCTTGCTAGCCCGCATCGTGTTGATCCTCTATTTTGCTCACATTCTGGCCAAGAAACAGGATGTTATCGAGGAATCACGGCCGTTAAACTTTGTGAAGAATTTCACACCTCTCATCATCATCCCCATCCTCATTTTCACCCTTATTCTGTTCGAGCGTCATTTCAGTGTTCTCATCATTTTGGGGCTCACCCTCATGTCGATGCTGTTTCTGGCCCGCATCAAGTTTTCCACCATCCTCAGCATTATGTTGGTGTTGATGCTCTTTGGCGCAGCTGTAATAAAGTTTGGACCTCAATATCGTGGCGCGCGGATGCAGATTTTTGAAAAGTATTCCCTGTTTCATAAGTTGGCTCACAAGGAGGGAACCTATACCGGAGATGCAGAGTACCAGATACGAGAAAGTCTCATAGCCCTTTCCAGTGGTGGCATCTTTGGCACCACTCCTCATCGTGGAACCGGAAAACACTACTTCATTCCCGAAGATAAAACCGATTACATTTTTGCTATCTTGGGAGAAGAGTTTGGCTTTTTAGGTTCGGTTTTTGTTTTGGGATTGTATGCATTTCTCTTTTCCCGATGCCTCATAAATGCCTATCATCAGAAGAGCAATTTTCTGCGCTTTGCCGGCTATGGTCTGGGAATGAACATCTTTTTCAATGCCCTGCTCAATATCGGCGTATCGATGTCTGCCGTGCCCTCTACCGGCGTCACGCTACCCTTCATCAGTTACGGAGGAACGTCATTGCTGATAAACTCCATCACCATCGGCTTGTTGCTGAGCATCAGTGCAGAACGGAGGAAGGTATAATGAAAGCCATCATAGCGGCCGGCGGCAGTGGCGGCCACATCACTCCGGCTCTGGCTATAGCTGCAGAACTGCGTAACCGCGGAGTAGAAATACTCTATGTGGGCAATCGAGCCGGCATGGAAGAGACCATGGTAACCAGGCAAGGCTTTGCCTTCCGAGGCATTGATGTACAAAAACTCTATCGCAGTTTTACCCCCCGACATCTGCTGTTTCCCTGTAAACTGCTTCGCAGCATACTGGATGCACGCAGGATAATCAAAGAGTTCAAGCCTGACTTTTTCGTTGGCACCGGTGGTTTTGTTTCCGGCCCGGTAGGTTTTGCAGCACATCAACGCCACATCCCCATTTTTCTGCAGGAGCAAAACAGCTTTGCCGGTATCACAAACCGACTTCTGGGTAAATATGCACAACGGGTATTTCTGGGTAATACCGGTGCGCAACACCATTTTCCTGGCAATGCGGAACTTTTTGGCAATCCGATAAATCCGACGATTTTTGCCCGAACGGCTCCGGTAAATCTGTCTCAGTATGGGATGCAGCCAGGCAAATTCCGCATTATGCTGGTAGGCGGCAGCCAAGGTTCGGTGGTACTGAACAAAGCCATAGTACAGATTCTGGATGAACTGGTGGCCCATAGTATCGAGCTTTTCTGGCAGATAGGCACCTACAGCGCCGCCACTTTCCTTCCCATTGCGAAAACATTTACCGGCGTCTTCGGCTTTGAATTTACCCACTCCATCGCAGAGATGTACAATGCCAGTGATATGGTCATCGCCCGCGCCGGAGCACTCACGCTGGCAGAAATCGAGACGAAAAAACTCCCTGCCATCCTGGTACCCCTGCCATCCTCTGCAGAAAATCACCAACTCTACAACGCCCAAGAACAGCAGAAAAAAGGCATCGCCGTCTGCATCCGGCAAAAGGAGCTCACACCAGACCGGCTCCTGAATACCATCTTGGCCATGAAAGCAGACATCCATAGCTATAAAAAACACTTTTTACCCACCACACCTCACATGGATGCAGCCAAAAACATCGCCGCTTCCATCTTAACCACCATCAAGGAGAACCAATGTTTGGACGTATAAAAAAAATCCACTTCGTCGGTATCGGCGGCATCGGCATGAGCGGCATCGCAGAATTGCTGGCAAATAAAGGATTTCAGATCACCGGCTCGGACATGCAGGCATCCCGCATCACAGAACACCTGACATCGTTGGGTATAGAGATCACCATCGGCCACAATGCCGACCTTATTCTGGAAGTTGATGCGGTGGTAAAATCTTCTGCTGTGCGAGATACCAACCCCGAAGTTGCAGCGGCTCTGGCACGGAAAATCCCGGTAATCCGCCGGGCCGAAATGCTGGCCGAGATCATGCGACTGGGCTATGGCATCGGTATCGCCGGCACTCACGGTAAAACCACAACCACATCCATGACCGGCATGGTACTGAAAGCTGCCGGCCTGAACCCCACCGTAATCGTTGGAGGCGTGGTAAAAAACTTCGGCACCAACAACATGCAGGGTTCCGACGAATATATCGTGGTGGAAGCCGACGAATTTGACCGCTCATTCCTCAGCCTCAGTCCCATCATCGCTGGCATCACCAATATCGAAGCTGACCACCTGGATTGCTACCGCAACCTGGAAGGCGTAAAAGACGCCTTCATTGAATATGCCAACAAAGTTCCCTTTTTCGGCACCGTGATCGCATGCCTGGATAACCCCGGTGTTCAGTCGGTAATTCCCCACATCAAGAAGGAAATCGTCACCTATGGCTTCTCCAAACAGGCCGTCGTTCAAGCTCAAAATCTGGTAATGAAAGAATTTCATTCGGCCTTTGACGTTAAACACAGAGGTGAGCTGCTGGGAACCGTAGAGATGAGCAGTTTTGGCCGGCACAACATCCTCAACGCCCTGATGGCCGTAGCCATCGGTCTGGAGCTGGATGTTCCCTTTGATGCGATACAGGCAGGTCTGGCAGAATTCAGGGGAGTCTATCGCAGATGCGAGCTCAAGGGCCAGTGCAACGACATCATCCTCTACGATGATTATGCTCACCATCCCACCGAGATTAAAGCCACCCTCAACGGCATGCGGGAAAACACGGATCGCCGCATCATTGCCGTCTTCCAGCCACATCTCTATTCACGCACCCGAGATTTTTCTCAGGAATTTGGCCGCTCCTTCTTCCAATCCGACGTGCTACTGGTAACGCCTATCTACCCGGCTCGAGAAGATCCCATTCCAGGCATCACGGGTAAGCTTATCGCCGATGCAGCCATCCAGTCAGGTCACAAGCAAGTTTTTTATGTGGATTCAAATGCAGCCATCGTAGCAAAGATGCGGGAGATTTGTCTTCCCGGAGATTTGGTAATCACCATCGGAGCAGGTTCTATCGTTCGCTTTGGAGAAGAATTTTTAGGGGAATTGGAAAAAGGTGGAAAAAACCATTGACATGGAAAAGCTAACTTCAATACATTCCGGTGTGTTAAAGAGATTGGACGGGAATGTTCAAAAGCCTTGTCGAATTTTGCATCTTTATAGTTTGTATAGCATTAGCGTTTTTCAAGGGATCCGGGGGTGCCAAGCCCCTCAAATCCACTACATCCAGAGATAAAAAGGAGTACAGAGATGACCGTCAAAAAGAGAGGCAACAGCCGCTATTTCTTTTTCCTGCTAACCAGCGGGATTGTTCTGCTGGTAGCATTCTTTGGCGGGCGGTATCTCATCTGCACTACCGATTATTTCACCATCGAAAAAATCGAGGTGGTGGGAAATGATAACCTGGAAACGGATTTCCTCTACAATCTGGTAAAGGATTTGCTGGGGCGCAATTTGCATCTTACCAAAAATGCTGAGATTGCATCCCGTTTTGAAAACGTGGT
Source organism: Candidatus Cloacimonadota bacterium (assembly GCA_021157525.1). Taxonomy (GTDB): domain Bacteria; phylum Cloacimonadota; class Cloacimonadia; order Cloacimonadales; family TCS61; genus JAGGWK01. The sequence goes on along the minus strand of JAGGWK010000056.1, from coordinate 3,747 downwards.
GCGGGTGAAGGATGTCTCCATTGCCCGAACATTGCCGGGGAAGCTGCGCATCACCATAAAAGAGCGGGTGGGCAGGTTTTTCCTTCGCACAGCTCAGGGAACCGTTTTCACCCTGGATGCAGAAGGCATGGTGCTGGACAATGATAATTTTTACGAAGGCGAGAATTTCCCCATCATCACCACGACCCTGCAAGATGACGAAGTGGAAGTGGGAGCCTTTTTGCACGATGCCTTTGTGGATTCGGTCTACTCGTTTTGTGATGCAGTGTTAGCTGTGGAGCCCACATTTTTCAATACAATTTCTGAGATCTATCGTCACGATGACGATCTTTACCTGGTAGAGATGCTCACAGGCTATAAGATTATTTTTGGTGACGGAGACCTGGAGCGTAAAATCAAGCAATATCGCTTTTTGGAACAAAACGCCATTTTTGAGAAAAATAGAATTGTCGATCTGCGTTTCGCCGATCAGCTTGTTATTCGACCGGAGGAGTAATGAAGCAAACGAATATTATTACCGCCCTGGATATTGGCACCACAAAGATCTGTGCCATTATCGCAGTGCTCAATGACGATAGATCCCTGGAAGTAAAAGGTGTCGGTTCCAGTAAATCCGATGGCCTGGTAAACAGTCTGGTTATCGACATCATGAAGGCATCCAGCGCAATTCGCTCTGCTCTGAACCAGGCTGAAGAGATGGCGGAATGCAAAGCACAAAATATCTATGTGGGCATTGCCGGAGATTACATCAAAAGCCAAAACACCCTGGGACGCATCTCTCTTTCTACGGGAAACGAAGCCACTGAAGTCACCCCAGAACACCTCAGCAATGTTATCTCAAACGCCCGCAACAATGTAAAGATTCAGCAGGGCAACGAGCGTATGGACGTGATTCACGCCATTCCGCAGTTTTTTGATATCGACGGTCAGGACGGCATCATGAATCCCCTGAATATGACGGGATTTAACCTCACGGCCTACGTGCACGTTGTGATGGCAGATATGAACATCATGAAGAACATTATAAAGTGTATCGAGATTTGCAGCTATACCGTGCAGGATATCATCCTGGAACCTATCGCGTCATCCTTTGCTGTGCTCAATGAAGTGGAAAAAGATCTGGGAAGCATCCTCATCGATATCGGTGGCGGCACCACAGACATCGCCGTGTTCTTTAAAAACAGCATCCGCTTCAGCGCAGTAATTCCGCTGGGTGGCACAAACATCACAAACGATATCGCCATAGGCTTGCATACATCCCCCGCCAATGCTGAAAAGATCAAGATAGAAAAGGGCAACACCATCTCCAAAGACATCCCCAAAGACCTGACCATAAAGATAGAAGGCATCGCCGGGCGAGACGCAAAACAGAAGCGGCTGCGATATATTTCCGAGATCATCGAAGCACGGATGCGTGAGATAATGGAAGATGCTTACAAAATTCTGAATGAAAACCACGAGTTGAAGCTCATCACCGCAGGCCTCACCATCACCGGTGGTGCCTCCCTGCTCAAGAACTGCGATCGTCTGGCGGAAGGAGTATTCAATATGTCCACCAAGATCGGATATCCGCAACTGGATAGGCTGTCTGGTCCTACAGACCGGCTGCAGAGCCCTAAATTTGCTACTGCTGTTGGCATCCTGTACTATGTACAAAATGAGATGATCGAGAAAAATGTAAAACTGCAAGCCTATAAAACCACCGATGGTTTTGCCCGTTTCTGGCAGAGCATCGTAAAATTTTTTAAAGACTTTGTATAAGGGGGGAACATGTTGGAACTTGATCTCAAGCAAGATGAACAGCCTTATGGCACAATGATAAAGATTATCGGCATCGGTGGCGCTGGTGGAAATGCTATAAACACCATGATCGATGGCGGGCTTGAAGGTGTGGAATTTATTGCATCCAACACGAACCTTCGGGACTTGAGAAAGTCCAAAGCCAAAGCTAAATTACAATTGGGACAGGAAGTTACCCGGGGACTTGGTGCCGGTGCAAATCCGGAAGTGGGACGCAAAGCCGCTGAAGAATCCCGTGAAGAAATAAAGGAAAACATCGAAGGCGCCGACCTGCTTTTTATCATCGCCGGGATGGGAAAAGGTACAGGCACCGGAGCCGCTCCGGTGGTTGCGCAGTTGGCTCAGGAGATGGGGATACTTACCGTTGCTGTAGTATGCAAACCCTTTAAACGAGAAGGGAAAAAGCGCAATATGAATGCCGATAAGGGAATATCGACATTACGCCAATTCGTGGATACCCTGATGGTGGTACCCAATGAAAAACTGCGGGAAACCACTACTTCCGAAACAGTGTATTCCGTGTTTAAACGGGCCGACAACGTTCTCTATCAAGCGGCAAAAGCCGTTACCGACGTGATTCATCACAGTGGCTACATGAATGTGGATTTTGCCGATGTGCGCACCATCATGATGATGAACTCCCATGGCTTTGCCCTGATGGGAAACGGTACCGGAGAAGGTGAAGATCGGGCTCAAAAAGCTATCGATCAAGCCATTAAAAATCCGCTACTGAGCGAAATCTCTCTGCAAAATGCCCATGGCATCCTGGTAAATATCACCAGCGGAAACGACCTCAGGATGGATGAATTCGATCAGATTTTATCTGAAATCTCCGACTGTGCCAGCGACCGGGGCGAAGTTATCACCGGTTTGGTTCAGGATGATTCCATGGAAGGCAAGGTGAAGGTAACCGTTATCGCCACTGGCCTGGATGCTCCAGAGTCATATGATGACGATACCCTCGCATTCCAGAGTACCCATTCCTCTGCCTCCGATGATGACTTTGAAGAAGAAGACATCAGCCAGGTTTTGAAAAACGTTCGTCTGCACAACAGCAACAACAATCTGCTGAAGCAAGCGCCCCAAAAGAGTGATGATAAATTTAAAACAGGCCAACAAATGGAGATTCCGGCTTTTTTACGGAAGTTCAGTAACTGATGCAAGACTTCATTATTCGTATCATCGTGATGTCCGTTTCCATCTATCTGGTGGGGCGTCTCACCCGACTGTACCGCGTGGATGGCTATGATACTGCTCTGATATCGGCCCTTGTTCTTGCCCTGATAAATGCCATCGTGCGACCTCTCATCATCTTCTTCACCTTGCCCCTCACCGTCATCACACTGGGTGGATTTTTGCTGGTTATCAACGGCATTTCTCTGCTCATCGCCTCTTCTCTGGTTCCCCGTTTTCAACTGGATGGATGCCTTGCAGCCACAATCGCATCAGCCCTTATCACCCTTTCAAATCTCATTTTAGAAGCATTACTGGGTATCGCATGAACCTTTCCTATCGGGCCACGCATCTGCTGCTTTCTCATTAACCACCAGTTTCAACTGCTGGTGCAACGCCATCTTCAGCTTATCCCATAGTGGTTCCGCCCCATGGGAAAAGCCGATGTAATATTCATTTTACTTTTCCTCCATCGAAGTACAAAATCTCTCGGAAATAACCCGCTTCAGCCATTTTCGTTATTTGTACCGAAATCAAGACGTTAAGAAATCGGTGCTGTGTGAAGGGAGTGAGTTCATCGATTTCAAGTCTTGATGAGGCGAACAAAGAAAAATGAAAGACAAGACACCGATCATGGATAAAATACTTCCAGGTTAAAGCCGTACAGGAAGAGAATCTTGCCCGCCCAAGCATGGTCGGGATGGCTTGAAGGAAGTGAAAGCTGGGTGAAATCCCTGCATTTTTCATCATCCTTCAAATGCCATATAATCATAT
>JAGGWK010000023.1 GCA_021157525.1 Candidatus Cloacimonadota bacterium | reverse complement strand
GATGTATCTGTTTTTAACAGTGCTTCTGCCCGTTGAGCCCGTTGGGTACCGGCAGATGTGATGCTGATGGCTACCGTGTCAAACCAGAAGATTTCGCCGGTTTGTGGATTAAATTCGATAGGAGTAACTGCTGTAGAAAGCAGGGGAAAACCACTGTAGAAATTGGTGGAAAATCCATCATTTGCCACAGCGGGAAATACAGTCTCGCTCTCTATGTTATCGCTCAGGGGCGTAAAGGGTATCTGCCCTTCATAAGAAAGGGGATATTGATTTTGCACCGGGTATGGATTGAAATTCTCAGATAAAAGGTGTTTTCCAGAGCGGGTAACGGTGACGTCCTGAGCTTCTTCACCGATGGGTAACAAAAGAGTAACCCCAAAATAAGGTAAGCTGGGGTTTCCTGGAGTTCCGTGTTGAATCGCGGAATCTATGTTGATAATCTGATAATGATTAAGACTTTGTACCTTTGGTTGTTGTATATGTATAGTGTGTTGTGTGACTGATGCAGACAACGCCATGGCGAATGTAAGTATTAGAACAAGAATCACTTTTTTCATATTTCCTCCCTTTAGTGCCACATTACGCAGGATGCGTTCCACCTTTTTTATTATGGAAGTAACTGTTTAGTTTGTAAAACATTATGATAGAGATATAAAGCACTGGCATGGGATGGCAAATGCCCCTAAAAGCATATAAAGAAATTGGATAGGGACGATTTGAACCTTGATATCGGGGAGTATGAGAAGAAAAAAATAATGCCAAAGCCCATCAAATCGCTATTCATGTAATTTTTTTGTTGACAGGTTTTAGCAAAAAAAAGAAAAACAAATTGCGTTAAGCCTAAAAATAAGCAAGGAGGAAGTTCATGAATCGTCAAGATTTGGTTACTAAGATTGCAGAGGATGCTGATATCACGAAGAAAGCCGCTAACGCAGCTTTGAATTCTGTTATCGAAGGCGTTACCTTAGCATTGGAAAAAGGCGAGAAAGTCTCATTAGTTGGTTTCGGTACATTCAAAACCACCGAACGTGGTGCCCGTATCGGTGTGAATCCTCAAACGAAAAAACAGATCGAGATTCCGGCTCGCAGAGTTCCGGTTTTCAAAGCCGGTAAGAAACTGAAAGAAGCTGTTAAATAATTTAACAACTTTTTATGAGAGCAAGGGTTACTAACTCACAACGGACTCTTGCTTTCATTTTTTTCTGAGCAAAAGGGAAAAGAGGACACAATGAAAATTACTATAGACAAACAAGATTTGCAGGCAAACATACAGCATCTGTATAATATCGTGCCCAGCAAAAACACGATGCCCATCCTTACCAATTATCTCATCCGTGCTGACGAGGAAAGAAATGTTGTTACCTTTACTGTAACCGACCTTGAAATTACGGTGATTGTAGAGTTTCCGGCATCGGTAATAGACGGTGGTACTGCGGTAGTATCGGCCAAAAATCTCACGGATATCATCAACTCGTTACCAGATCGCACTGTACATTTTATCTTGGAAGAAGAAAATCTCCGCATCCAATGCGAACATTCAAAGTTTAATCTACTTTGCGCAGAAACGTCTCAATTCCCACTGATTCCGCAAAAAGCTGTTGAAAATGTGATTGAGCTCGATTCCCAGATGTTCAAAAAGATGATCGATAATACTCACTTTGCCGTTTCCAATGAACACAACCGTCCCATATTTACCGGCATCTTCTGGAAGCTTACGAACGATACTCAGTTGATGGTTGCTACCGATGGGAAAAAAATCGCCGAATTCAAAATCAATAACCTTATCGACATCCCTGAAGAGACGGAACAGATAATCCCTACCAAAGGGCTTTTGTTTCTGGATAAGGTGATACGGGAAGATATCCCTTCCGTTCAGGTACATGTAGAGCCAAACCGCGTGATGTTCTCCTATGGAAATTACACTATTTTCTCACACATCATTGAAGGGAAATTCCCCGACTACACCCGGGCGATACCGGCTAATAATACAAACATCCTGAAAATCAGCAAAACCCTCCTGAAAGATGCAGTGAAACGGGTATCTCTGATGGCTTCTGACGAAACCTTCAAGGTACGTTTCGACATCAATGCCAGCCGGATCGACATCAGCTCGGCAAATCGCGAAGAAGGTGAAGCTAATGAGGTAATCGAAGATCTGAACTACATCGGCGACCCTATCACCATCGCCTTCAATTACCGCTATCTCAACGCTATCCTCAATGTCATTGAATCCAACGAAGTGGAATTCAGGATGGGAAAAGCGACAGAACCGGCTCTGTTTTTCAATACCGAACAGAAGGATGATTACACGGCTCGATTCCTGTTGATGCCGTTGCGACTGAACTAAATTGAAAATCATCTCGTTGGCTTTGGAGCAGTATCGAAATTTTGATGCGCAGGATTTTACCTTTGCTCCTCAGGGTGCTCTGATCATAGGGGAAAACGGATCGGGGAAGACCAATATTCTGGAAGCCATCAACTATTGTGCTTTTGGAAAATCAGTCAGAAACAGTTTTGATGAAGAACTGATTGGTTTCTCAAAAGCATATTTTCGTATTGTGGCTGCTTTTTCATCTGGGGAAGAATCCCGCAAAATTACCGCTGCCTACGACAAAAAGAGAAAGGTCGTTACCTGTAATGACGTCACTCTGGATCGCATCAGCGAACTTTACCGTTACATCCGTACCGTCTATTTTTCTCCCGAAGATATTGGGATTATCAGCGGAGCACCCACCATGCGCCGCACATTTCTGGATCAGGCCATATCCCAGTATGCCTTTTTGTACCTGCAGGAATACCGGCGATTTTTTCGAGTGTTGAAACAGCGAAATGCGCTCTTAAAAAAGGAATTGAGCTTTCAGGAGAAAAAAGCCTGGGATCGGGAATTCATAGAAAGTTCCGCCATTATCTATCAAAATCGCCAGGAATATCTCACCTCATTCATCCCTTTATTGTGCGAAAAATATCACGAGATCAGTGGCGGGGCAGAAACCGTGACGGTGCAGTATAAGCACGCTTTTCCCTGTAGGGATGGAGATGATTATATAGGACAGCTAACCGCTTATCTTGCATCGGTGGAAGAGCGGGAATGGGAAGCCCAACGCACCCTTTGCGGACCTCATCTGGATGATCTTATCTTTTTCCTGGATGGCCATAACATGCGGCGCTTCGGCTCCCAAGGCCAAAAACGCTCCCTGGCTATTGCAGCCCGCCTCACCCAAGCTATGCTCATCCTGGAAAGAAACCAGGATCCGCCCATCCTGATGTTTGACGATGTGTTGGCGGATCTGGATAATCATCGGGCCGCAAACATCATACAAATGCTCACGGGAGACCATCAGATATTCATAGCCACACCCCATCCCGGTGGCTATACCGATTTTCAATTACCCATCATTAATCTGGACAAAATCCTATGAAAATGACTAAAAATATTTTCAGCTGGATCATGTACGACTTTGCAAATTCATCATTTACCACCATCATTGTAACGGTGGTGTATAGCAAATATTTTGTGCAAACAGTGGTTAACCAGGGGGAATATGGAACAGCGTTGTGGGGAAGAGCCGTAAGCATCTCCATGTTGCTGGTGGCGCTGTCAGCACCTATCTTTGGCGCCGTTGCGGATTTTTCCCGTGCAAAAAAAACCTTCCTTTTCTACAACACCTGCCTCACCATCTTCTTCACCGCATTACTCTACTTTGTGCGAGCCGGAGATATCACCAAGGGAATGCTCTTTTTTATCATCGCCAATTTCGGCTACAATAGTGCCAATGTCTTTTATAATGCCCTTTTGCCAGACATAACGACTCGGGAAAACATGGGAAAAGTCTCCGGCTGGGGCTGGGGTGTGGGCTATATCGGCGGCATGATTTCACTGCTGTTAGCGCTTCCTCTGGTGCACAATCACTGGACGGCGTTGACCTACCCCATGGTGGCATCCTTTTTTGCGATCTTTTCCATCTTTATTTTCGTGATGCTCAAAGAAGTTCACCGTCCTTCCAAACGAACAAATTACTTTCGCACTGCTGTGCAACGCATCCGAGTCTCGGCAAAAAATATCGGCAATTTCCGGGAATTACTCAAGTTTATTGTCAGCTATCTCATCTATAACGACGGCATCGTCGTGATCATCAGCTTTGCGTCTATTTACGGCGCCAGTCGTTTCGGGATGACCACCAAGCAGCTCATCACCTTTTTTATCATGATGCAGCCTTCGTCGATGCTGGGAGCTCTTTTCTTTGGGTATGTGCTGGATAAAATCGGGCCCAAGCGCACCATCAACATTTCTCTTGTGCTATGGATGGGCGTGCTTTTGGGCGCATTTTTCTGCCAATCTGTTACGCAGTTTTACATTGTGGGCATCGTTGCAGGACTGGCCATCGGTTCCAGCCAATCCAGCAGTCGTACCATGTTGGCGCTTCTCACACCGGATGCCAAGATGGGTGAATTTTTCGGCTTTTATGCATTTACGGGTAAAATGTCATCCATCATAGGGCCTGTCTTGTACGGTGAAATTGCCCGCATCACCGGGGAGCAGCGCTGGGCCATTCTGTCGGTATCGGTATTTTTCGTTGTTGGATTCATTTTACTGCAAACCGTAAATGAACAAAAAGGCAGAGCTGTGGCGTTGAATTGGAAGGATGACAGTTAAAGTTATTTACAAAAAAAAACCGACGTTCAACGTTGGCCATTATTGAGTGTTGGAGGTAGTAATGTTACGAAATATGATGCTTGGAAAAATTCACCGCGCCACGGTTACACAGCGTGACCTGAACTACGTTGGCAGCATCACGATAGATAAAAACATCATTGATGCGGCGGGAATGTATCCCAACGAAAAAGTAGAAATTTACAACATCAGCAACGGTAATCGCTTTGCCACCTATGTGCTGGAAGGTGATCCCGGGACGGGTATTGTGGGACTGAACGGCGCTGCCGCCAGGCTGGTGAGTCTGGGAGATAAAATCATCGTGGTAAATTATGGCGTGGTAGAAGACAGCGAAGCCAAAAAAATCATCCCTCGGGTGATCATAGTAGAAGATGAACAAAACAGAAACTTCTACACCTATGGAGTGTAAGATGGAACTGATAAGAAGCATTTCTCAGATGCAGGAAATTTCTGCATCCTGGAAGGGAAGCGTGGGTTTTGTTCCCACCATGGGTTTTTTGCATCAGGGGCACATAAGCCTGGTGCAGGAAGCGGCGAAACACCATGCTATCCTGGTGGTGAGCATCTTTGTGAATCCCACCCAGTTTGGTGCCGGGGAAGACTTGGATACCTATCCCACAAATCTGGAGCACGATCTGGAACTGCTGAGACGGGAGAAAGTGGATTATGTCTATTTTCCCACCAAAGCCGAGATGTATCCGGCAGATTTTAAAACCTGGGTAAACACTGAGATCATCACCCAGATTTTGTGTGGTCGTACGCGGCCCACCCATTTTCGTGGTGTAACTACGGTGCTGGCGAAGCTTCTCAATATTGTGCGTCCCGACGCTATGTATATGGGGGAAAAGGACTTTCAGCAATTGGTAGTCACGCGGCAGATGGTCAGGGATCTCAATTTTACCACTCGCGTTGTGGGATGTCCCATCGTGCGGGAAGCCGATGGCCTGGCCATGAGCTCCCGGAACAGTTATCTTTCCAGCCAAGGAAGGCAGGATGCACTGTGTCTGTCCCTGGCTATAGCCCGAGCTGAAGAATTGACAAAAAGCGGTGTGACGGATTTCAAGACCATTCGCAGCGAGATGCGGAAAATTATCCTTGATCACAATGGTCGGATTGATTACATTGAACTGGTTGATTCCACCAGTCTGCACCATCTTGATACTGTCAAGGCCGGATGCAGATTGCTCCTTGCTGCGTACATCGAAAACACCAGATTGATCGACAACACAACCCTGTAGATCTTTATCAAAGGATATTTGTGGCCGCTATTTTTCAGCGGCTTTTTTTGAAGGGAGGTTCTATGGAATTTACCGAACGGTTTCTCTATCATATTTGGGATGGCCAGCATCTGCTCAAATCCCTCAAAACCTGCTCAGGAAAAGAGTTGCTCATCGATTTTCCCGGTCGATGGAATACCGATTCTGGACCGGATTTCAAAGATTGTATCATTCATCTGGATGGTAAGATTTTTCGGGGGGATGTGGAAGTTGATCTTACCAATTTTGAGTGGCGCCATCATGGGCATGATGAAAATCCGCAGTTTAACACCGTGATTCTGCATGTGGTGTATCAGCATCACAGTAATCATCCCTTTACTATCAAAGAAAATGGCGATGCCGTTGAAGTGCTGGAGGTGCATTCTCAGCTGGATAGGGACATCTCCAAATTGCTCAAACGATATGCAGAGCTTCCCTTTAAAGAAACCGATAAGTATTGTCACTTCTTCACCGGCGTCGCGCCGGAAATTATTGCATCCAGACTGGAAAAACTGGGAATGGAGCGGCTGGAAGGAAAGGTAAGACGGTTTGCGGCGGAGCGGGAATTTTCGGATTTTGATCAATTGGCCTATGAGGGCATCATGGAGGCTTTGGGCTACAGCAAAAACAAATTTCAGATGCTGAAACTCAGTTTAGTATGCAATTATGCAGAGATGCAAAAGCGCTTTTCCGCCGAAGAAGATGCGGCTGAGCTGCTGGGGTATCTGGTGAAAAGAGGCGGTTTGGCAGATCATCTTCCCCGAGGTGCAGTGCTTTCGAAACGGGTGGTGGCAGATCCGCCACTGGATGTATCCTGGACCCTCTTCCGCATCAGACCGGGGAATCATCCGGTGGTACGTCTGGCGCAGATTGCACCCCTGTTGCAAGAAAGTTTTGCCGATTCATTGTTTCATCGCATTGTGCGGCTGTTTTCCTTTACTCAGGGAGATTTTTCGGTGCGAGAATTTCTTCGGCGAACCCAGAATTACTTTTCCCGTTCGGCACAGCTCATCAATTCGGCATATCGTCTGGGAGCTACCCGCATTGATACACTGGTCATAAATATCATCGTGCCTCTGGTGCTGCTGTATGCCCGCGAGGAGAACTTTGTTGAGCTGGAACAAACGACACTGCAAATCTACTCTCAGATGCACAAATTACCGGAGAATTACATCCTGCATACCATGGAGCAATACATGGATGACAGTCAGAAGCGGATTGTGCGCGCCAAAGGAATTTATCAGCAGGGGCTTTTGAAACTCTATGCCGATTGCTGTCACGACCACAATTGCAATCGCTGCGCCGAGTTTTAGATAATCAGTCCAAAGCGCTTGATTTTTTTATATAGGGTAGAGCGGTCGAGATTGAGGTCGTGAGCTGTCTCACTCACTTTACCGTTGTGTTTGTTCAGGTGATATTGCAAATAGTGTTTTTCAAAATTTTCGATGCCTTCAGTAAAATCCTTCATCTGGAAAAACGATTCCATCGAATTATCAGCCAGGGTGTTTCCGGCCTTTTTACGACGCAATTCGTTGCGGATGGTATCGTTGGTGATCACATCATTGAGGATGGAAAGGTATTCGCAGAATTTCCGAAGCTCACGTACATTTCCCATCCAGGAGTAAGACATCAGATCGTCTTTAAGTAGTGGCAGACTGACATCCAGCGTGCGTTTGTGTTTGTAGGCGAAGTGGTTGAGGAAGTGTTCGGTAAGAAGCAGGATATCGTTTCCCCGGCTGCGCAGAGGTGGGATATTTATGATGTTTCCTTCCAGACGGAAGTAGAGGTCTTTACGAAATTTACCATCCTGAACGGCCTGCATCAGGTCTTCATTGGATGCCATTATCAGGCGTACATCCACTTCAATCGTGCTACCACCGATTACTTTTACCTCTTTGTTTTCTATGGCGCGCAAGATTTTTGCCTGGGTGGAGAGGGATAGATTTGATATTTCATCCAGAAACAGTGTACCCTGAGAAGCTTCTTCAAAGATGCCCCGTTTGGTTTCCACCGCACCGGTAAAGGAGCCGCGTCTGTGGCCAAAGAGCTCAGAATCTATGATGCTCTCCGTTAAACCACCAGCATTTATCGTAATGAATTGGTGTCCGCTTCGCTGAGATTTCCAGTAATAATAATGTGCTGCTACTTCCTTGCCTGTGCCGGTTTCTCCCACAAACATCACATCAGTGTCTGCTGCAGCATATTTGCAGATCCGCTCTTTTACATTCATAATCTCAGGGGATTCACCGATAAAGGGATTCATCGCCAGATAGGTGGATTTCAGTTTCATATTCATCTGTTTCAGATCGGCATAAGCTTCTTCCTGTTCTTTCAAAGCTAATGCCTGACGCACATCTATCAGAAATTTATCTACATTGAAGGTGCTGTTTTTTTCGATAAAAGTATAGGCTCCCAGTTTCATCGATTCCGCGATTTCGGTGCGGCTGGCTTCTCCGCTGAGGACGATCACCTTCGCTTGCAATGCATACTGATCAAGGAGCTTACGAAAGACTTCCAGACCATTCATCTCGCTGTTATTCAAGCAAATATCCAAAATGATCAAATCGGGAATAAAGGATCGGTAGAGGGGAAAAAAGATGTCGCTGGATGCAGCAAGTTTTACGTTGTAACCGGCAGTGGATAGTATTTTATTATAGGTTCTCAACAGCATAGAGTTGTCTTCCAGTACAATTATTCTTTTCATTGTTTCCTCTCTTTATGAATTCCAATTCTCTATGAAAACTCTGTGGTATCTTGTCCACTCTTTTGTTTCCCAATGGAGATAGCAGGGTGTATGTGGGGAATCAGTGAAAGGCTAAGTCGTTGGAATTGTTGCGGGAACAGGATATGGCATAAACCATGCGTAGAGGGGAAGTAAGTGAGGATGTAAATATGGAATGGAATGGTCAGTTCTCTGGGCACGCCTATTGCTTCAATCCAATGAAGAAACCCAGTTATTCCTGGAAACGCGGACAACTGGAAGTGACGGCTACTCATGAAAAAGGATCCCAGAAATTTGTTTTTGTGTGTGATGATCAGGAGATTGTTTTTAGCGGTACAGTGAAACATGATTGTGTTGAATCTCAGCTTTTTTCAAATCATCGGATTGTGCGCGTAAGATTGGTGGGTGGTAATAATGAAATCACCGGCAAGATTTCTCTGATGCCGATGGAATTGGATAAACATATGATAGATATGTGGGAAGTGCAATTACATCTATACAAGAGCTAAAAAAGAAGAGGCCGTCCCACAACCTGGAGGAGAACAAGAAAGCCGGGATTCGAGTTTGAAATCTGTGTCTTAAACCTCTCTCTCCAAGTCGCTGTCACCTCGATCGGAGTGGACTTGTGCGGCGACCTTCCGTTGAGGCATGGAGAGTAGAAGTCTCAGTTTTGCTGTTGTGGGACGGCCCCTTTTCTATTTATGGATGCGTGTACCGGTTTTCCCGGCAAAGGCATCAACTATTTTTTCGATGGAAGTGATGAGTACTTCCTTTCCACCATTCTGGATGAAATCAACGGCCGCCAGAATCTTTGGTCCCATGCTTCCTTTGGGGAATTGGCCGTCTTTATGATACTTTAGTGCTTCTTCGATGCTCATTTCGTTTAAATCAATCTGGTTTTCTGTGCCAAAATTGATGGCCACTTTTTCCACGCCGGTTAGTATCACCAGCAGATCTGCCTTGATCTCCAGAGCAAGAAGTGCCGATGCAAAATCTTTGTCGATCACGGCATCCAGACCTTCCTGGTTGCCATCTGCATCCAGATAATAGGGAATGCCACCACCACCGCAGGCGATGACGACATGGCCATCTTCTACCAATTGCTTGATGGTTGGTGCCTGAACGATTTCCAATGGACGGGGTGAAGGTACAACCTGGCGATATCCACGACCGGCATCTTCTACCATGTTCCATCCATATTTTGCAGCAAAAGTTTCTGCCTGCACTTGCGTAAAGAATGGGCCGACCGGCTTTGATGGTGCTAAGATGCTGGGATCATCTTTGTCCACCCGCACCTGAGAGACAATGGTGATAACGTTGCGATTGATGTGATTTTTATACAACCGGTTTTGCAGGCTCTGTTCGATCATGTAGCCCATGGTACCTTCGGTGGCTGCGTTGAGCACGCCCAGGGGAAGGGGGGCAATGTTCTTGTCGATCCCGGCCAGTTGCTGGATGAGCAGATTTCCCACCTGGGGGCCGTTGCCATGCGTGATGGCGAGTTTGTAGCCCTGTTGGATGAGATCTACCACACCTTCCAGACTTTCCCGGGTATTGGTAAACTGCTGGGTAATTGTGCCTTTTTGTCCTGCTTGAATTATTGCATTTCCGCCCAGAGCCAGAACAGCTGTCTTTGCCATGAATCCTCCTCGTTAGAAACGAAAAGAGACTCATGAGAATGAGTCTCCTTCCGCTTGATCCGTATTTTTGTTAGAAATCCTTTAATACATCGGCAATGGTTGGTTTGCCGATTTCTTGTAATTCGTACCCTACCTGAACAGCAGGTTTGTTGATTTTGATGATACGACGAAGATCGATAGGAGTACCGATAACCACCACATCGCAATCTACAGCGTTAATGGTTTTTTCCAGGTCTTTGATCTGCTGGTCGCCATATCCCATGGCAGGCAGAAGCACGCCAATGTCAGGATATTTTTCGAAGGTTTCTTTTATTTCACCAACAGCCCATTCACGAGGATCTACCAGATCCGCTGCACCGTATTTTTCCGCAGCAACCACACCTGCGCCATAAGCCATTTCTCCGTGTGTAAGGGTGGGGCCATCTTCAACTACCAGCACACGAGCGCCTTCAATAAGCTCCGGATGGTCAACTGTAAGGGGCGATGCACCGTCGATAACGATAGCTGTGGGGTTAATTTCCCGCAGGTTATCACGAACGATCTGGATGCCTTCGGGATCTGCTGAGTCGATTTTATTTATCACAACAACGTCTGCATTGCGGAAATTTGTTTCTCCTGGATAATAACCTACTTCATGGCCGGGACGATGCGGGTCTGCAACCACGATGTTAACCATCTTGTCTGAAACATAGAAGGGTGTGTCGTTATTGCCGCCGTCCCAGATGATGACATCGGCTTCTTTTTCTGCTTCACGAACGATGGCTTCGTAATCTACACCAGCGTAAATGATGCTTCCCATCATGATATGGGGTTCATATTCTTCCATTTCTTCAATGGTGCATTTATATTTTTTCAGGTCTTCCAGCTTAGCATAGCGCTGAACTTTCTGAGCTACCAGATCGCCGTAAGGCATCGGGTGGCGGATTGAGACAACTTTCAGACCTTTTGCTTTGAGGACTTCTACTACTTTACGGGTGGTCTGGCTTTTGCCGCATCCAGTACGAGTAGCACAAATCGTTACAAGGGGTTTGGTGGTTTTGATAACGGAATTTTTCATACCCATCAACACAAAATCTGCACCAGCCTGGTTAACTATGGAAGCATTATGCATGAGGCGCTCGTAAGGTACGTCGCTATAAGCAAATACTACCTGATCAATATTGTGTTCACGAATTAAATCAACCAATTCGGCTTCCGGTTTAATCGGAATCCCATTGGGATAGAGAGAACCAGCTAATTCAGCAGGATACTTCTTGTCGTCAATACCAGGAATTTGTGTTGCGGTGAAAGCGACGACTTCACATTCTTCATTACCGCGATAATAAATGTTGAAGTTTTGGAAATCTCTTCCGGCAGCACCCATGATAATTACTTTTTTCTTCATGTGACTCTCCTTTTGATTTATATCTTTTTTCAATAAAAATCTTTGCCACCCTTAAAAGGGCTCTTTTAAAGTCAAGGATATTTTCTTGCTCCGTTATGCCAGGATTCCAGAAAACCAAAACGAAACTGAAGGAGATGCTGCACTTTTTCCCATCTCCACCGGTTCGCTGTTTTCTTTGTATAGGATGCCATAATCCTGTCTGCTCAGCCAGCTTCCAATTACGTGATAACCGAGATATCTTCACCTCTCTTTTCTCCGGAACAGGAGGTAAACATCACAAAGATGACCTGTTGGATAACTTTTTGCTTTACGGTTAAAAGCAGTTATCATTTTTTTGTTAGAAAAAATACTAAAGTGGAGGAAACGTGTTAGATAAGAATAGAGTACAGGAAGTTCTGGATAAGGTTCGCCCTTCGTTACAAGCTGATGGTGGCGATTGTGAATTGATCAACGCGCGTAATGATGGCGTGGTAGAAGTTCGCCTTCAAGGTGCTTGCGGAAGCTGTCCGATGGCCACCCTTACCCTCAAAGCAGGTATCGAACGGGTTCTTAAGGAAGAGATTCCAGAAGTCGTAGAAGTTATCTCAGTACGATAAATTAAAGGGGCGTATATCGCCCCTTCTTTTTTTTGGGAGGAAATATGAAACTGGAACATTATACCAATGTCCCTCTGGAAGATGTTGTGATGGAAGGTGCAAAGGGCGCAAAAATCCGTTGGCTGATTGCCCGGAAAGATGGCGCTCCCAATTTTGCTACCCGCATGTTTGAAGTCGATCCCGGTGGACATACACCCTTTCATTCTCACTCGTGGGAACATCAGAACTACATCTTGGAAGGTGAAGGCGCGCTGGTTACGGAAAATGGAGACAAACCCTTCAAGCCCGGTGACGTGATTTTTGTACCTCCGCTGATGAAGCACAGCTACAAAAATACCGGCGATTCGCTCATGCGGTTTTTATGCATCATACCCATAGAACAACCGACTCCAGTAAAGAAAAAAAACGTCAATCCCTTTGCTAAAGGTGTGGCGAACAACTGCTAATATTACATGGAAATAAAGGAGAAATTCATGAACAAACAATGGACTGATTTATTCGAAAAACTGGTCACTGTTTCGAGTCCATCCGGCTTTGAACAAGGCGCTCAAGAGATTTATCGTAATTATGTAAAACCCTTTGCCGATGAAGTGAAAACCGATGTCCACGGAAATGTGATTGCTCTGAAAAAAGGAACCGGCGACCTGCGCTTTATGGTGGTAGGACATGCCGACGAAATCGGCCTGATGATTCATTATATTGAAGATAACGGCTTTCTGCGCTTTTCCGCCATCGGCGGCGTGGACGTAAGCCTGCTTCCCGGTACTCGGGTAAATGTGTACCACGAAGGCACCATGCTTCGCGGCGTCATAGGTAAAAAGCCCATTCACCTGCTTACTCCCGATGAACGTACCAAAGCCGCAAAACTTGAGGATCTCTTCATCGATATCGGCGCTAAAGATAAAGAAGATGCCCTTACCAAAGTTGCTCTGGGTGACTATGCTACCTTCTCTCCGGGGATGGAAATGCTCAATGACCATCTGGTAACGACAAAAGCCACCGATAACAAAGTTGGCGTGCTCATCGCCGCTGCTCTGCAAGAAATACTGAAAGACGAAACCTTGGCTGCCAGCCTCTATTCCGTGGCTTCCGTTCAGGAAGAAATCGGGCTCCGTGGTGCCATTACCAGTGCCTTTGGTATCGATCCTCATGTGGGCATCGCCATAGACGTTACCCATGCCACCGATTATCCTACCATCAATAAATCCAAATTTGGCGACATCACCTGCGGCGGCGGCCCGGTGCTTGCTCTCGGCGCAAACATTAATCCTATGGTATTTAAACTGTTGAAGCAAGCTGCAGAAAATGCAGATGTTGCATATCAGATAGAAGCTGCACCCCGGGGAACCGGTACCGATGCCAATGCCATTCAAACGACGCGCGCTGGTGTGGCTGCCGGTCTTATCTCCATCCCCTGCCGTTATATGCACACCCAAAATGAAGTGATCTCCCTGAACGACGTGGATGGTGCTGTGAAAATCATTGCCGAATTCCTGCATCTGATAGACGATTCCACGGACTTCATACCCTCTGTTTAATCTTGACAGATAATCATTAAACCAAGTAGAGACGATGAAAAATCGTCTCTACTTTTTTGCCCGAGACAAGGAGTGAATATGATTCAGGTAGAGAATCTCACCAAGATCTTTGATCAAAAATCCGGAAATCCCTTCTATGCTGTGGACGAGTTGAATTTTACGGTAAACAAAGGTGAAATTGTGGTGTTGCTGGGGGTAAACGGTGCTGGTAAAACCACCACCATGCGTATGCTTTCCACCATCCTGAGACCCGATAGCGGAACGGCCACCATCGAAGGCTATGATATACTTACCCAGCCTCGTGAAGTGCGGGCACATCTGGGGTTTTTGTCGGGAGATACCGGGCTTTACGGCCGTCTCACCGCCCGTGAAGTGATAACCTACTTCGGTCGCCTTTACGATGTCTCACCTGCTGGCATCAAAGCCAGAATTGCCCACATGGCAGATCTGCTGGATATGCATGAATTTTTAGACAGGAAAGTTGACCTGCTCTCTACCGGCATGAAACAAAAGGTCTCCATCGCCCGCTCCATCATCCACGATCCACCGGTGATGATCTTCGATGAGCCCACCTCAGGGCTGGATATTCTCACTGCCAAAAATATTGTCACCTTCATCCACAGATGCCGTGAAGAAGGGAAATGCGTCGTCTTTTCTACCCACATCATGCGGGAAGCAGAGCGCATTGCCGATCGCATCGTGATGATCCATCAGGGGAAATTGCTGGCTCAGGGCTCGTGGGAAGAGCTGCGGGAAGAAACCGGTTTACGGGATTTGGATGATATCTTTATCTATTTTGTTGAAAAAATTGTTGAGGAGGCCAGCGATGAATTGGCAGAAAATACTGATAATCTTTAGAAAAGAGCTGCTCGATCTGTTTCGGGATAAACGTACCATCATCACCTCCTTTGTGTTGCCCATCGTGCTCTATCCTTTTATCATGATCGCCTTTTCTTCTATGATGACGCGGCAGGAATTGAAGCTGGAAAAGCAGGATGTGCTGGTCTATTTTCACGATACCGTGAGTGATGAACAAACCCATCGCATCCGTAATGCCCTGGAAGATGCAGAAAAGATACAGGTGATGGAACCGCTCAACGGCTATGACGCCGAGTCTTTTTTGCAGCTGATAAATGAAAAGAGTGTGCAGGCTGTGGTGGAAGTGCAGGACAGCGTGAATGCATCCGGCTACACAGTTTATAAAGTAAAAGTGATTTACAACAAAACCGACGACAAGAGCGACATGGCTCTTGGAAGAGTGGAAAACGCTCTGGAAGAGCTGGAAAGCGAATTTGTAGGTGAGCGTCTGGAAGCCATAGATGCATCCCGTGATATGCTGGATGCGGTGGATGTGGCAGAAGAGAATATTGCTCCGCCATCCAAGATGCTGGGCTTTACTATCGGAAAGTTTTTGCCCTATCTCCTCATAATGCTGACCATAAGCAGTGGTGCCGTGGTAGCATCGGATCTGGTGGCTGGCGAGAAGGAGCGGGGAACCTTGGAAACCATTCTGGTGAGTGCGGCAAGGCGCAATGAACTGGTTGTGGGGAAATATCTAACCATTATCACCATCTCGGGGATTTCGGTGTTGCTCAACCTCTTCAGCATGTATCTCTCCTTTCATTATATCTTTTCTCAGGCGGTCTCCAGCGATGTGCAAGTGAATCTGCCTATAGCCAATTTTGCCCTTATCCTTGTCTTGATGATTCCCCTGCTTACCCTGTTTTCTGCTATCTTGCTCTCGATAAGTACCTACGCCCGCAATACCAAAGAGGCAAACAGCTATCAGATGCCGGTGATGATGTCTGCCATGATTGTGGCCATGATCAGTATGCTGCCTGGCTTTGAGCTCACTCCCGGCTTTGCCCTTATTCCCGTCGTGAATATTTCTCTTCTTATCCGAAATATCATGCTCTCCAATTTCACCTGGCTCAATGTGGCCATTGTGATGGGTAGCACCGTTATTCTGGATGTCATTGCCGTGGGGATTTCGGTAAAACTCTTCAACACAGAAGGAGTATTATTCCGTACCAGTGATGAGCAGTCATTGAAATTTTGGGGTAAAGAAAAAGCCAACGTCCTTACGCCACAAACTGCGCTGTTGGTTTTCTTCTTTGTCTTTATTTTGCTTTTTTATGTAGGGGGTAAGTGGCAAACTGCCGACTTCGTCTCTGGCATCATAAAATCGCAACTGCTCCTCATTGTGCTTCCGGTGATTCTCTTGATGCGTATTGCCAAGCTGAATTACCGTAAAACCTTTGGTTTCGTTGGCACCAAGCCCGCAAATTTCGTCGTTACTCTGTTGGCATCATTGCCGCTGTTGGTTATCGTCATGCAGCTGTTTCAGTTTATCGATCTCATATTTCCGGTGCCAAAATCTTATATTGAGGCAATGAATAATCTGGTAATAATGGACGACATCTCTATCTGGACTAATCTGTTACTGATCGCCGTTTTGCCTGGACTCTGCGAAGAATTTCTCTTCCGTGGGTATATTCTCAATTCCTTCAGGAAAATGGGGAAGTGGCCTGCCATTATCATCACCGGACTGCTTTTTGCCGTCCTGCATATGTCTCCCTTTAAACTGGTACCCACAGCTATCCTGGGTTTTTGGATGGGATATCTGGCCTGGGAAACCGGCAGCATTTTTGTTCCCATGTTTGCCCACTTTCTCAATAATTCGCTATCGGTGCTTATCGGGAAATTTGGCGATCAAATTCCCTTTATGGATGCTATTTCCAAGGACGATCGCATTGCGTCCTGGCTTATTTTACCTGCAGGGATAATCTTTTATTTCTGCCTGGTATGGTTCAAAAAGATAAATACTCAACGGGAAATAGAGGTGTAACTATGTGTGGAATTGTAGGATATCTGGGAAAACGCAACGCTACTCCCATCATTATTGAAGGGATAAAACGCCTGGAATACCGGGGCTATGACAGCTCGGGAATCGCACTGATAGATGCTGAGAATAATCTGAAAATCTTCAAAAAACAGGGGAAGATCATTGAGTTGGAACGCTCTCTTCCGGCTCCTTCAAAAATCTTCAGCACCATCGGGATTGCCCACACCCGCTGGGCTACCCACGGTGAGGCGACCAGCGCTAACGCCCATCCACACACCGGCTGTACCAATCGTTTGGCCATCGTGCACAACGGCATCATAGAAAACCACAAACAGCTGCGGGGGCAACTGGAGAAAAATGGCCACATCTTTAGCAGTGACACCGATAGCGAGGTGCTGGCACATCTTATCGAGCACTTCTGTGAAGAAGATAGCTGCCTGAAAAATTGCGTGCAACGGGCTTTGAAACTGGTGGAAGGAACCTTTGGCATCGCCGTGATCGATTCCAGGAATCCCCGGCAAATCGTGGCCGCCCGTCGCGGTAGTCCATTGATTTTGGGCATCGGGGAAAAGGAATTTTTCATCACATCCGATGTGGCTGCCATCATCATCCATACCAAAAAAGTGATTTATCTTCACGATAACGAATTGGTCTCCATAACTCCCGAGAGCTTTGAACTTACCAATCTTGAAAACGAGGTGCAGGAGCCCATCGTAAGTGAAGTGGATTGGGATATTGCCACTATCGATAAAGGGGAATATCAGCACTTTATGCTGAAAGAGATCTTTGAACAACCGGAATCGGTGTACAATGCTTTCCGGGGGCGGCTTAATGAAAAGTTCTCCACGGCGGTGTTAGGTGGTCTCAATATGAATGGCCGGGAGTTGCGGCGCATCAAATTTATTCAGCTCATAGCCTGCGGAACATCCTGGCATGCGGCTCTCATCGGCAAACACATTATCGAAAGCCTGGCTCGCATTCCGGTGAATGTGGAATACGCCAGTGAATATCGCTACCGTAACCCGGTGATACTTGACGATACGATGGTTATTGCCATCAGCCAATCCGGTGAGACGGCAGATACTTTGGCGGCTCTGCGGGAAGCCGAAGCCCGTGGCGCCCGGGTGATGGGCATTACAAACACGGTGGGTAGCACCATCGCGCGGGAATCCGAAGGAGGCGTGTACATCCATGCAGGTACCGAGATCGGCGTGGCTTCTACCAAAGCCTTCACATCCCAGGTTACGGTGCTCTCTCTCTTGGCTTTGCTTTTGGGAAGGATGCGTCATGTCTCACCCAAGTACGGAATGCAATTCATCAAAGAAATGCGTGGGATACCGGCGAAAATAGAGTCCATCCTGGCACAAAATGATGAAATAAAGCGCATCGCCGAAACCATAAAAGATGCGCAAAATGCCCTCTACCTGGGGCGTGGCGTGAATTACCCAGTTGCACTTGAAGGGGCGCTGAAGCTCAAGGAAATCTCTTACATCCATGCCGAAGGATACCCTGCCGCAGAGATGAAACACGGCCCCATTGCCCTCATAGACGAACATATGCCGGTGATCGCTATTGCTCTGAAAGACGCCATCTACGACAAAATCATCTCCAATCTGGAAGAGGTGAAGGCTCGCAAAGGACGCATCATCACCATCGCCACCGAAGGGGATGAGCGGGTGAAACAATTCAGCGAAAACGTGATCTATATCCCCGATACCATCGATACGTTGCATCCGCTGCTTTCGGTGATTCCTCTGCAATTGCTGGCATATCATTGCGCCTGCCTGCGAGGTCTGGACGTCGATCAACCCCGGAACCTGGCAAAAAGCGTCACCGTGGAATAATGCCATCCCATCGTAACCGAAGCCACACCACCCAGGGCATCATTTTGATGCGAAAGCCGTGGAAGGAGAGCAGCTTTATTTTGGACGTCTTAACGGTTGATTTTGGTCGCATTACCGTGTTGGCACAGGGAGTTCGACGCCAGAGAAAAGCTATGGAAGGGATGTTTGAGTCTCTGAACGAAGCAGAATGGGTGTTGCATAAATCTCCGGAATCCGAGTGGTTCATACTCAAGGATATCACCATGGTAACGCCGCATCTCTATGATGTAAATTTACCCACCAGCGCTCTGATGCAGGCTGCGGCAGAGCTTCTCCTCAAGCTGCTTTACGACGATATGGAGGCGGTGCAACTGTATCAATTGCTCAAAGAATATCTGGCTTATGTGGTAAAAGTTCAGCGCAATGGCATTGCGGTTTTGTGGCGATTTATGCTGCGTATTTCGCTGATTTTTGGTTTTCCCCTTTTTCTCAACAGATGTGTGAAGTGCAGCAAACCGCCTCAGGCCTTTGGCGCATATTATCCTCAACTCAATGGTCTGATTTGTACTTCCTGTCTTCATCCTGCTCATCGGGATGTGGTGATTCCTCTCACGCCCACTGCCTCAGATCTCTTTATCAAACTCCCGCACATTGGCTCAATGCTGGATGATATCACGATCTCTATTCCGGATGGTCGCCTTATTACTGACGTTTTGCTTATACACCTTTCTCAGCATTTCAACCGTGCGATCACCCTGAAGAGCCTGGAACTCTATTTTCTTGCACCATAAAGAAATGCATTCACTTCCGAACTCATTGACAAAATACTTTAGGGCTTTTTTCTGGCCACTGTTGAGGTGAAATGAAACGAAAAGAAATAGTCTATCTCATTATATTGGTGATAGTTATGGCTCTGGCAGCCATCCTGCATGCAGGCAGGATGCAGGGAGTGTCTCGCTCGGGCTTTGCCATGGATACCTTCGTGGATGTCTCCTACCGGGCGCCGGCGGCGGAAGCTGCTGCGCTGGGGGATTCGGTATTTGCCCTGATAGCTCGCTATGAGCAGCAGCTTTCCTGCTTCAAAGAGCAGGGTGAAGTGTGGCAGATTAACCACTGTGATGACGAGACGGTTGCCGTCTCTGATGATATAATAGCCCTCTTGAAGCAGTCTGCGCCGCTTTATGCGGCCACCGCCGGCGCCTATGATGTGACCGTGGGGCGGGCCAGCGAATTATGGGATTTTTCCACTCCATCGTTACCAAACCCCGAGGAGTTGAAACAAGCTCTGGCATTTGTGGGATTTTCCCGCATATCCTTCAGCGATTCTACTCTTACAAGGCCGGTGGGGATGCATCTGAATTTTGGCAGCATTGCCAAGGGCTACATTATTGACCAGGGAGTAGCATATTTGCAGCGCCATGGCGCCAAAGACATCCTGATAAATGCCGGGGGCGACATAGGAATGGTGGGGAAAAAACAGCCCATACGCATCGGCATCCAAAATCCCCGCAGTGACCGTGGAGAGCTGGTCGGCGTACTCAATTTGGCCAACGGGGCGGTGGTGACATCCGGTGACTATGAGCGGTTTTTTATGCTGGACGAGGTGCGGTATCATCACATTCTGGACGCCAGAACGGCGATGCCTTCCCGTGATGCCATATCGGTGACGGTGATAGCGCCCACTGCTGTAGAGGCTGACGCTTTTTCAACAGCCCTTTTCCTGATGCATCCAGAGGATGCCATAGCCTACGTGAATACCCTTCCCACCGTGGAAGCGATGATATTTTTTGAAAAAGATGGTGATGTGCAATCCCTGGCATCATCGGGTATGAAGAAATTTTTGGAGAAATGATGAAAAAAAGTGTGGATATACAGAGTTTGCCAGACCAGCGAAACATCACGATAGACAAGGTGGGTGTAAAAAATGTACGTTATCCGATAGTGGTGGAAGATCGGGCCAATGGCGTCCAGAATACCATCGCTGATTTGGATATTTATGTGGAATTACCTCACCATCATCGGGGTACTCACATGAGCAGATTTATCGAAGTGCTCAATCGGTTTCACACTGATGTGTTGATAGAAAACTTACCGAACTTTCTGCAAGATTTGCGCACATCCCTGGATGCAGATGTAGCCTTTACCTCTATTCGCTTTCCCTATTTCATACAAAAAGCAGCACCGGTTTCCGGCATCAAATCCCTTTCATCATACACCTGTTTTTTTGAAGCATCTCTGAAAGAGGAGTATGAAATGACCTTGGGGGTGGAAGTACCGGTAACTACGCTGTGTCCCTGCTCCAAAGAGATTAGTGATAATGGCGCTCACAGCCAGCGTTCCACCGTTACGGTGCGGGCAAAATACCGGGATTTTATCTGGCTGGAAGAGCTGATAGAGTATGTAGAACAATCTGCCAGTTGCGAAGTTTATTCCCTGCTGAAGCGGGTAGATGAGAAATTCGTAACGGAAAAAGCTTACGACAATCCGGCCTTTGTGGAAGACATTGTGCGCGACGTCACAACATTGCTTTTAGAGGATTCCCGGATCACATGGTTCAGTGTAGCTTCGGAAAACCATGAATCGATACACAATCACAACGCTTATGCATGCGTAGAAAGAGAGAAGTAACTTGATAGACATTCAATCATATTCACTGGAAAATCAGTTTCGCTATATTCATGCAGCCGATCACAGCAATCCATTGGTGTGCCTGCAGCTTTACATCCGCATCGGCTCGGCCTGGGAAGAGGATGACGAAGCAGGATATTCCCATTTTACCGAGCACTTGGTGTTTAAAGCTACCCGCGGCTATCCCGATAATGCGATCATGGAGCGGGTTACCTTTTTAGGCGGCTCAATAAACGCTTACACCGAGTATGATTCCACCTGTTTTTATCTTACCCTTCCCAGCCGTTTTTTGGGAGAAGGTGTTCAGATTCTGGCGGAAATCGCCCAGCATGCCACCTTTGGGAAAGAAGATTTTTATGGGGAAAAGAAGGTGGTCATCGAGGAGTTTAAACAGTATCAAAACGATCCGGAAGAGACCTTTATCGAGGATCTCATCCAGCGCTATTTCGAGAAAAATCTCTATAAAAAGCCGATCATCGGTGATATGGATATCTTGAAAAAGGCTACCCCGACAGATCTGAAAACCTTTTATAAAAAATACTATCTTCCGGCAAACGCCTTCTTTGTGGCGACGGGCGATGTAACAGCAGATCAGCTTACGGTGCTGCTATCCCAACATTTTGGTTCATGGCAATCGCGACCTCTTACCAAGCGTACATTTATCAGCGACAATGCTCTCGGCCGCGCAGTGTACCATCATTTTCCCAAAAAAATCTCCAACGATATGTTGGCTTTTGTCCTTCCCGATCTGGCGGAGAAACACCCGGATTCCCAAACCCTGGCCTTTGTCACCAAGGTTTTTGCCATAGGGAAAAACTCTCGTCTCTACGAGCGGCTTTTTAATCAGGAGCATCTCATCGATGAGATCAAGGTGCACTCACAATGCGGAATAGAGAACGGCTGTGCCATGATAATGGTGATGCCCAAACGTGGGGCAGACCTGGGCAGGATTCTCGGCATCATCCGCCAAGAACTGGCCCTGCTCCAGAAATTTGGTGTGTCTGAAAAAGAAATCCGCGACCAGAAAAAAGAACTGATTCACCAGTATCGCTACACCTTTGAATATGTAGAGTCTCTTGCATCCAGCCTGGGAAACGAAGAAGTGCTCAACGATTATCACTCCTTTTTGGATTATTGCGACCGCATCGATACTATCACCAAAGAGCAACTGGATGCTGTCATCCATACCTACATGCGCACCGATTATCTGGGGATTTTTCACTGCGGCAAGACGCCACCGCCTCAGTCGGAAGTGGAGGCTTTTTCCCAGCCCAAACTCGCTGAAGCATCCCTGGATATCACGAAGCGGGACTATGAAGAATTTGTCCTGGAAAACGGTATGAAGATCATCATGAAACGGGTGGCTGGGAAGGAAATTGTTGGTATCACGTTGTCGGCTCTTGTGTCGCAATTGGACGAACCGCAGCAGTTACGAGGTGCAAATACCCTTACGTCGGCGCTGTTGCTCTATGGCAATGAGACCATGAATCACAAGCAGTTTTTGCATTATTGTCTCGAGCAGGGGATCAGTTTTGGCGTCACACCAAACAAAGAAACCACCAATTTCAAGATGAAGTGTTTTCGGGAAACGGTACCTCTGGGTTTGGAGCTTTTGGCCGATGTACTTCTCAAACCACAATTTCCACAGAATTTTCTGGATAACATTCGGCAGAGCTACATCAGCACCATAGATCGGGTGAAGGATTATCCCAATTACTATGCCGGTTACCTGTGGAAGCAGTTGATTTTTGGTAAAGAGAGTCCCATGCTTTCCCGCTTTGGCCGCAAGGGGAATTTGCGCAAACTTACCCGCACAAAAGTGCAACACTGGTATCGGGATTTTCTGTTGCCTGCACCCATGACCCTTTCTCTGGTGGGAGAATTCGATTTCCATCAAGTTCGAGATGTCTGCACCAAGCTCTTTTCTGCCAAGCCTCCCTGCAAAAAGCCGGCAAAACGCATCATACCTCTTTCTACATTGGGACCGCGCTTAAAGCAAACAGATAGAAAATCATCCCAGGCTGCAGTGCATGTGGGTGGCTTTGGATGTAGTGCTATGGAAACTCAGAAAAATACCGCCTTCAATGTGCTCTCAGAGATCATCGGGGGTGACAACGATTCCATCCTCTTTGATGAATTGCGGGAAGAACGAGGCCTGGCCTACTCCACGGAATTTGATTTTGATGCCATTCGTCAGATGGGCTACTTCGTTGCCGGCGCTATTGTTGATCGTCGTGAAGCCAGGCGCACTGTTTCTCTTATTCTGGAGATTCTCCAGAGCATCAAGGTCAACGGTATCAAGGCGGAAGATCTGCAAAAAACCAAAAATTATATCCGTGGTCAGCGACTGCAGGACGAGGAAAGCATGCTGGCTCAGGCTCAGATGCTCAGCGTATTGGATGTGCTGGGACTGGGGTATGATTATTATCTCAAACGGGATGAGCGACTGAACAAAGTATCCCTTGACGCCATCCATGCTCTGGCGAAGGAATACTTCAATCCGGATGCGATGTATATACATGTGTTGAAATAAGTTGAGGTAAATATGGATAGGAAACTCGCCCTTTCTTTCGCCAAACGAATCGTGGTGCTTACCGGCACCGGGGTCAGTGCCGAAAGTGGGATAAATCCCTTCCGGGGGCAGCGCCTGGTAGCGGATGTGACGACGACGGAAGCTTACCGGTGCAATTCAGCGAAAGTGTGGTGCTTCTCATGAAACCTATTACCTGCGGTATCGATTCTGGCTCTCGCACCACCAAACTGGTGTTTGTGCAGGATGCATCCGTCATCTATCGATCCCACGATGTTACCGGAATCAATCCTGCCAACACGGCGGAAAAACTTCTTCTGGATGGATTGACCAAAAACGGCCTGAGCCGGGATGACCTGGCTCTGATCTATTCCACCGGCTATGGGCGCAATATTTTGCCCTTTTCTCAAAAAGTGATTTCTGAGATCAGCTGCCATGCCCGGGGCGTGTATCATCTGTTTCCATCCTGCCGTACCGTGATCGACATCGGCGGGCAGGATTCCAAAGCAATTTTGTTAGGTCCCGGAGGTCATGTGCAGGATTTTGTGATGAATGACCGTTGTGCCGCCGGCACAGGACGATTTTTGGAAGTGGCAGCCCATATACTGGAAACCACCGTGGATACTCTGGGGTACCTGGCTGCCACATCGCAGCTGAACCTGGAGATCAACAGCACCTGCGTGGTGTTTGCCGAATCTGAAATCATCGGGCTCATCGCCAAAGAACACAAACCTGCCGACATCATTGCCTCTATCCATCGCGCTATAGCCAAGCGCACCCGCAACATGATTGCACAGCTGCATTGGACTGCACCCATTGTGTTTACCGGCGGCGTGGCGAAAAACAGTGGCATGCAGGCAGTATTGAGTGATGTGCTTCAATCCGAGATTTCGGTACCGCCGGATTCCCTTATCACCGGTGCTCTTGGAGCTGCCCTCTTTGCACAGGATGCAGTATGAAACAGATTGCGTTGATGTTAGCATTGATTGCGGTAGGCAGCTGCCTGGCGCAGGAGTTTGTTCCTGCAGATTCGGTAGTGCAAAATCAGCTGCGATATCGACTGGATCTCGCCCGGTATTATTTTGATAAACAGGAATATCAGTGGGTGATCACTGCTCTGCGGGACTCGTTATTGGAGGGTGTGCAAAACGATTCTATCGCTTACTATCGTGGCCTGGCATATGGCAAGATGGGGAAGTGGGAACGGGCTGTAGAAACCCTTTCTGAGATTTTTGTTCAGAGCGAAAACGATTCGATAAAGACCTTGATAAAACAAAGCTTCTGTCAATATGTACAGCAACTGGATCCGGCCACGGCTATAGAAAAGCTCACAGAGCTTCTTCAGGCAGAGCAGCATCTGGATCCCGATTTGATGCAGACCATCGGCCGCATTTACGAGCAAAATCAGCTCTATGCAGAAGCCAACGATGTTTATGAAACCCTCCTGCGGGATTCGGTGAAAATCGATACTTCCGAAGTGATTTTGAAATTGATTGAGAACGATAAAATGCGGGCGGATTATTCTGCAATGCTTCGGCATCTCCGGAGGCTGGATGCTGTGGCAGATAGTACTTTGCAGGCAGAAATCGCCTTTCTCTCCGCCTCTGCGTATCTGCATCTAAACCGATATGACGAGGCTTTGGAGCTACTCTTGCCCCTTTACCAATACACTCCGCCATCCCTGAGCCGATTTGATGTGATCGTTGCGCTGGCACGCACCTATGGCAACATGGGAGAAAAAGTCCTCAGCTGGTATCTGCTGGAAGAGGCTGCATCTGTGGGTAATTCCCGAGATGCTTTTCTGATTCAAGATCAGATTTTGCAACTGCGCCAATCCATCGCTTCCGACTCACTGGCACCCGGCCAGTTCAGGCATTTCCGGCTTACATTACCACCGGAGCAATCAAACCAGATTAATGCATCCAGCCCGGAAAAAGAATAATAAGAAATGACTTTCCTGAATCGAGATAATTTCATTGCTTAATTAGGTTGACGTAAAAGTCCGAAGAAAAATGTTTGAAAAAATTAAGTAAAGTAAGGTTAATAAATATATACGAGGTGGTTTTATGAAGGAATTCAAGAAACAAACAGTTGATGGGAATACTGCTGCCGCACACGTGGCATATGCCTTTTGCGATGTAGCAGCAATCTACCCGATCACGCCGTCTTCTCCCATGGGAGAATACGCTGATCTTTGGGCAGCAAACGGGCGGAAAAATATTTTTGGTGAAACCGTGGAAGTGATGGAGATGCAATCTGAAGCAGGTGCATCAGGCGCCGTTCATGGTGCTCTTTCCGCAGGTGCCCTCACCACAACCTTTACCGCATCTCAGGGACTGATGCTCATGCTTCCCAACATGCACAAGATTGCCGGTGAAATGTTACCTACCGTGTTTCACGTATCCGCACGCTCCCTTGCCGCACAATCACTCTCTATCTTTGGAGATCACTCTGACGTGATGAGTACCCGCAACACCGGTTTTGCACTGGTGGCAGCAAGTTCTATTCAGGAAATAATGGATCTGGCGATTGTCTCTCATCTGGCAACCCTGAAGAGCAAAGTACCATTCCTCAATTTCTTTGATGGCTTCCGTAATAGCCATGAAATTCAAAAAATCGAAATAATTGATTACGACACCTTAAAAGAATTGGTGGAAATGGATTACATCAAAGAATTCCGCAGCCGCGCACTCAATCCTGAAGCTCCACGGGTAAAAGTGGGTGCTCAGAATCCCGATGTCTATTTCCAGGGGCGTGAAACGGTCAATAAATACTATGATGCAACTCCCGCCATTGTTCAGGAATACATGGACAAAGTCTCTGGCATCGTTGGCCGCAGTTATCATCTGTTTGATTATGTAGGTGCTCCAGATGCAGAAAAGATCATCGTTGCCATGGGCAGCGGTTGTGATACAATCGAAGAAACCATCAATGCACTCAATGCCAAAGGTGAAAAGCTGGGATTGGTAA
This sequence comes from Candidatus Cloacimonadota bacterium, assembly GCA_021157525.1. Taxonomy (GTDB): domain Bacteria; phylum Cloacimonadota; class Cloacimonadia; order Cloacimonadales; family TCS61; genus JAGGWK01. Next base: position 17,806 of record JAGGWK010000023.1, on the reverse strand, counting down.
AAGTACGCCTGTACCGTCCATTCTCCGTAGAAGCGCTGGTAAATGTGATTCCAGCATCGGTGAAAAAAATCGCAGTGCTGGATCGTACCAAAGAACCAGGTTCTATTGGCGAGCCACTTTATCTGGATATCGTTGCTGCACTGAAAGATCACAAAGAGCTTACCATTGTGGGCGGACGTTACGGTCTTTCTTCCAAAGAATTTACTCCCTCCATGGTTAATGCCGTTTATCAGCACCTTGATGGCGCATGCACTCATGGCTTCACCGTGGGTATCAATGATGACGTAACCCATACTTCTCTGGATTTCTCTACACCAATCAACTCCAGTCCCGCCGGTACTATCTCCTGCAAATTCTGGGGTCTGGGCTCTGACGGTACTGTGGGAGCCAATAAAAACTCGATCAAGATTATCGGCGATAACACCGATATGTATGCACAGGGATATTTCCAGTATGACTCCAAGAAATCCGGTGGTATCACCCGCAGTCATCTGCGTTTTGGTAAAAAGCTCATCCAGAGTGAATACCTCATCGTAAATGCTGACTTCATCGCCTGCCACAATCCGGCATTCATCGGAAGATATGATCTGCTGGAAGGCATCAAGGAAAACGGCGTGTTCCTGCTGAACTCTACGTGGGAAAGCGACGAAGTTTTCAGTCACCTTACCAAGGATATGCAGAAAACCATTATTGAGAAAAAAGTACGATTATACAACATCAATGCGCTGGAAATTGCCAACCGAATCGGCTTGGGCGGTCGCATCAATACCGTGATGCAGGCTGCATTCTTCATCATCTCTGAGGTTCTTCCCCGGGAAGAAGCTATTGCCATGATCAAGAAAGCTATCGAAAAATCCTACATGAAAAAAGGTCGGGAAATTGTGGAAATGAACTGGAAAGCAGTGGATGCAACCAATGAAGCGTTGGTAAAAATCGCTGTTCCCGCATCTCTTCCCGAAGCCTGCAAAGCAGAGAAAAAACTCATTGCCGACGATGCTGACGAATTTACCCGCACCGTTATCGAGCCCATCATGCGAGAAAAAGGGGATAGTATCAAAGTAAGCGAAATGCCCTTTGATGGTTTTGTTCCCAGCGGAACTGCCAAACTGGAAAAACGCGGTGTAGCACCTTTCATTCCCGAGTGGGATCCAGAAAAATGCATCCAATGTAACCAGTGTTCCTTCGTTTGTCCTCATGCAGCAATCCGTGCAAAACTCATCGATCCGGCAAATTTGGCTGACGCTCCCGAAAGCTTCAATACCCTTGAAGCTCGCGGCGCTGATAAAAATTTACGCTACAAAATTCAGGTATATACCGAAGACTGCCAAGGTTGCATGGTTTGCGTGAATGAATGCCCCGTAGGCGCTCTGCAAATAAGCTCTCTGGAAGACCAACGGGCTAAAGGCGAGAAGCAAAATGCCGAGTTCTTTGAAACCCTTCCCACCGATGTATTGGGCGCAAACAAAGAAGATAGTGTGAAAGGCAGCCAGTTCAAACAGCCTTTGCTTGAGTTCTCCGGCGCCTGCGCAGGATGCGGTGAAACTCCCTACATTAAGCTACTTACTCAGCTTTTCGGTGATCGCATGATCATTGCAAATGCTACCGGATGTACCTCCATCTGGGGCGGAACATTCCCCACCATCCCCTACTGTAAAAATAGTGCAGGACACGGACCATCCTGGGCAAACAGCCTGTTTGAAGATAATGCTGAATACGGCATGGGAATGCGTTTGGCCGTAGATTCAAACCGTAAGATTTTGAAATCTGCCGTAACCAAAATCCTTGCAGACATGGGCTCAGACGAGTTTGCATCCATGATGAAAGATGCTGAAGCCAAAGGTGGTGAAACACTGGAAATGGTTAAGGGTATCAGGGGCTTTGGTGATGCACTGCAATACGCTGTGGATCACTGGCAGGATGTGGACGCAGCAGCCAAAGAAAATGCTGCAAAAATCAAAGAGCTCCTTGGCACTGTACTGAAGGTATGTGTGAATGACGAACGGAAAAAAGTGCTGAACAAAATCAAAGAACTGCAAAATTATTTCATCGAAAAATCCGTATGGTGCTTCGGTGGTGATGGCTGGGCTTATGACATCGGTTTCGGCGGCGTGGATCACGTGCTGGCATCCGGCAGGAATATCAACATTCTGGTAGTGGATACCGAAGTGTATTCCAACACCGGTGGACAGGCATCCAAAGCTTCTCCTCTGGGGGCTGTGGCCAAGTTTGCCGAATCTGGAAAGAAGACGGTGAAGAAAGACCTGGGCAAGATGATGATGAGCTATGGCTATGTCTATGTGGCATCCGTGGCTATGGGCTCCAACAAAAATCAGCTGGTGAAAGCCATGAAAGAAGCCGAAAGCTATGATGGACCCGCTATCGTTGTGGCATATGCTCCCTGTATCAACCATGGTATAGACATGAGCATGAGCCAAAAAGAAGAGAAGAAAGCTGTGGATACAGGCTATTGGCTTCTTTATCGGTACAATCCAACCCTGAAAGCCGAAGGCAGAAATCCCTTCATTCTGGATTCCAGAAAACCTAAAATCCCCGTCGGTGATTTCCTCAATAACGAAAAACGCTATACATCGCTGGAACGCACCTTCCCTGAAAAAGTTGAAGGATTCCGCAAAGCCTTCGACACCTATGCAAAAAACCGCTATGAAGAATACAGAAAAATGGCGGAAGATAAATAATCTGAATCCCTGAATTGCCGATGCGCCCGACTCATACAAGTCGGGCGCCTTGTTGTTTGTTGTGACCAGATGTGATTTCCCGGATAGAGGTACCCGATTCAGGGCAACTTATGCGGCTTTATCATTGACCGAAATAGCGATTCTCTGCATGTGGCATAATGAAAAGGAGAAGGCAGATGAAACGACAGAATACCGGCATGGATTTAACCCAAGGCCACGTGCTGAAAAATCTCATCACGTTGTCATTGCCCATCATGCTGTCCAATTTCATGCAGACCTTCTACAATCTCACCGATGCATTCTGGCTGGGAAAACTGGGTGCCAATGCCCGGAATGCGGTTTCCGTAGCGGGAATAGCGTTTCCCCTGGTTTTCTTTTTATCATCCTTTGGCTTTGGCTTTGTGGTGGCCGGTACTTCGTTGATCTCTCAGTACAAAGGTGCTGGCGAGCTGAATAAACTGCGGGAAGTGGTGGGGCAATTTATCGATATTCTGGCTGTCTTCTGCGTGATATTTCTCTCCCTCAGCTTTATCTTTCTGGATCAGATTCTGGTCCTGCTGCAGGTACCACCAGAAATTTACACCATGGCACGCCAATACATTTCCATCATCCTCACCGGCATCGTTTTCATGTTTATCTTCCTCTCGTACCAGAGCTTTTCCCACGGACTGGGGGACACGGTTTCTCCCATGCGGGTGCAGATCATTTCTGTGGGGATAAACATCGTTATCGATCCCATTCTTATCTTTGGTGTGGGCCCTGTTCCACGGATGGAAACCATGGGTGCAGCCTACGGTACTCTCTTTTCCCGCGTAGTTGCGGCATTGTTATCGGTATGGTATATCCGTACCAGATCCCGGATCATCATTCCCCGGATGGCAGATTTAGTACCCCGTAAAGATATGATGCGAAGAATCTTGCGTATCAGTATCCCTGCCTCTTTGGGACAGTCCATGACCAGTTTTGGGTTTCTCATTTTGCAGGGATTTGTAAACAGTTTTGGCACCGTGGTGATCTCGGTATTTTCCATCGGCAATCGCATGACAAGTTTTTTCATGATGCCGGCAATGGGCATCAGCAATGCTCTTGCCAGCATCGTGGGACAAAACCTGGGAGCAGGGGAAGTGGGGCGTGCCGTGAAAAGTGTGAAGATCGCCTTCCGGGTTATCATGGTCATTATGTTGGCAGGATGCAGTGTGATCTTTTTCTTCGGAGCCCATCTCACCCGGTTTTTCATCAATGATCCGGCGGTGATAGAGATAGGTAAACGCATGTTTAGAGTTACCTCTCTGGCGTCACTACTCTTTGGGGTTGTGTTTATATTTATGGGAGTGTTCAATGGCTCTGGCCACACCCGGCCCACGATGTTACTCAACATCGCCAGACTGTGGTTTTTGCGTATTCCCTTCGTCTATCTGCTTTCGGGTAAATTGCTGGAGATTATCCCGCTGCATGATGGTGTGATTTTTGGCATCCTTACCGCCATTGCCCGGCCCTTGGCTGCATCGCCCTTTGATGCCCTGTGGTGGTCAATGGTTTTCAGTAATCTGATTATCGCTATCCTGGCCTACCGTATTTACCGCACAGGGCGGTGGAAAACCACCCAGATTCACTCCTAGATTTTTACCTTTTTGGTGTAACCTCGATCAGCTGATCCAGCGGCACTTCAAATAATTCCATCTGCTCATTTGTGATGCGCAAAATATTCCCATCGAAGCAAATTCCTTCGCATTGTTTGGCGCTGATGGGCAGCCAGAACATCCTGCCATGGAAGTAGTCATCGGTCTCACTTTGAAATACCCAGATATTGTTGTAAGTAAGTACTGTCAGCTTGGTGCCGTCTGGAGTGGCATCAGCCGCAGTAACCATGCCACCGATGTCAAAAGTATCCAGCAGGGTTACGGGATTTGGCTTATCGGGATGCAGTGAATCGAAGCGATAGAGGCAGGTTCGGGTATCTGCCCGATGTTTGGTAAGGAGGTAGATATGATCAAAGGCGCAAAAAACCGCTTCGCAGTCGAAGTTATTTGGCACCGCAGGAAAGCTGGTTTGTTGGGGATAATAAAAGGGAATGACCTGGCTTACCCGGGTAGTCTCGGTGAGTTGCGGCATGGGTTCAGGCAGGATGTACAGAGCCAGGTCTTTGCGGCTGTTGCCATTGTTTCCGCAGGCACCGATGATGAGATTCCCATGATTATCCACCGCCATTTCTTCCCAATCGATATTCACGGCATTGGGTATTTGCACACCCTGATAGTTGCTGTTCCATTCGGGTCGAATGATAGCACCTGTGGCAGTGATGGGAAAAATCCGTGCCCAGTCGCCGGAGTCGTTAAGGGTCCAGAAAACGTCTTTCCAGGTACGGCTTTTTACCAAGGTGGAAGACTCGTTTATCTGATCAAAATCGAAAGTACTTACCGGGGTAAGGATTACGGCATCCTGGGCTGGAAGAGAAATTGCGGCCTGAGAGAGGCTGCATCCTATAATAAAAATGATGGTAAGAAACAGAGAACGATAGTTCATGGAAAACTCCTTTTTTAACCGATAAATTCGATAATGGTGTTGGATCGGCGGCAGGGTAAGACTGTCCCGAATAGCGGTGATATCACGGTTTTTGGTGGATATTGGAGATGGAATGATGTGGCCGATGGCGCCGTTTCTTCCACAGATATTCCTTTTTGTTATAAGATAAATTTCGATAAATCTTCGTCGTGAATCACAGAGTCGAGTTTATCGATGACGATATTTTTGGTGATGGTAACTTGTTTGGTTTTTTTCTCAGGCATGTCGAAGAGGTAATTTTCCAGCAGGGCGTTCATGATGGTGTTGAGGCGACGTGCACCGATATCTTCCATCTTGATATTAGCTTGGGCAGCATATTCTGCAATGGTTTCGATAGCGTCTTCACGGAAAATCAGCTTCACTCCTTCAGTGGCAAACAGTGCTTTGTACTGTTTACTCAGTGCGGTTCTGGGCTGTACCAGAATTTTTTTGAGATCATCTTTGCTGAGGCTGTGGAGCTCTTCACGGATGGGGAAACGGCCCTGCAACTCGGGAATGAGGTCTGAGGGTTTTGCCATGGAAAAGGCGCCAGCAGCGATAAAGAGGATGTGAGAAGTATCGATGATTCCATATTTAGTGGGAACGTTTGATCCCTCTACGATGGGCAACAAATCCCGTTGAACTCCGGAGCGGGAGACATCCACGCTACCTTCATGTCGGCCGGAATCGGCGATTTTGTCTATCTCATCGATGAAGATAATACCGTCATTTTCCACCCGGTGACGGGCTTCTCCTATTACGGCGTCTTTGTTTACCATCCGGCTCGATTCCTCGGCTACCAGATAGTCAAAGGCTTCGGGAACCTTTACTTTCTTTTTCTTTTTGCTTTTATTGGATGGCAAGATACCGGCCATCAATTCGCCCAACTGCATATCGAAGTTTTCCATGCCGGTATTGGAAAAAATCTCCACATGGGGCATGGGAGTATTTTGCAGCGTAATCTCCACATCCCGTTCGTTCAATTGGCCACTATCCAGCTTAGCAGCGAATTTTTCCCGTGAGCGCTGATACCGCTCATCTTTTGCCTCCTGCTCTTCGGCTGTATCGGTACCGGATGCAGGTGGCGGTGGCATCAGCAGATCAAGAAGCCGTTCCCGTGCCTTGTTTTCTGCATCGGCAATGATTGCTTCCGTCATCTCAGAGCGTACTTCATTGATGGCAATATTCATCAGCTCGCGCACCATAGATTCCACATCCCTGCCTACGTAACCCACTTCGGTAAATTTCGATGCCTCCACCTTGATGAAGGGTGCGTTTGCCAATCGTGAGAGGCGACGGGCGATCTCGGTTTTTCCCACCCCTGTGGGGCCAATCAGGATGATATTGTTAGGCATGATCTCCTGCTGAAGTTCACCTGTTACCTGCTGTCTGCGCCAACGGTTACGGAGTGCAATGGCCACGGCCCGTTTCGCTTTGTCCTGTCCGATAATATATTTATCCAGTTCCTTAACAACATTTTGCGGTGTGAGATTTTTCATTAGAGTTCCTTTATGGTAATGGAGTGATTGGTGAAGATGCAGATGTCTGCCGCAACGTTTACCGATTTTTCCACAATGTCTCGTGCTCCCAGGGGTGTCTCTTGGTACAATGCCCGAGCGGCGGCCAGAGCATAGTTGCCCCCGGAGCCGATAGCGATGATGTTGTCATCGGGTTCCAATACGTCACCAGTGCCGCTGATGAGGAGCAACGTGGTGTTATCGGCTACTATTATCATGGCTTCCAGCTTGCGCAGGATGCGGTCGCTGCGCCACTCTTTGGCCAGTTCTACAGCGCTTTTGCGCAGGTTGCCTTTGTATTGTTTCAGTTTGCCTTCAAATTTTTCAAAGAGGGTAAATGCATCTGCTGTTGCTCCGGCAAATCCGGCGATTACGGTGTCGTTGTTGAGGGTTCTGATTTTCTGCGCAGCGCCTTTTACAACGGTGTTACCCATAGTTACCTGACCATCGCCGCCCACAGCTACGTGGCCGTCGCGCTTCACCCCTAAGATGGTTGTTCCGTGCATCTGTTCCATGCTATTTCTCTTCTGATGGCTCTGGTGTGTCGGTGGGTTCTCCCGCTTCATTATCGGCAGGAGGGTTCTCATCATCGGGAGTATCAAATTTCAACTCTGTTTGAACATCCTGAGCTGCTTCTGCAGAAGTATCTATGGCCATCGCTTTAGCTTTGTCGTATTTTTCGGTGATGAACGCTCGTTTGTCATCATTGACATTTTCCAGCACGATTGAGTAAATCTCGTCAGCAACCAATGTCTCTTTCTCGGTCAATTCTTCACTGAGAATCGTGAGCAACTTTTTGTTTTCCTGCAGTATTCTGGATGCCTTTCCATAAGCGGCAGTCACCAGGGCCTTTACTTCGCTGTCTATGAGCTTGGCCATGTCATTGCTGATGGTATCGTGATGGGAGATATCATGGCCCAGGAAGACTTCGGTTTCCTGGCGGCCAATGGCCATAGGCCCGATCTTGTCGCTCATGCCCCACAGGGTTACCATTTTCCTGGCAAGGTCAGTTACCCGCTGGATATCGTTGGATGCTCCGGTGGTGATTTCACCAAATTGGACTTCTTCGGCACAGCGTCCCCCCAATAGCGTAACGATGGTTTGCTCCAGATAGGTGCGAGTGTAATGTACTTTATCGGTGAGGAGGTAATGAGTGGCGCCGCCAGTGAGTCCCCGGGGAATAATGGAGACTTTATGAACCGGCTCCGTCTTTTCCTGGAAGATGCCGCACAATACATGACCAATCTCGTGGTATGCGGTGATCAATTTATCATCATCGGGGATTACTCTGCTCTTTTTGGCCTTGCCGAGGGTTACCTTGTCTTTGGCTTCTTCAAAATCATCCATCTCGATTTTCTTACGGTTTTTTCGGGCTGCCAACAGCGCAGCTTCATTTGCCAGGTTTGCCAGATCTGCGCCACTGAATCCCGGAGTTGCCCGGCCTATGATCTCCAGATTGACGTTTTTTGAAATGGGTAAAACCCGGGTGTGAACCCGCAAAATAGCTACACGGCCCTTGATGTCTGGTAAATCGACCACAATCTGGCGATCAAACCGCCCTGGTCGTAATAATGCAGGGTCCAGAACATCGGGGCGGTTTGTGGCGGCAATGATGATCACCGACGCATTGGGGTCAAAGCCGTCCATCTCTACCAATAATTGATTCAGGGTTTGCTCACGCTCGTCATGGCCGCCTCCCAGGCCGGAGCCACGATGGCGGCCCACAGCGTCTATCTCATCGATAAAGACGATGCAGGGAGCGTTCTTTTTAGATTCTGCGAACATATCCCGCACGCGAGATGCTCCTACGCCCACAAACATTTCCACGAAATCGGAGCCGCTGATGCTGTAAAAGGGAACTTTGGCTTCCCCGGCTACGGCTTTTGCCAAAAGGGTTTTCCCGGTACCTGGCCGCCCTAAAAGCAGCACGCCACGAGGTATCCGCCCCCCCAGTCGCTGAAACTTCTCCGGTGCCCTGAGAAATTCTACGATTTCCTCCAGCTCTTCTTTGGCTTCATCGACTCCAGCCACATCTTTGAAACTCACTTTGGTTTTTCCACTGATGGCCAGACGGGCTCTGCTTTTGCCAAAGCTAAAAGCCTGGCCAGTACCGCCTCGCATTCCCCGCATCATAAAAATCCAGAATCCAATAAGTAAAAGAACCGGCAAAATGTTCCAAAACAACCCCATAAATGTGGAAGGGCGTTTACCTTTTACGTTTATCCCGGATTTACTGAGCCCGGAGATAAATTGAGAATCAGGCTCGAAAGAGAGATAGGTGGTATATCTTTTGCCATTAACGTCGGTGATGGCCATATCCAGACCATTGAGCTGCACTTCCGCTATTGTGCCGCTGTCAACCATGGTTTGAAACTGCGTAAAGGAAATTTCTTCAGCTTTGGCATTGCTGGTATTTTGAGAAAATTGATACATTAACAGCAGAAACAGAATGATGACAATCCAAAAAGTAATGGTTTGAGTCTTCTTCATTTTTGGCGGTAATTTACCGTTTTTTGGGGGTTGGGGCTTATTGTTGTTTGTTCCGTATGCCATGTTAGGTATAAATCTCCTCTTTCAAAATTCCGATGTAAGGAAGGTTACGGTATTTTTCGGCAAAATCCAATCCGTATCCTACGACAAATTCATTTTCCACCGGGAAGCCGATGTAATCGACTTTCAAGTCCACTTTTCTTGATTCCTGCTTATCGAGAAAGGTGCAGATTTTCACAGAAGCTGGTTTGTGATTTTCCAGATATTTGCTCAGGTAATCCAGAGTCAAGCCGCTGTCTATGATATCTTCCACGATGATGAGGTGCCGGTCTTTCAGGTCCACATCGATGTCTTTTTTAATCTTTACTATTCCCGACGAAACCGTGCTGGCACCATAGCTGGAAAGGGCCATGAAATCAATTTCAGCAGGGATGGTTATAGCCCGAAGCAGATCGGAAGCAAATACCACGGCTCCCCGCAAGATGCAGATCAGCAAGGGATTTTTCCCTTTGTAATCTCTAGAAATTTCAGCGCCTAGCTCGGCTACCCGCTTGCGTATCTGAACTTCGGTAAAGGCCACTCGTTTTATGTCGTTATTCATTAGTTCCTCGTTTTCACTCGCTCGGCAGCCCGCATTTTCCGGGTGGCTACCCGCTCTACTTTTATCCGTAAAAGATTAGATGTGTCGGAGGTCGTCACTACCCGATTATCTATGCGAAGACCGCACACCCAGATGATTTTTGCATCATCACAAAATATCAATACTTTATCTCTTTCAAATTTCGGGACTTTTTCGTCAATGAAAAAATCCTTCAGCTTTTTGCTGTTTTTCATCCCCATCGGCACAAAGCGATCACCGGATTGACGGTGACGTATCGTGATAGGAAACGTTATCGCATCCAGATCAATGTAGGTGATGAAAGGATCTTCAAAGGGATAGCGATTAGTAGGCATTTTCTTGAGCTTTTTCATGCTGATGCGCCATCCTTCAAAGCTAAACCGGGAGCGCAGTGATGTGAGCACTTTTTTGTTATTCACATCTATCTTTTCTATGCCGGATACATCCCTGAATATGATAGTCTGATATTGTTTCTGCACCACAACATTGTGTGGGAGGGTGATGTATTTGCTACCGTTGGATGCAGACATCGCCTCGATAGCATCAAAATGGCTCTGATAAAAATCGGAATTGGCTCCCACCAGCTGGGCAAAGGCCTTGCGGTACAGATAAAAGCGCAACACGCTCCGCCATTTTTGCAGTGGTGTGAGGTTAAGATGGATGGCGGTTTCATCCTGGTAGAGTATCACACTTTTTATTCGTCTGGATGCCATCTCGGCCAGAATCTGATCGGTTTCATAAAATATCGTCGCTGTAGATGCCAGCTGGTCTGTGATATTGGGATTGATATTGGTGCGAATCCAGGGGAGAAGGTCGTTGCGGATTTTGTTGCGACTGTAGAGAGTGTTCTGGTTTGAGAGGTCTTCTCGCCAGGATATCTTCTGGCTGGTGAGGTAGGCTACGATGTCCTCCCGAGAAAAGGGCAGGAGCGGATGGATAATTGTATCACTGCTGGGTGTGATTCCTTTGAGACCATTTATCCCTGCGCCACGCATCAGTCGAAAGAGCACCGTTTCGGCTTGGTCTCCTTTGTGGTGTCCCAATGCGATTTTGTTGGTGTGATAGAGTTCTTTCAGACTGTTGAAATAGGTGAAACGGATTTCCCGGGCTTTGGCTTCCATACCGCTCTTCGGTGATATTGGTGCATTCTTTAACACCAGAGCAATGTTGCGGCTAAAACAAAATTCCTTCACAAAGGCTTCGTCCTGCATGGAGTCTTCTCCCCGCAAATGGTAATTGATGTGAGCTGCCAGAATGGAGAAGCGGATAGAAGTTCTGAGATGCGAGAGAGCCAGTAAAAGAGCGGTGGAATCAGCACCTCCGGAAAAACCGACAACCACTTTGTCACCAGGTTGGATGAGCTTGTTTACTTGCACATAGCTCTGGAAAAGTAAGAAAAAATCTCGTTGCCCCATGGTCACATCCTTATTCAACCCTTTGATTCATTATTTTTCTTCTCCAACTTCTCTTTATACCTCTATGTGTCAAACAAAATGCTTGTGCGAAAATGCTCCATTTCTAATTTGGTTTACAAAATTGTAATAATAACACAAGGAGCGAACATGAAAAAACTAATGTTACTGGGTGACGAAGCCTTGGCACAAGGTGCTATGGATGCTGGCATGTCTGGTTGTTTTGCCTATCCGGGAACTCCTTCCACAGAAATTATGGAGTATATTCAGAGGAGCGAATTGGCTGCTGAACGGGATATTCACCGTACCTGGTCGTCAAACGAAAAGACTGCTGTGGAAGCCACTGTAGGGATGAGTTATACTGGAAAGCGCACCATGAGCTGCATGAAACATGTGGGCTTAAATGTTGCGGCAGATCCCTTTATGAATTCGGCCTTTGTAGGAGCCAACGGTGGCAATCTGCTGGCCGTAGCCGATGATCCATCGATGCACTCATCCCAAAATGAGCAGGATTCCCGCTTTTATGCCAAGTTTGCCATGATTCCGTGCCTGGAACCTTCAAATCAGCAGGAAGCATACGATATGGCTTTCCATGGATTCAATCTGTCCGAACACTTTAAATTACCCATTATGATCCGTCTTACCACTCGGCTTTCGCACTCCCGCGCTGGCGTTGAATGCCGGGAGCCAATGCCGGAAAATGAGCTGAAACTGCCGGAGGATCCAAACCAATTTATGTTACTTCCCGCTTTTTCCCGGAAAAAATACAAAGCCCTTATCGCTTTGCAACCGGAGATGGAAAAAGCTTCCGAAGAATCTCCCTTTAACTGGTATGAAGAAGGCACAGACACTTCCCTGGGCATTATCGCCTGCGGATTGGCCTATAATTACCTGAAGGAAGTTTTCGTAGGAAAGACCTGCCCCTATCCCATTCTGAAGATCAGTCAATATCCGCTGCCGCGCACATATATCAACCGTATCATGGCTGAGTGTGACAAAATCATGGTGCTGGAAGAAGGTCAGCCATTGGTGGAAGAGATGATTAAAGGCTACATGCCAAACACCAAGATCATCGGCCGCCTGGATGGCACTTTCAGTCGTGATGGCGAGATGAATCCCAATAAAGTAATGGTCGCCCTGGGCTTGCCCGAAGGCACCGATGCACCGGTTCCCGAAGTGGTTACCGGTCGTCCACCAGCACTCTGCGTTGGATGTCCTCACAGTGATTCCTTCAGAGCCTTAAATACCGCCATCGAACCCTATGGCCCCGGCCATGTGTTCAGCGATATCGGCTGCTATACTCTGGGCTTTATGCCTCCCTATCATGCTATCAACACCTGCCTGGATATGGGCGCTTCTATCCCGATGGCCAAGGGTGCATCCGCAGCCGGATTGTTCCCCGCCGTTGCCGTGATCGGCGACTCAACCTTCAGTCACTCGGGCATGACAGGTTTGCTGGACTGCATTTACGATAAAACCAATATCGTAGTGATTATCCTTGATAACAGTACTACCGGGATGACTGGTGGTCAGGACTACACAGCGCATAATCGGCTGGAAGAAATCTGCATGGGTATGGGTATCGAAAAAGAACACATCCGGGTGATAACTCCTCTCTCACGGCTTCATGACGAAAACGTGAAGGTGATCGAAGAAGAATTTGCCTACAATGGTGTATCTGTGATCATCCCCCGACGGGAATGCGTCCAGACCTTGCGTCGCAAAGCCAGCAAAAAGAAGTAGGAGGAGAGTGAAATGAAGAAAGATATCATACTTGCAGGAGTTGGTGGACAGGGCATCCTTACCATTGCGTCGGTTATTGGCGCTGCAGCCATCGAAGAGGGACTGAACCTGAAACAGGCGGAAGTTCACGGCATGAGCCAGCGAGGTGGCGATGTTCAATCACATCTGCGGATCTCAGATCAGCCTATCTACTCAGACCTCATTCCTATGGGACGGTGCGACGTGATCTTGTCTGTAGAGCCCATGGAAGCGCTGCGTTATGTACCCTATCTGTCGGAAGAAGGATGGATAATCACCAACAAAACGCCATTTAAAAATATCAATAACTATCCGGAAGAAGCTGCTCTGTATGCCGAAGCCGAAAAGGTGAAAAATCATCTTCTCATTGATGCTGATGCCATAGCCAAAGAGCTGGGCAGTCCGCGTTCGATGAATATCGTGATTTTGGGGGCTGCAAGCTTTGTGCTTGGCTTGAATTATGAAGGGCTGAAAACCACTATCGCCAAGGTCTTCGGGCGCAAAGGCGAAGCGGTGGTTAATGCCAATATTGCTGCGCTGGATGCCGGTCGCAAGATCGCTGCGGATAAAGTAAAATAACACAGATGTAGCAGATAACAAAAGCTCCCTGCTGCGGCAGGGAGCTTTGCCTTAGGTACCAAATACTATTTTCAAAGAGCAAAGAAAAAGCTCTTATATCGTGAGCATAATTCTGCCTGAAATATTCCAATGACACTCCTGAAAGTGATCGTAAATTCATATTGATAAACCGGGAAAAGTATTTTTTCACCGCATCCTTTGACACCGTCAAATAAGCCATTGACAAAGAAGGGGAACTAAATTAATTGCTCGCAAAATCATGAAGTCAGATGGATAAAATTTAATTGCATCGTGATAGGATATGGATATAAAAAAATATATGGAGGCTGTTATGAAACAGTATGATGTTATTATCTTAGGCGGAGGGCCATCCGGCATTATCACCGGTGTTACCGGCATCAAGCAAAACCCGGGAAAGAGTTTTTTGATGCTGAAAGAAGAGTCCAAGGGATTGGTTCCCTGCGGCATTCCCTACATCTTTGGCGTGTTGGGAGATGTATCCAAAAATATAATGGGGCCAAAACCTTTTATCGATGCCGGAGGAGAAGTGTTGGTGGATCCTGCTACCAAGGTAGATGTGAAAAATAAAGTTGTTACCACCCTATCCGGTGCCACCTATGGCTTCGATAAACTGGTCTTTGCAACCGGCTCCATACCCGCGATACCCACCTTTTTACCAGGGTATGATCTGGATGGCGTAGAATACATCAAAAAAAGTTATACAGCCATCGATAAACTGAAAGCCAAAACCGATGCAGCAAAGTCTGTTGTGGTGATCGGCGGAGGTTTCATCGGTGTGGAAGTGGCTGAACAATTAGCTGCCAATGACTCCAAAGATGTATCTCTTATCGAGATGGAAAAATACTGTCTCTACCGCGCTTTTTCCGAAGATCTGGCAGCTCGGGCAGATTCACAAATCCGGAAAACCAAAGTGAAACTTTTTACCAATACACGGGTGGCAGAAATAGTGGGAGAAGCTGGGCACGTGACCGGTGTGAAACTGGCTGATGGCAGAACATTACCAGCTGACATCGTGATCTCGGCAATCGGCTACAAACCAAATACAAAACTGGCTGCAGATGCTGGTCTGAGGATCAATGAAAATGGCGCTATCGCCATAGATCGCTACCTGCGCACCAAAACTCCCGATGTCTTTGCAGTGGGGGATTGTTCCAGTACCGAGGGATTTATTACCGGTGATAGCGACAACATCATGCTGGCATCCACAGCTACCGCAGAAGCACGGATTCTGGGATACAACCTCTTCAGCATCCGGCTGTTACGGGACTTTGCCGGCACATTATCGGTATTTTCTACCGAAGTCCACAATCATGTATTTGCTTCGGCTGGCGCTATCGAACAAGCTGCTTCTGCCGCAAATATCGAATTTCTGGTAGGTAAGTTTGAAGATGTTGACCGTCACCCGGGAACTTTGCCAGGTACATCCAGTCTCCTTGTAAAGCTTATTGTATCGCCTAAAAATGGTGCTGTAATTGGTGGCGAAATATGTGGTGGCAAATCCGCAGGGGAACTGATAAACGTGATTGCACTGGCCATCCAGAAAAATGTGACCGTGTATGAACTGGTCTGCTTCCAGGTAGGCACGCATCCATTGCTTACCTCGGCGCCCACCAAATATGTATTGATAAAAGCCGCAGAAAACGCTATCGCTCAGATATAATCAGGCAGATTTTCTGCAAAAATATACGGCAAACAGGTCGGTAAAAGGGAGGAGTCATGGGCTCCTCTTTTTTTATCTGGACATCGGTATCTTGCTTTTTATCCCTTGCTCTTTGTATGATGAGGTGAACATGGAAACAGTATTGAAGAATCTGGAGCAGCTGATTTTGCAGCATCCGGAAAAGTGCTATTTTAATGAACCGGTCTCTCTTGCCACTATTCAGCGGGTTGAACTCTTGTTGGGTATCGATTTGCCCGCATCCTATAAAGTTTTTCTGCAAGCCCACAATGGTGGGGTCATTTGCCCAGATGCCCTTGTTGCAGTTGCCCGGAGAAGTGGAATAGAAGCTCTGGAACAGGAGGTGATACGCATCTTCAGCATCGATGAGCTTTATGATCAATATCGGTATCGTGCCGAGGATGGTTGGAAGATGGACGCTTTCCGGATGTCAGTGTATCCGGTGGTGCCGGTGTGCAGTGCACCCAATGGTGAGATTCTGGTGTTTCCCCAACCTCTCATTGATGGCGAAGCTCCCCTGTTTGACGCATTTCACGAAGAACCCTGCAAGGAATGGGGCATGTCAGCAAAATCCTTTGGTGCATTTTTGCAAGCATACATCACATCCGGCGGGGCCATGAAGACCATCCCCGAAGATAACGCTCCTCTCTTTGGCGACTTTTTCCCCGATGATGATTGGCGTGAGCTCCCTGCGGATACTGATGATCCGGATAAAAAAATACTCTATTGGAGTGAGATGTTAAAATTCCGTCCCCGGGAAGAACGGGCCTATATCGAATTAGGGAATGCTTATCGGGAAAAGGGTGATTTTCATTCTGCGCTTTTTTATCTGAACAGGATGGAAAAACGAGGCACCGACGATCCATTTCTCTATTACAGCATTTCCCAGTGTTATGCAGAGCTCGGTCAATTGGATGCAGCAATCGAAGCCATTGATACCGCTGTGGAAAACTATATTGGTGGCGCCCTTCTGGTTGAACGGGGTGAATTGCTCTTTATGCAAGGTAAAGTGGATGAAGCGATCAATTCCTGCCTGGCTGCCATCCAGGAGTTCCCCGAAGAATCTTACGGCTATATCATCATAAGTAAAATGTATGGGAAAGTGGGGCAATTGAATACCGCACTGCTCTATAGCCAGAAAGCGGTGCAGATGGAGCCAAAAAGTGTTTTGGCACTTTCGATATATGCTGACATCCTTTATAAAAAGGAACTTCTGGAAGAAGCTGTGGAAATATGTAATCGCGCAATAGCTCTGGATCCAGCCTCTCTATCTTCCTTCATTACCAGAGAAATGGCCCACCGAAAACTTGGGCATCTGGCCGCAGCGGAGAGGGATATGGAACGGATCAATGAACTTTTAGATCGGGAGAATTCATAGCTTTTCAAAAGGGTTTGTTGCCGGTTTCAGAAGAGCCAGGGATGCTTTGGAAGGACCGTCTTTGAGGATGTACATGCAGCCGGGATTGTCTTTGAAACCGCATTTAACATAAAAATCCCGATTACCTTCGGTGTATGACAAAAAGAAACAGGTGCCGGAAAACTCTTCCTGCAGGATATGCATCAGGATTTTTGCGATACCTTTTTTCTGGAATTTTGGGCGAATCACCACATCAAAGATGGAGGTGTAATAATACCTGTCTGATATGGCACGGGCAAAACCTACCAACTTCTTCCTATCCCATGCACACACATAATAGGAATTTTCAAAAGCTGCAACAATATCATGAGCACTTCTATCCCACCCCACGGATTTAAAAACATCCAATAACTCGCCGGCTTTTACCGGGTTGTTGACTGTAAAGGTGATATTCATCGACATTCTCCTTTTTTCTACTGGATACGAAGCTGAAGTTGAGTAAAAATTCTGTCAATACATCACTTCACTTGCGGGCTGAATGTTAACTTATACAAACGGTTTTTCTGTCTGGACAACGGGGGCAGTAGAGGAAAACACTCTGACGCTTTTTTCATACTTACCCCAAACGCAAAAAACGGGCTTCACGCATTGCAGAAAAGCCCGTTTTTAACAATATACTGGTTCTTCGCACCATGGAAGAACGTGCTGTTTCGAAGATTATTTCAGCATGATCATCCGTCTGCTATAGGATGCTTTTTCGGTTTGGAGCCGGTAGAGATAGAGGCCGGATGCAACCGGTTTGTCCGTGCTGTCGGTACCATCCCAGCTGATGGTGTAGATTTTCTGTGGCTGGATGATTCCATCGAACAGCTGTTTCACCACCTGCCCCGTGGTGGTATATATCACCAATTGACCACGAGTGGTCCCGGGTACGGAGAAGGAGATTTGTGTATCCGGATTGAAGGGATTGGGATAGTTCTGATAGAGACCATACACCTTCGGGACGGCGGGTGTTCCCGGCTCTTGCTGCCCGGTTGTGGTAATGGTTTGTGGCCCGACCATCGATGTTGACCCGTCCAGCTCGACGATTTCCAGCCAGTAATGATACGTTTGTTCAGCGCAAAAATTCTCATCT
>JAGGWK010000018.1 GCA_021157525.1 Candidatus Cloacimonadota bacterium | reverse complement strand
CGTGGACTTGTGCGGCTCCATTCCGGTGAGAAACGGAGAGTAGATATCTCTTTCACCATCCCCTGGGACGGCACAGACACCTCCGGCAACGCTCTTCCTTCAGGCATCTACTTCAGTCGCCTTACCACCGGGCACAACACTCTGGCATCCGGAAAAATGCTTTTGATGAAATAAGGGAGATATTCACACCGTGGCAAACAGGAAATAAGGAGAGCACATGCCTCTGAATCATGCGGAACATTGGCAATGGCGCTTGCACATGGCCCAAGTTATCGCAGCACATCTGGATGGAAACCGCTTTGGCGTGGTGGCCTGTTACATCTTCGGCAGCACCAAAAACGCCACCGCAGGGCCGGCCAGTGACATCGATCTGCTGGTTCACACCCGTAATACACAAGCGCAGCAGGCGCAGCTTCATGCCTGGCTTCAGGGCTGGAGCCTGTGCCTGGCAGAGATAAACGCACAAAAAACCGGTGAACATTGCGACAGCCTGCTGGACCTGCATTACATCACCGATGCAGACATTGCCCAAGGTGATAGCTTTGCGGTAAAAATCGGTGCCGTCACCGATGGTGCTCGGCTTCTCCCTCTGATGAGCACCCATTGATGCGCTGTTATTTCGTCAGCGATCTCCACGGCTCTCTCCATCGCTACAAGGCACTGGCCACATTGCTGCGCACCTCTCCACCAGATGCACTTTTTTTGGGAGGCGACCTCTTCCCCGCCGGACTTTTCATCCAGCAGCCAGGGAAAGGATTTGTTGACTTTGTTGACGGTTACCTCCTCCCGCTGTTCACACAATTATGTCACGAACTGGGGTCACACTATCCCGCCATCTATCTTATTCTGGGAAACGATGATCCTCGCAGCAGTGAGCAGCGCCTCCTGGATGCTGAGAATCTGGGGCTCTGGCACTACCTCCAGCAGCGTAGCGCCATACAGGATGGTTGGCATCTGTGGGGTTACAGCTACATTCCCCCGTCACCTTTTCTGCTCAAAGATTGGGAACGCTACGATGTTTCGGGATTTGTAGATGTGGGATGCGTGTCGCCAGAAGCGGGAACTCGCACGGTTCCGGTACCGCCGGAGCAGATCAGGTGGAACACAATAGCCCGGGATCTGGCGGCGGTTGAGGGGGATCTTTCCCGCAGTATTTTGCTGTTCCATGCGCCGCCATACCAGAGTGATCTGGACAGAGCTGCTCTGGATGGGCAAAAGATTGACCACGTTCCTCTGGATGTACATGTGGGTAGCATCGCC
Source organism: Candidatus Cloacimonadota bacterium (assembly GCA_021157525.1). Classification (GTDB taxonomy): domain Bacteria; phylum Cloacimonadota; class Cloacimonadia; order Cloacimonadales; family TCS61; genus JAGGWK01. The sequence goes on along the minus strand of JAGGWK010000018.1, from coordinate 8,014 downwards.
ATCCAGCGCTTTATTGCAGCCAGGCAGCCCCACATCACCCTCCACGGCCACATCCACGAATCACCCCGCATCACGGGCCACTGGATGCAGACCTTTGGCAAAACCACATCTTTCTCCGCCGCCCACGATGGCCCTCAACTGGCGGTCATCCGCTTCGATCCAGCTCATCCCGAAACCGCTGACAGAGTACTGCTTTAGAATTGGTCTGATTAATGCATAATACTAAATCCAGAAAATAAATAAGAAGGTTGCGTATGAAACAAATTATTGCCCTTATGTTTCTTGGAATTGCGTTGTCGTTATCAGCTATTTCCATTTCCCATCAGAATGCAGACTCCCCCGTAGAAATTCAGGGAGATTTCACCCTTTCCGCCCTCGCTCATGAGGCACTTTACACCAGGATTTCGGTACAGGATGCCACTCCTTCAGGCCGACCAGGGGAAGCTGAACTTCCCATCTATTCCAAGTTGGTAGCACTGCCTGCCACGGGGAATCTGTCTGTTACATCCAATACCTACCGCTACGAAGAATATTCTCTGGATTCTCCTGTTTTGCCGGTAGGGTCAGCCGATGCCATCCCCGTCTCTGATTCCTATTATTCCCGGGATGAATGGCTCCCTCAGGAGATTGTTTCTATCTCTCAACCCAATATCATGCGGGGTTACCGCTTCTGCCAGGTGGCAGTAAATCCCGTGCAATATAATCCTGCCCAAAACAAAATTCGCGTGCTGAAAGATGTGGACATCCAGCTGAAACTTGATGCATCCAGAGGAGAAAACCCACTGCTGAAAAGCACTCCCTGCTCAACAGAATTTGCCGAATTTGCCACAGCCCGCATCCTGGGTGCAGAAGGTTCACGGGGAACGGAAAAGGGCAATTATCTCTTTATCTCACCTCCCGGCGCAACCGCAACCCTGGCGCCATTGATCAGTTGGAAACAGAAACTGGGCTACGAAACCACGGTGGTAACCACCAACGAAACCGGAACGCAGAACACCGACATCCTTGCCTGGCTGCAAAATGCCTACGACACATGGGAAACCCCGCCACAATACGTGGTGCTGGTAGGAGATGTGACCGGTTCCTTCATCATCCCGACCTTTTACAAACCGGCCACCTACCCCGCCGGCGATATGAACGAAACCGACCACAGCTACACCCTTTTGGAGGGCTCAGACTACTTCCCGGACGTCTTTATTGGACGCCTCTCATTTCAAACACTGATGCAGTTGCAAACCATCATAAGCAAAATTATTCATTATGAATCGCAACCAGACCTCTCGTCAAACTGGATGGACGAAGCACTGATGCTGAGTTTGGTGCAAACCTATTATTATGGCTATTATTCCGGCAGAGAAACCGTGATGGCGGTGCGGGAAAAATTGTTGGATTTTGAATACACCACCGTCGATACCTTCATAGAGCCGTACAACAGCAGTCACACCCAGTTGATGAACTACATCAACCAGGGCAAAGGATTTATCAATTACCGGGGATTCGGCGCACCCAATTACTGGAGCGGCGTTTATGGTAACATGATGGAAACCAGTGACATAAACAGCCTTTCCAACGGCTTTAAGCTGCCCATGGTCACAAGTATCGTGTGTGGAGGCGGCGATTTTGGTAATCCCTCAAACAGCTCCAGCTTTGGAGAAACCTGGGTCAACGCCGGCTCACCCTCCACACCAAAAGGCGCCATCGGCTTCATCGGGCCAACGGAACACGACACCAAAACATGGTTTAACAACGCCATGGACATGGGAATTTATCAGGGTATCACTCAAAATAACGTGACCCGCTGCTACGAGATGATGCTATCGGGCAAAATGGAATTGTATAACAATTACCCCAATGGCCACGCCTGGGGCAACTCCCACGTCTCCGACCAATTCTATTTCTATACCTACAATCTGCTGGGTGATCCCGGACTTTCGGTGTGGATAAAAACCCCTGACACCTGCGACTTTTTCACAGAGCCACAGCGTATCTACGGTACCGACCACATCGAGGTTCAGTTGGACAACACCATGGATGAGCTCGAAGGCTTCACCATCGCCATCACCACTGCCGAGGCTCTGGTTGCGGTAGGCTGCACGGATGCCTCCGGCCATGCCTTCGTACCCGCCGATCTGGAGGCGGGAAACTACACCGTCACCGCATCTAAAGTGGGATTTGTACCCAAATCTCATACTGTGGAAGTAGTAGCCGGCAACGCCCTGAAAATCGAAGCACTGGATGTAGACAATGCTCACCCGGGTGCAAACGTAGCTGTAAACTTCATTTTGGAAAATATCGGAATCACCACCGCTGGATCCGTCTCCGCATCCCTGATAAGCTATGACAATGACTTCGTCATTACCTCCGATCCCATTGACCTGGGAGAAATGGCTGCCGGCGGACAGGCTTCTGGATTTTTCTCAGGAACCCTTGGCTCTCCCTGGCTGGAGGGCTATGTGCTGGATGCAGCCATCGAGACCTCATCAGATTTTGGCACTCAGACCCACATTGTACCCATAGAGATATCATCACCCGAGCTCGCCACAGAAGAACTGGTGATCTACACCCCAAACGGCTTCCTGCCACAGGCTCAACAAACCGATATCGCCGTGAAATTGCTCAATACCGGCAGCATGCCCACCGGTGATTTTCAGGCAGAAATTGTGTGCGATAACGGACTTTTGATCATCAACCAAGGTCAGAGCGATTTTCCCTCCATCGTACCCGATCAGTCGGTGATCAACCAAACCCATTTCCAGGTAACCGCTGTGAATGCCTTCGATGGCGAAACCGCTCACTGTCACCTGACCATCACCCAAAACGGTACTGAAGTGCAAAACCTTCCTCTGAACATCACCATCGGCGAAGTGACCATCAATTCTCCCACCTTCAGCCAATACGGCTACTGCGCCATAGAATCCCAAGACCAAAATAACCCATTGGCCCCCACCTATGCCTGGACGGAGCTGCGGCCACAGTCCGGCGGTAACGGCACCATCATCAGCGGTGGACATAGCACCGGAGACGGACGCACAGCCATCATAGACCTACCCTTCACCTTCCGGTATTTTGGTGAAGAATACACCAAAGCGTCGGTGAGTACCAACGGCTGGCTCACCATGGGAGAAACCAATCTGGTGTTCCATCGCAATCGCAATATTCCATCCGGCGTAGGGCCCAAAGCCATGATCGCACCACTGTGGGATAATATTTCCAATGGAACTATGTATCAGTGGTATGATGAAACCAACCACAAACTCTACATCGAGTGGTATCATTTCTACGATCCATCCTACAATCAGCAAAACTTCCAGGTGATTCTTTACGACCCGGCATATCACTATTCACCCACCGGAGATGGCGACATCTTGTTCCTCTACGAAAACGTTACCAACAACGATGCCGATGACAATTTTGCCACCATCGGCATAGAAGATATCACCCAAACCGATGGCGTCTGCATGACCTATGCCAATATTTATCCTGCCACAGCCCACGAGATAGGCAATGAACAAGCCATCCTCTTTACCACCCGATACACACAACCGGTCAGCGGAGATATAGAAACGCCGGTGACACGATACAGTCTGCAAAATTATCCCAATCCTTTCAATCCTACAACCACCATACGTTTTGAAACCACGAATTTTCACGAATATTCACAAATAGCGATTTACAATGTAAGAGGTCAACGGATTAAGACCTATGTTATGAATGGATTAGAGGCTGGTGAGCATTCGGTAATCTGGAACGGGAAAGATGATAATGGAAATGAAGTAAGTTCAGGTATTTACTTCTATGAACTGCAGGTAAATGATAAATCTATAGCTACTAAGAAGTGTTTGCTTCTAAAATAGTGTTTTATGACCAGTCCTGGATTAATCTCGGGCTGGTCTTGTTTTTGATAAATGATGCTTGTAACAAACAGCTCCACAGCCAAGCAAGAAGAGAAAGTGAAAGAGCGTGGCGGCTGCCACCCATTATGCCTGTTATTACAAAGTAGATTAGAAATTCTTGACTGAAAAAAGTAATTAAATTTATTGAAAGTTATTGGAGAAAGTAAAATGAATCGAATAAAAGAAGAACTTGAAGAAAAAGGAATTAAACAAAAATTGTTGGCTGAACAACTGGGAAAAAGTTATAATATGGTAAACGGATATGTCCAGAATAGACAGCAACCAAGATTGGAAGTGTTTTATAAGATTATGAAAATATTAGATGTCAAACCAAAAAATTTATTGAAAGAAAATTGATGATAAAAGAAAATACAATAGAAAAGAATTTGATAAAACAATTGACGGACTTAAAATACACTTATCGTCCTGATATTGTTGATAGAAAAACTCTTGAACAAAATTTCAGAGAAAATTTTGAAAATTTGAACAGAGTTCATTTAACCGACAATGAATTTGCACGATTAAGAGAAGAAATTATTGCGCCTGATGTATTCATAGCTTCTAAATTATTGCGCGAACAGCAATATTTTCAAAGAGAAGACGGAACTCCCTTGCATTACACTTTGGTAAATATAAAAGACTGGTGCAAAAACGAATACGAAGTAATTAATCAACTACGAATAAATACCGAAAACAGTTTTCAACGATACGATGTAATTATATTGATAAACGGACTGCCTATTGTTCAAATAGAACTGAAAAAAGTTGATGTGTCGCCCCGAAAAGCAATGCAACAAATTGTGGATTACAAAAACGATCCGGGCAATGGTTATACTAATACATTGCTCTGTTTTATGCAGTTGTTTATTGTAAGCAATTTGACCAATACTTACTATTTTGCCAATAATAAAAATCAACATTTTGCTTTTAATGCCGATGAGCAATTTTTACCAATCTATCAATTGGCTGATGAGAAAAACAAGAAAATTACCCATCTAAACGAATTTTCAGAAAAGTTTCTTTCAAAATGCACTTTGGGAGAAATGATTAGCAAGTATATGGTTTTGGTTGAGAGTGAACAGAAGATTTTAATAATGCGCCCCTATCAGATTTATGCGGTAAAAGCTATTATCGACTGTATTCATCAAAACAGAGGCAACGGTTATATTTGGCATACCACAGGTAGTGGTAAAACCCTTACTTCTTTCAAGGCATCAACCCTGCTGAAAAACAATCCCGATATTGAAAAATGCCTGTTTGTGGTGGACAGAAAAGACCTTGACCGACAAACTCGTGAAGAATTTAATAAATTTCAGGAAGGCAGTGTAGAAGAAAACACCAATACCGAAACCTTAGTAAGAAGATTACTTTCTATGGACTATTCCGATAAAGTAATTGTAACGACCATTCAAAAACTCGGATTGGCATTAGACCAAAACAGCAAGCAGAATAAGAAAAAGATAGATAAAGGCATTTCTACCTACAAAGACAGATTAGCACCACTCAGAGACAAGCAAATGGTTTTTATTTTTGACGAATGCCACCGCTCGCAGTTTGGTGAAAATCATAATGCCATAAAAGAATTTTTTCCGAAGTCTCAACTTTTCGGCTTTACCGGCACACCTATTTTTGAAGAAAATGCAAACTATAAAATTAGAGAAGACCGTTTTGAAACCTACAAAACCACCGAAGCAGTTTTTGAAAAACTCTTGCATTCATACACCATTACACACGCCATAGATGACAAAAATGTCTTGCGTTTCCATATTGATTATTACAAGGGAAAAGGCGAACAGAATCCCAAGCCCGGAGAACCACTTGCACAGCAGGCAGTTGCAGAAGCAATTTTGGATAAACACGATGCCGCAACAAACAAACGAAAATTTAACGCCATTCTTGCAACGGCATCTATAAACGATGCTATCAGTTTTTACCGCCTTTTTAAAGAAATTCAAAAGAAGAAATCGGAAGTAAATCCTAATTTTGAACCGCTAAATATTGCTTGTGTGTTTTCACCGCCTGCCCAATTGATTGCCAAAGACGGCAATAAACAAAGTCAAAAGAATGCCGAAGATATTAAGCAGTTACAAGAAGATTTAACACAAGAAAAAGAGGATAACAAACAAAATCCCGAAAAAAAGAAAAAAGCACTGGAAGAAATTATTGCTGACTACAACAAACAATTCGGCACCAATCACAGTATCAACGAATTTGATTTATATTATCAGGATTTACAAACACGCATAAAAAATCAAAAATACAGCAACAAAGACTATCCTCATAAAAACAAAATCGATTTGACTATTGTTGTGGATATGCTTTTAACCGGTTTCGATTCTAAATATCTGAATACTCTGTATGTGGATAAAAATCTGAAATATCACGGATTGATACAAGCTTTTTCGAGAACAAACAGAATACTGAACGACACAAAACCTTACGGCAACATCCTTGATTTTCGTTCGCAACAAGATGCGGTTAATCAGGCGGTTGTTTTATTTTCCGGTGAAGATAATGCCTGCAAAGCCCGGGAAATTTGGATGGTTGACCCCGCACCGGTTGTCATCGAAAAGTATAAAGAAGCAGTTGAGAAGTTGGGCGTATTAATGGAAGAATACGATTTGGTAAACGAACCCGAAGCCGTGTATAATTTAAAAGGCGATACGGCAAAAATTGCTTTTATCAAAAATTTTAAAGAAGTGCAACGCCTTAAAACCCAGCTCGACCAATACACTGATTTAGACGAAGAGCAAAAAGAAATTATCGAAAAGGTTTTACCGACCGATAAATTATTGGGATTTAGAAGCTCATACATAGAAACCGCAAAACAACTTAGCGAAATTCAAATAAAAGAAGGCGATGATGCACCGCCTGAAATTCAAGAACTGGATTTTGAGTTTGTGCTTTTTGCTTCGGCAATAATCGATTATGATTATATAATGAACCTGATTGCCGACAGCACGCAAAAAAAGCCGTCTAAATACAAGATGACCAAAGAGCAAATTATCGGTTTGCTGAAATCCAATTCCAACTTAATGGACGAAGAGGAAGACCTGACCGATTATATCAATAGTTTAGATTGGGAGCAAGGACAAAATGCCGATGATTTACGCGAGGGATATGGAGTTTTTAAAGTAGAAAAATACAATAAAGAACTGGCTAAAATTGCTGGTAAACACGGTTTGCAAATTCCTGATTTAAAAATATTTGTAGAGAATATTATCGACAGAATGATTTTTGACGGTGAAAAACTCACCGATTTGCTCGAACCTTTGGATTTGGGCTGGAAAGTCCGAAGAGTGATAGAATTGGAGTTAATGGCAGATTTGGTTCCGCTATTAAAAAAATTAGCACAAGGGCGAGAAATTTCCGGACTTAAAGCGTATGAATAAAATAATTGAGAATGGAAAATGAAAGAAAAAAGGAAACCTTTGTTGTCACAAATTGTGATATCAAAAAACAACCTTTTAAGTTCACATTTTGCGACCGCAAAAGCAAAAGAATATTATGAATGAACTAATTAAAATATCAGATATTCAAAACAAAATCTTTTTGATTCGTGGGCTTCAAGTGATGTTAGATAATGATTTGGCACACTTATATGGTGTAGAGATAAGAGTCCTAAATCAAGCTGTAAAGAGAAATATTACTCGTTTCCCTGAATATTTCAGATTTCAAATTACGCAAGAAGAATATATGTCTGTTTTAAGGTCACAAAATGTGATCTTAGAAAGAGGTAGAGGAAAACACCGAAAATACCTACCCTATGTCTTTACTGAGCAAGGCGTAGCAATGCTTTCCGCTGTTCTTCGCAGTGAAACTGCCATAAATGTAAGCATACAAATTATGCAGGCGTTTGTGGAAATGAAAAAGTTTATTTCCATCAATGCTGATATGTTCTATCGTTTGGAAACTATTGAAAAAAGACAAATAAGTTATCAAATTGAAACGGAACAAAAATTTGAACAAATATTCAAAGCACTCGAAGACAAAAGCATTAAACCCAAACAAGGTATTTTCTACAACGGACAGGTTTTTGATGCCTATTTACTGATTGCCGATATTATTAAATCCGCTAAAAAATCAATTATTCTGATTGATAATTATGTAGATGAAACCGT
>JAGGWK010000071.1 GCA_021157525.1 Candidatus Cloacimonadota bacterium | reverse complement strand
TCACGGTAGACATCTACAATATCAAAGGCCAGAAAGTGCTCAACCTCATGGACAGCACCACAGTCCCCGGCACGTTCAAATTCACATGGAATGGCACCGATGCCGACAACCGGCCGGTGGCCAGCGGCCAATATTTTGTAAAAGTGGTGCAAAAGGGCCGTACCACCGCATCTAAAATGATGGTGATAAAGTAAAAAAACGTCCGGCCTCCTGGCAGGTTTTTCTCAACCTGCCAGGTGTTGCCGGAGCATGGATTGATCTCCCTTGTAAGGATGAATAAAAGGGGGTTTGGATGTCGGTTTTACTTTCATCCTTCGTCGATTGCCTTTGTGAGAAAGTCTCAGGAAGACGACTTTGCTCTGGATAAACTGGCCAAACGCACCCGGGATTATCTCCACATCATCGTCCCCCAATCTACCATGAACATAGATGTCTGCGCCGAAGGAAATGAGTTCAATCTTTAGAATTCCACCGGCAAAAATCACTTCACACCTACCTTCTGCGGTTTAGTGCTTGACACAGATATCCGCTAATTTTTCCTCTTTTTTTTGGTAAGGAGCAAAAGAGATATGAACATGAAAGGTCGTATTGAAACAATACAGAATCGCATCGCCATAGCAGCGAAGCGAAGCCACCGGGATCCGGCGGATATCACCCTCATCGCCGTAACTAAAACCCATCCTGCAACCCTCATCGATACTGCTCTGGCTGCCGGATTGCGGCGCATTGGCGAAAACAAGATACAGGAAGCAGAAGACAAATTGCCATTACTCACCCAGCCATGGGATGAATTTCACTTCATCGGTCACCTGCAATCTAACAAAATTAAAAAGCTTATGCCCTTGAAACCCGCCCTCATTCACTCGATAGACCGCTTTTCCACAGCACAAAAACTCAGCCAGTGGTGCACTGCACATCAGCGCCACCAAGACATCCTGCTACAGGTAAACACCTCCGGCGAAGTCAGCAAATTCGGCTGCCATCCAGACGAACTGCCCCAGCTCTGTAAAGATGTAGCCGCCCTGCCAAATCTCCATATTCAAGGGCTTATGACTATCGGGATATTCTCCGACGATGAAACAGCTGTGCGCAACTGCTTCATTCTGCTGCGCAATCTGCGAGACGCCATCCAGCAAAACCCACCCGCCGGCGTGAAGATGCAGCATCTTTCCATGGGCATGACAAACGACTTTGAAATCGCCATAGAAGAGGGAGCCACTCTGGTACGCATCGGCAGCGGATTATTCGGCTCTCGCACCTATACATAAAAAAAGGAGTACTCAATGACACCCATATTATTGTTCATCGGCATGATCATCATCTCGTATTTCATCGGCTGCTTTTCCATGGCGAGACTCATCGCCAAATTCTTTAAAAGCCTGAATATATACAAAGTGGGAACCGGCCATCCAGATACCCAGAACATCTATCAAAACGTGGATAAAGGGCTGGGGATCATGGTTGGTATCGTCGATTTCGGCAAAATCTATATCTATCTGGCTATCCTGAAATTTCTCCACAACCCTTTACCTATCTTTGCTCCCATCACCACACTAAACCACCTGCTTATCCTGGGATTTTTCATCGTGGTAGGTCACTGCCTTCCGATCACCCATCACTTCAAAGGTGGCCGCGGTATCTTCAGTTATCTGGGCTACATCACCTTTTTCTTTGTGAACTACTTCTCCCCCTGGCCGGTTCTCATCGTTGTTGTGCTGGCCATCATCGTGGTTCTGGGGTTCAAACAATACCGCTTTGCACAATTTATGATTGTGTTGCTACCACCCTTTATCAATTTCTTTTTTGAAGGTTCCGGCACGACTTTAGCCAAATTCTTCATCGCTGCACTGCTGATGGGAATCATGAATGTCTTCGTTTCAAAACGACTTGGTGAGATATAAAACAGGGAGGACTTCCTATGATCGAACGCACGCAAACAGGCCAGTATCAGTTGATAGCTTTTGGTAATGAATCCAAAGAAGAGTGGAGCTTGCTCAAGAAATTTGTGGATTTTCATTGGGCCCTCTACAAAGGCAATCCTTACTATGTCCCACTGTTGGATTATGAATACACCGGCTTCAAGCTTATCGGCATGACCGGACTTTTCCAGCCCAGGAACCTCTTTTTCAAGCATGCCACCATGCGCTTCTTTTTGGTATTGAACCAAGGCACCGTGGTGGGCCGTTGCAACGCCTTTGTAAATACCCGTCACAATGAACATTGGCACGATAAAATCGGATTCTTCGGCCAGTTTGAATGCATCGAAGAACCCGCCGTAGCACAGATTTTGCTGGATGCAGCCGCATCCTGGCTGAAAGCTCAGGGTATGGACACCATCCGTGGCCCCCAAAATCTGCCGGTAAATGATGCCACCCCGGGATTTCTTTCCTCGGGCTACGAATCTCGCCCGGTGATGTACTATCATTACAACATGCCCTATTATAACGATATGGTTTTGGATTATGGCTTTGATGCGGTGAAACGGGTACATTCCTGGGAAGTTTCCCCTCAAAAGCCCATGGAACCCAAGCTAGAGCGGCTTTCTGAAAAGATCATTCAGCGCTATGGAGTAACCATAGAAGCCTGGGATGACCGCAGTCTGAACGTGCGCAAGCTGGAGATGCTGGAAATCTACAATGCGGCGTGGAATGACAATTTTGGCTTTGTCCCTTTCACTCAGGAAGAGTTTGATCAGATCATCGATGACATGATGTTGATCATGGATAAGAAGCTCTTCATCTTCCTCTACATCAAGGGTGAGCCCGCTGCCTTCTTTGGCGGTGTCCCCAATATAGCAGAAACCCTCAAGCCCATAGGAAACCTGCGCCATGCAGAGCTGTTGCGCACTATAAAACTGCTTACCGGAGCCAAAAAAACCAAAGGCTTCCGCCTGGGATATCTGGGCATCAAACCAAAGTTCCGCCGTCTGGGACTGGATGGCGTGATGCTGTGGAAACAGAAAATCTATTCCCGCACAAAATACACCTATTGCGATATGGGCTGGGTGCTGGAAGATAATACCATGACCATTCGCCTCATCAAAATGATGGGCGCAGTAGACTCGAAAACCTACACAATCTATGAGAAAAAACTGTGATTGCCATTATATCGGTTATCGCAAAAAAACAGATCATGCAGCTCATCAAGCTGCCCTGCTCTGATGGGGCGCCATGTTTGGCCTGACCTTCCTCAATTCCGGCATTCTCGCGGTGGCGGCGACAGCTCTCATTCCGCTGCTCATCTATCTTTTTGCCCGCAAAAAACCCCGCCGCGTCATCTTCAGTTCCCTGCGCTTTATCCGCCAAAGTCAACAGCAACAAAAGCGACGCATTAATATCCAGAATATCCTGCTCCTCATTATCAGGATGCTGATACTTTTGCTCACCATCCTGGCAATTGCCCGCCCGGCGCTAAAAGCCAGCTTCTTGCAAAACAGCACCCTGCATCCCAAAACCGCCATAGCCCTGATCCTGGATACCTCCTTCAGCATGGATTACCTGGTAAATACTACCACCGAACTGGATAATGCCAAAGCAATCGCATCACAGATAAACAACCTGCTGACCGCTGATGACCGCACCCTGCTGCTCACCAGCAGCAAAAGCTGGAACGACATCAACGGCACGTTGCGCTATGGTCCCCTGGATCCGGCTCTGATCGGAAATGTGACAATCACTCCGCTGCACCAGCCCATGGCAGAGGTCATCCTGGATGCAGCCAGGATTTTACAGCAAAGTCATTCCATAAACCAGGAGATCTATGTCATCACCGACATGCAGCAGCAGGCTCTGCCAGACACGTTGGACATCCCCATTTTTCTCATTCCCACCTCGGATGACAGCACCCGCAGCAACCTCAGTTGTGAAGCTGTAACGGTGAGTAATACCATTGTGCAGAAAAATCAGCCCACCCGTTTCAGCTTCGATGTGGTGAACCATGGCAGTTACCCCGCCCGAGATGTGCTGTGCCGACTGATATTAGACGAACAGACAGTTGCCGAAAAGGTGGTGCAATTGCAGCCGCAACAGCGTTTGCGGGATAATTTTTCCGTGCCGGTAGAACAACGGGGCTGGCACAGCGGCTATGTGGAAGTACAAAATGAGCGGCTCACCATGGATAATCGCAATTACTTCAGCTTTTACCGTACCCTGCATCCCCGGGTAGCGGTGATATCCGATGCACCCAATCTGCCGGCTACATTGGAAACCGTGATAGAAATTTATACCGGTAACCAAATTTTACGATTGGATGAAGCACAGCTCACCGCTTCCGGTATCGAGGTCTTTGATGCCGTGATCCTCTATGGCAAAACTGTCATCAGCCCACGTTTACAGCAGGTTTTGCAACACTATGAAAGCCAGGGAAAAGGAGTGCTCTATGTGGCTGACGCCGCTCTTACGGACGGGGTGAAAACCTACCTCCGGGAACAGTTTGGCTGCACCTTCCAGAGCTTTTCCGCATCCCGCCCAACAAGGATAACCTACCTGAACGCCTACCATCCGGCTTTGGCACTGATGCCTCAAAAACCACGATTTACCGTAAATAGTTACTGGCAGATTGCAGGCAATGCCGAAGCCTTGATGCAGGGCACCTCACCACTCATCGTTACCAACGGCACCTCCCAGTTGTGGCTCTTCGATCCGGCAGCGACAAACAGCCCACTGCTCCTAGACCCCGCATTTCCGGTGCTTACCTGCTGCACACTTAGCTCGCTGAACCAGTATGGAATGGAGAAAAGCCACCGCTGCGGCGAAACAATAACCGTTGACGGCACTCTGATGCTGCCATCCCGTCAACGCCTCACTCTGACGCACAACCGCTATACCTTGCTGCATCCTGGCCTGTACCGGCTGAATGGCATACCCTTTGCCGTAAATGTGGATGCCGCGGAAAGCGCCTATACCCGGCTTAATCCCGCCACCATACCCCGGATAACGGTGCTGGATGAAGATTGGCCAAACCGGGTTCTGCGGTCTCGCTATGGTTTTGAATTGTGGAAATACCTGCTGCTGGCAGCACTTTTGCTGGTGGCCCTGGAGATGATCCTGGTAAAAAGTGAAGAGAAACGGCAAATTTCTCATTGACAGAATCCGCCGGAAAACCGGAACTCTCTTTTAATGAAAGTGATAGAAACAAAGGGGATAGCATGGCTCAAGTAGTAGTTACGGATGTTGACAAGATTTACGAAAATGGATTTCATGCAGTTAAGAAGACGAATTTTGTCGCTGAGGATAAAGAATTTGTTGTTTTAGTAGGTCCCTCTGGATGCGGAAAATCCACCACTCTGCGGATGATCGCCGGCCTGGAAGAGATATCAAAGGGTACCATAACCATTGGAGATCGCGTGGTAAATGATGTGCCGCCCAAAGATCGAGACATTGCCATGGTGTTTCAAAATTACGCCCTTTACCCACACATGACCGTGTTTGAAAACATGGCTTTTGCCCTGAAACTGCGCAAATATTCCAAACAGGAAATCAACGATCGGGTAAAGGAAGCCGCAGAATTATTGGAGATCGATGAATTGCTGGATCGCAAACCAAAGCAGCTTTCCGGCGGCCAGCGTCAACGGGTGGCTCTGGGACGCGCCATCGTGCGGAAGCCCAAAGTATTCCTCTTTGACGAACCCCTGAGCAACCTCGATGCCAAGTTGCGGGTACAGATGCGTACCGAGATCATCAAGCTCCACAAAAAACTGGATACCACCATGATTTATGTGACCCACGACCAGGTAGAAGCTATGACCATGGCCGACCGCATCGTGGTAATGAAAGACGGATATGTTCAACAAATCGATTCGCCTCTGGACATCTACAACAAACCCGTAAACCTCTTTGTTGCCGGGTTTGTGGGAAGTCCGGCGATCAATCAGCTCACCGGAACTATCGTAAGAAACGCAGATGGTCTGGCCTTTAATGACGGCTCCATCACCATCACCATCCCTCCCTTCCGCACCGAAGCCCTCACCCCCTATATCGACAAACCGATGATCATGGGCATACGGCCGGAAGACCTCTATGATGCAGCCTATGACCAGATGGCAGAAGCACCGGTAACGGTGCAGGCGCAGTGCGAAGTAGTAGAGCCCATGGGCAACGAATTCATCGTGTACCTTGCCACAGCCTATTCCAGGCTCACCGCCCGCTTCGATCCTAAACGATTGCCCAAAATCGACGCAACTATCGATATCACCCTGGATATGAAGAAAGCCCATTTCTTCGATCCCCAAAGCGAAATGCGACTGTAAATTTTACCGAGCCGGGTTTCACGGCTCATTTTTTCTTTTTCAACTTCGTTACCTTCCCCGGAATCGAATCCTCTCGATTCCATTGACGTATTGCCCAGATGATTGGGAGGTTTTATGCCGTTTCTCATTATTCTGCTTTTCCTTTTGGGGATGCAGTCTCTCGGTGCCGTCGCAGAATCCATTCCCCCATCACCACTTCTCACTGCCAGTTGTGGCATCACACTTCTTGCTGATGATCCGTCTGCGCTTCTGGTGTCTCCCTTCCCCGAAAATGCCGGTGTGCAAACCGGTTTTACCCAGCTCTACGGACTATCGCAACTCCCCCGCTACAGCATCGCCGCCACCACATCCCGCAAAAGATATCGCCTCGGAGTTGGTGCAGTGCATCTGGATCATCCCCTATACACCGAAACCCAGATATCTGCTGCAATCAGTTACGATATGGGAGCAGTGAAACCGGCAGTGGTGATGCGGGTTTTGCGTTCAGCCGCCCAGGGTTATCGGCGGGATTCCATCCTTTTGCTGGATGCAGGTCTGCAGTACCAGATGCCACCGGTTATATCCCGTCTGTGGCTCAGCAATATCACTCAAAAAGAGATTTTTGACCAATCTTTGCCGGTGCAACTCAATTGGGAATTGGCAGCGGAAGTGCTGCCTCAGGCCATCCTTGGGGTGAGCCTGGAAAAGGAAGAAGGATTTGATTTTTCCCTGCGCATCGGCAGTCGCTACCAAGTGCTGAAACCTCTGTTGCTAGTGGCCAGTTATCAATATCAGCCAAACCGACTGGGTGCTGGGATGGAGGTGACACTAGGCAAAATCCGGGTAAGTTACGGCCTGCAAAGCCACAGTCAGCTGGAACTCACCCACTGCATCGGAGTTGGATGTGCGATGCATTAGCGGTGTTCTGCTACTCTTTTTGTGTGGCATTCTGTTGGCAACAGAGATACCAGATATGTATCTTCCCGACGAGGAAGCACCACCGGAATTCCCCGAAGAACTGGAGATCCTGGACGACTTGCAACAGCATCCGCTGGCCATAAATACCGCATCACCCGCACAAATCGCTCAGCTTCTCTGGCTCACAGATGACGACATCGCCCACATCATCGCTCACCGCCCCTACCGCCGCACCGATCAACTGTTTGGCATCGGCGTCGATTCTCTCCTTATAGCCCGAAGTCTACCCTACATTTCCCTGCGCCTGCCACCGGATGTTGCAGGCAGCATCCAGACAGGATGCCAATATTCTGTGGCCGATGCACAGTTGCCGTCCAGCCTGAAATATACGCAAAAATCCCGACTTACGGTGAATAATTTCGACGGTGGTGTGGTGATGCAAAAGGATGCCGGAGAATGGCGTGCAGCGGATTTCCTCAGCTGGTTTGTGCGCATGAAATCAGCCTCGTGGTTAAAGTCGGTCACAGTGGGACATTATCGCATGGCCTTCGGTCAGGGCATTGTGCTGGCGCCGGCGTTGGGATTTTCCAAAGGCCCCGCCACCACCACTGCACCGCAGAAAAAATATCGAACAATCAAGCCCTACATGAGTAGTTATGAAGTGGGAGATTTTCGCGGCGCGGCTGCTCATGTGACGTTGGGAACCTTTGAGCTCACAGGATTCTGGTCTGATAATCGCCTCACTGCTAACCTTGATGATGACGGAAAAATAACCTCTATTGATGGCACCGGCTTACATACTGGCGGCGTAAAAGACAACATCTCGGAACGGAATAGCGGCGGCATTCTGGCGTGGGAAAGACCTCAATGGAGCGCCAGCTACCTTCTTTTACACACCGCCTTTGATCATGATTTCGCCGCAGCAGACCAACCCCAGAAGTACCTTGCACAATCTCTGGCTGGCCAATGGCATGGGCAGAGAATGAATTTCGCCGGTGAAGTGAGTCGCATCCGGAAAGACATCGCCTGGACGGCCAGTTTGCGCTGGGGCCTTCCGCAGTTTCGTCATCTCCTTCTGGCCCGAGTTTATCCGGCACATTTTCCCACACATCACGGCAATCCCTTTTCCAGTCAGAGCAATTTTGCCAACGAAGCGGGAATCTATTATGGATTTCAAGTGCGATTGGCAAAATCCCTGATGCTGTATGGCTACGCAGATGTGTGGCGCTTTCCCCAGCCACGTTTTTTTGAAAAGATGCCAACTGCGGGAAGTGAGGAATTTTTACGCATATCATGGACACGCTCCCATCGGGAGTTCATCGCCACGATGCGACACGTTTCCAAAGAGAAGCAAATCACTCTGGAAGAGTCAAAGATCCGGGATTTCCAGCGACTCATTGTGCGTTTGGATGTAGTCGAGCACCTTACAAATTGTGTTACCACCAAAACCCGCATGGAATTTTGCAGCGAAAATCTCCCTGTGGAAAAGGAGTATAATGACGGGATACTCTTTTATCAGCAGCTACGGGCAGGATGGAAAAAATGGCGCATCACAGCACGTCTTACCACTGTTTACGGCTCTGTGTTGCAATATACCTGGGAGCCGGATATCAACGGTGTGTTTTCCACTCGAGTATTTCAGGATGATCGGCTGGGAGCGTTTATCTTGGTAGAGACAGATCTGCGTCCCGGGCTAAGGATGCAGATAAAATACCGCAGCGAGGTGCATCATACACAGGCTGGATACCTGAGCGCTCTGGTGCTGGTAACCTTTTAATAGGTTCCCAGCAGTTGTTTCATCACCTTGCGGTTATTGGCGTAATTCAGTGCTGTTTCCTTCGTGATTACTCCCCGTTTCACCAGGCTCAGCAAATCTTGCTGCATGGTACACATACCGCGGCGGCGACCTTCGGTGAGCATCTGGAACAGCTCGTTTACATTGCCGTTACGGATGGCGGCCTGCTCGGAAGGCCCTACAGAGAGAATTTCTTTGGCAAGAGTCAGCCCACCGGAACGGGAGGGCACCAGTTTTTGAGATATCACCACCTTGAGGGTATCTGCCAGACGGAAGCGGACCCGTACCTGTTCATCGGGGGGAAATTCGGCGATGATGCGATGGATACTTTCCACTGCTGACGAGGTGTGGAGGGTTGAAAAAACTTTGTGGCCGCTATCTGTAACTTCCAGTACGGTGGAGATGGTGCTGGGGTCTCGCATCTCTCCCACTACCACGATGTCGGGATCCTGGCGCAGGGCCTCTATGGTACCTTTCTGAAAGCTGAGGACATCCGTGCCTATTTCCCGGTGGCTGATCAGGCACTTTTTCGATTGATGGATGTATTCGATAGGATTTCCGATAATAATCATCGACCCTTTATTTTTGCGGTTATTCATATCGATGATAGAGTCGAGTGTTGAGCTTTTACCCGAACCTGTGATGCCGGTGATAAGGATCAGACCGGTTTTTTCGTATTCCAGATCCAGGCGCTCATGAATCGGAGGGGGAATGCGTAGATCTTTGAGATCGAAGAGTTTCTGGTTTATCATGCGAAAATTCGCCGCCAGAGAACTCTGTTCAAAAAAGATATCGCTTCTGAAACGACTGGGTTGCTCTGCACCGATATCGATGGAGATGGCGACATCGATGTTTTTCTGCAAAAACAGCGCATTCTTTTGTTCGGCATTTATGGCACTGATAAGAAGAGAAGCTGTTTCATCATTGGTATAATGGGGCAATTCATCGCAGGGATATTTGTTTCCCTTCACACGGAACCAGACTTGATCATTGGCCCGCTTCCCACCAATATCCATATCAGAAGCGCCTAATTCTGTCATCTTAAAAAATAGTCGCTGAAGTTCCTTGTAACATTCATCATACCAACTGCGGTTTTTCTGTAATGCTGCGTAGATTCGCTCATATCGCTGAATACCCTGTAAAGTATCGGGCAAAATAAAACTCAGGTCCCTGGTAAAAGACAATGTCATCGTTGTTCTCCTTAGCTCACGAATACCTGTTCCTAAAAAAGAAAATCTGAGAAGTTGTAAACAACTTTATGCTGACATCTATAAGTACACCAACATCTCATCGCCTTCAACCCCCGCATGGAGCTCAATAAAGCCCTTTATTGGACTGGATGCTATCTTGGGGTACAGCACTTCCTCTATCTGGAAAAAACCCACCGATTGATCGAGAGTGACGGTGATACGAATGGGCTTTTTTACTCCTTTGGCAATCCTCACTTTGCGAACAGCACTGGATGAATATCTGTGAATATCCCCGACCCGTGGCTGATGCGGGATGAGAGAAGGAATCCGTGAACGGCCCCACTCCATATCACAGCCATCTCCTACCAACACCAATCCCGCCTCGATAGAGTGGATAGGTTGCGTGGCCATGTGCCCGAAAATACATTCGGTGATGAGTGAACGAAGGATCACTTGGCGGGTAATGTCGCCGGGAAAAAACTGCTCTAGCAGGCGTGAGATGGTAGGCATGGCCAGATGCAAACCCATAAATTCATGACGGCCACGGGCGACACTCATCCCCACATCATGAAGTAATGACGCCATCAGCACGGCAATGATGCTGTCTTCCTGTGTTCCCACCTCTTCTTTCACCAAATTGGGTTTTACTCCCGCTTCCAGCAAAAGCTGAAACATTTTCAAAGAATTTATCGCAGCTTTACACATATGTACCGGCCCATGATCGTTGAAACCAAGGCGTTTGATAGATACCGTATTGGCATATTCCTGCATGGCCTGCACCTCCTCATCAGCGAACAGAGCATCGGCAATTCCCTGTGCTGTCCCCGTTAACATGCCGTGCAAGCGCTTCTCCAGTACTATTTGCTTTTTCGATTTCATCTCTTTCCCTCCCTATTACACGTCCTATCTAGGAATTTCCATATTTCATAATTGATTGCAATAATATAAGTTATAGATACATCTATCAACTCGACCACCTCCAATCCGACAACTATTGTATCTTGCGGCTTACGGGGCAATAAAAATAAAATGAGCAATGCCGGATTTTTCGAATGCCGTTTTACAAAACAACGGAGATGATCGTATGATTCGGGTTACATCTTCCCATGCTTCAAAATTGAGATAAGCAACCAAAATCCCATAATTGCCGCTCCCACAAACCCCACGATTCCGATTATGGGAACATCATTCCATAAAGGTGGAATTTTGGAGAGTACGATAAGAGATGAGCCGATGATGAGAGCAGCGAGAACAATGGCAAAAGCAATACGGTTGCTTATTTGATCATGTTTAGCGAGCATGGGTTCCAAACCTTTATGCTCAAATTCAACTTTCAATTTACCAGTTTTAACTTGCCGGATAATTTCCCTGACTTCAAAAGGTAAATCCTTGAGTAAAAGATGAAATTCCGCCATAGAAGAAGATAATTCTCTCGCCAGCTTAAAAGGATCCATCCGCTTTTTCAGTAAGTTTTTTGCAAAAGGTTCGATGTGAGAAATCATATCAAAATCAGGATTTAATCTCGACCCGACCCCCTCGATAGTTATCAATGCTTTTGAAAGCAGATAAAAATCTGACGGTAATCTTAATTTGAAGTCGAGTAACATTCTGAAAAGTTTGTTCAGAAGCTCACCGATTTTTATCTCTTTCAATGGGATATACGCATATTGATTGACCATTTCGGAAACCCGTTGTTCCAATTGATCACGATTTTCGATATTATACGTTCCCGTAAGCCGGAGAAGCGTTTCGGCTATTCTCTTTGAATCTTTATTCACGATTCCTATGATAATATTTCCAAGATGATCCTGATGTTTCGGCAGCAACGTTCCCATCATGCCAAAATCGAGGAAACAGGTAATATTATCCTTCATGATCAGAATATTTCCCGGATGCGGATCAGCGTGGAAAAACCCGTATTCAAATATCTGTTTCATGATAAGATCACAACCTTGTTCTGCGACAAGTAACGGGTTAATTCCCGTTTCTTTCAGAGCTTTCAGATTTGATACTTTGATGCCTTCGATAAATTCCATTGTCAGGATTTTTTTCGTAGAATACTCTTTATAAACTTCTGGCGTATAAATCGTCAAATCGGATTGAAAATTCCTTGCGAATCGCTCAATGTGGGAAGCTTCAATATTGAAATCAATTTCCTTATGAATAGATATTTCAAATTCTTTCACTGTTTGAACCGGATTCAATATTTCCATTTCAGTGATGTGTTTTTCCATTAAAAGAGAAAGGTGAAACATTATTTCCAAATCCGTTTCGATGATTTTTTGAATTCCGGTACGCTGCACTTTAATCGCGACTTTTTCTCCGTTGAACAATTCTGCTCGATACACTTGAGCTATGGAAGCAGAAGCTATGGGATTTGTATCAAAATGTTTAAACAGTACTGAGATCGGTTTCCCCAATTCCTGCTCGATCATTTTTCCCGCTTCTTCATTCGGCATTGGCGGAACTGAATCCTGAAGTTTTTCAAGTTCAATCAACAAAGGTTCCGGTAAAATATCCGGTCGATTACTCATAATTTGGCCAAACTTGATAAAAGTTGGACCCAGTTCCTCCAATACCATTCGGATTCGTTCCCACCGTGATAACGAAGTTACTTCTTCAATTTTTTTATTGGGGATGAACTTCTTGCCGAAATCAAAATATTTTTCGATTTGAGAATTGGTGATCAAATCACCAAAACCGTGCTGAAATAGCACGGTTATGATTTCCCGATAACGGTTTACATGACGATAGGTCCGTCCAATCGATCCGATTTTTCGTATCATTCTTCGTTTGCTTTCGTTCTCAAGTTTTCCAGTTTTTTGATTCGTTTCTCTAATCTGTTAATCTCTTCACGAGTTGGAATATTCGATTTTTCCAAAGCCTGTTTCACAAGTTTCTGAACTTGATTTTCCAAATCCTCTCTTGCTTTTTCAGATTGTTTTAACAGATCATTAACCATTTTCTTCCCTTCTTCTTCGGTAAGCTTACTTTCTTCCGAGATTTTCTTACCGAGTTCCTCGATTTTGTCTTTGGTCATCGAAGCGATGCCAATTCCGGTTAACATTGTTTTTTTCAATAGATCAAACATCATTATCCCTCCTTTTTAGTTTAGTGCTTTTTCTTTTTATTTTATTTGGAATTTCATGTAAAGTCTTTTTTGTCGTTTTAACGGCTTTATGACTTGTCCCCTTAATACCTTTTATTACGCTTCCGGAAGTAGATCCAATAAGACCAATCGATCCATCTTTTATTTTACTGATACCCTTCCATGCAGAGTTTAATTGATACAAAAGCTTTTTGGTTACACCGGTTGGATCATACACTTTTAGTAGAGCATAGAGAATGACCGGATTGAATAATTTAGGTGAAAATGCCAGATAACGACCTTCCCACGAAGATGGACCGAATTGTCTTTTAAATCTATAAAGTGGTTTGAATCTATGGAAATATCCCAGACGATTAAAGGCCAGATTTATGGCAAGTTTAATAATCCGGCTTTGGCCTGGATCATCAACATGCTCATAAGATAATGGAGCTGTGCCAAGTGTTGCCATACTGTATCCTTGTTCTTTTAAGATACGAAAGGATTCTGTGAACAACAACTGCGGCATTCCGTTAGGAGTCTTTTCCTTGCGACGCATCACGTCAAAATAGATGCCATTTCTTGTGTAAACAGGAGTGCAGACCACAAATGCTTCGACCTTATTATCCAAAAGTGCGAGGAAATATTTCCTTTCTTTCGGGTTATCAAGAGCAGGTTCTCCGATCAGGAAGGAAAATTCACCGGAACCTTTGAATTTTTTCCAGATTGCTGAAAGCTCTTCCATATCTTTTTCCCATTCCGGTTCTCTCTTTAAAAGCGGATGATATTCCACAACCGACAATCCTTGCCTTTTCGCTTGATTTATATTCTTACGTAAACTCCTAAATTTACTGCCGGATAAAGAAAATTCTTCTAAATCGAAAATTGGTTCCTCTCCGATTTTGATCATTCCAAAACCCATTTCGCCCAGAACATCTTTGCAACGCTCGGTGATAGATTGGAAACAACAACGCCATTTTTGGTCTTTGCAAAATTGTTTGAATTCAGTTACGAAATTTCGAATATCGGAAGGATCACAAACAGGATCACCCGCTGCCATTGCAACATTGGCTCTGACAACATAAGCTATCACGCCTTCGATACCGGAAGAGGAATGGAAATACGATTTATCATTGCGTAAGATATTATATGACTGTGAATGATAGCCATATTTTTTCAGCAATTCCAAAACCGTTATGGCTTCATTTCCTTTGCTCATTATATTTTTCTCCTTTTATTTTCAGCAACAGTATTAAACTTCCCCAAAATACCATAATCAAGATTGGTTCCCATCTAAAAACCTACCTGTTCAGCAGGCCATACAATCGTCGTCCCGCAGAAAAGGCATAAGCAAAACACCGCGGATTTTCCGGAAATCAGCATCCTCATCATCCGGTGATTGCAGACAAATGGAGCCCAGCTCTTCGACTGGAATCAAGGTCGCGACATCCTCTGCATCCAGGTGGAAATGCTCCAGGAAAACCCGATAAAAACCATACTCTTGGGTCGTTTCTATCATCGAACGGATGGCTTCTGAGTCGGATGCTTCCAGCTCAAAAAGATCCGGCTGTAAATGATCTGACTTCTTGCGAAACATCGTTCCTTCCAATTTTCAATTTCTTGAGGGCAACGTATGTTTCTCCTGTTTAATGGGAAGATGTTTTTTGAGTGAGGCCATAGATATCTTCATCAATTACGGCAATTGATACAGGTTGGTAATATCGATATTTTCTAAATCATCCCCTTTGTTGACATGGATCGTTCTTGGGATTGTAAATCCAAGTGTATCCGGGTCTCCATAGTATCCAACTCTATCTGTATCCAGATCGAAAATAATATTATTGTTGGCATCATCAATTGCTGCCACATAGTAATCTCCTGCACTTACTGCAACCATTGTATAATTTCCATTAGAATTCGTTATCATTCCGTTGGAAAGCGAAAGACCCGGAGTTATTTCATTCCCAGCTTCTAACAGTAGTACATAGGCACCTGAAACAGCGTCTCCATCATGGCTTACATTCCCCGAAATAGTTGTAGTAACTGCTTTCACAACATCATCACAACCGGATATTGTTATAACTATCAAAACTGCAAGTAAAAGTAAATTTCTTTTCATCTTAATTTCCTTTTTTTGTTATGAACGCTCTGCTCGTTTTTTTATTGCCTTCATATTAATTCTGAGAGGAGATAGGTATAAGGAAGATTCCATCTCCGGTTTCTTGTCGATTAGAATTTTGACAACACCTGTAAAGTTGTCATTTTCAATATCCTTTGATCGAAAAAGCACAACATGCTTCCCTCCATCAATTGGAATTAGTTTATAACTCCCTGTCGCTCTGTTTTTTTTAGTATCAAAAGTTATTAATTCAGGTTTATTTATGATATATTTGGTAGTATATTTAACTGTAGAGCCAACACCCATAAATTTGAATTCTACGGCAGATTTAACCATCACATCATTACTTTG
>JAGGWK010000010.1 GCA_021157525.1 Candidatus Cloacimonadota bacterium | reverse complement strand
TTTCTCACAAATATTTTGTAAGACCTTCTGGAAATGAAAAAGATAATGATCTTATTCCAGATTATATCGTAGAGCAAACCATCGAAGATTCAAAGAGAGGAATAGATACAGTTATGGAATTTGCAAAGAAATTATGATGAAGAAAGATGTAGCTAACACACAGCTCCACAGCCAAGCAAGAAAGGTTACAAAAAGCGTATATCAGCCTGCCAAACCAAAGATGCAGCACCGCAAAAAGCGCTGCTGCATCCGGGAAAAAGGCTCTGCAAAAAGGGGCTACAATCCCAAAATCTTCTTCACGGTGTTTTGGAAGATATCCGGATCCACGGGTTTATCGATGTAGGCATTGGGTTCATGGCCCAGGGTAATGCCCATATCCTTAGCATTGTACTGCATCCCCATGGTAGAAGAAATGCCTGTAAGCATAATCACTGGAATGTGGGCGGTAGAGGGGTTTTTCTTGAGCTCGGCAAACATCTGAAAACCATTCATTACCGGCATTTGCACATCCAGAATGATGAGGCTGGGTTTCAATTGAGTAGCCATTTCCAGGCCGGTGAAGCCATTGTTTGCCGATTGCACATCAAAATCTCCGATACCCATCAGCATTGCTTCACCGAAGTCGATATTGTCCTGTTCATCATCTACAAATAAAATGGTCATTTTTTTATCCATTATTTTCCTCCAGTATTTTTTTTACGTTTTCGAGGAAGCACGATGGTAAAGGTGGTGCCGGAGCCCACCTTGGATGTCACATCGATGCGACCGCCATGTTCTTTTATTATCTTGTGGGTTACGGCCAATCCCAGCCCGGTGCCTTTGGAGCCTTTGGTACTGAAAAACACCTGGAACAGCTTTGGTATCGCTTCAGGCGGGATGCCGGTACCGGTATCTTTAATCAAAATCTTGAAGGAGTGCTGACCATAGAGCTGAGTACTCACTGTCACGCTGGCGTCCGGCTTTTGGCCACATGCGTCCATAGCATTGGAAATCAGGTTCAGCACGCAGCGTTTGATACCTTTGCTGTCCAGCTCTACAATGCCCAGCGCCGGTTCGGGATGCCAGAGCATTGTTACACCTACGGCTTTAGCTTTTTCCTGCATCAGCTCCACCACTGCTGCCACAGTTCCGTTTACATCGCACTCTTCATATTCCGGCTTGCGTTCTTTGGAGTAGGTGAGCATATCCAGCACCAGCTCCTGCATAAAGCTGTTGTTTTTCTTCACTGTTGCCCAGCCTTTTTGCACAAAAGCCATGTTGTCTTTATCCAGTCCCATATCGATTATGTAGGAGCCACCCTGAACGCCGTTCAGCACATTCTTGATGCAGTGAGCCAATCCTGCTACTGCCTGTCCCACCGCTGCCATGCGCTCGTTTTTTACTATGGAATCGTGAAGCATCGCGTTTTCCAGAGCAATGGAAGCTTGGCCGGCAATGGATTCCAGGAAGAGTTTATCGAGGTCATCAAAATCGCTGCCATCCAGTTTGTTCAGCACTTCGATAGCGCCCAACACTCTGGTAGGTGATACCAGGGGCACACACAGAATCGATTTGGTGACAAAGCCTGTTTTCACATCAACTTTTTTAAAGAACCGCTCATCCTGCTGAACATCGTTCACAATGGCAGCTTCTTTTGTCTGAACCACATGCCCCACAACCCCTTCACCGGATTTCATGCGAAAGGTTTTCAGCTTGGTGGCCATCTCCCCTTCGGCAATGTAAAATATCAACTCCCCGGTCTCTTCGTCCAGTAAGACCATAGAAGAAGCTTCTACCCGCATTACTTTGGTAGTAAGATCCATCACTCGCTGTAAAATCTCGCTTAATTCCAGAGATGAGCTTATCGCCCTGCTCACATCAAAGAGAGCGGTAACTATCTCCATATCCACTGTTCGCGTCATGTTTTTCCTTTATATCTCATTGTTTTTTCTCGACACAATGAGAGTGGTTTTACTCATTTTACCGTCAAGCCAATTTTCCCGTGTTTCAGCGCAAGGCATAAACCAATGCGGTTGCCAGTTTAAGCACATTTTCATCGGTTTTTGTGAGCAATTGAGAAACATGTCTGGCAATTTCGATGGTAACTTTGAATCCCACGTTTGGGAATTTTGTGCAGATTCTCATAAAATCTGCTTGTGAGAGAACCTGCACCACACTATTGGTAACGGCCATCACGGTAGCGGTACGGGTTTGACTGCACAACAATCCAATCTCACCAAAGAAAGGATGATCTTTCGCTGACAGAGAAATGATGTTTTTCTCCATATCGACATTATCGACCATGCTCATTTTTTTTGAGATAGATACTTTGCCAGCGGTAAGGATAAAGAGTTCCGAGCCAGTGTCGTTTTCTTTAAAAAGTATCTCGCCTGCTTTGAGCTTTTTTTCTCGCAAAGTAGGAATAAAGAGCTTCATCTCTTCATCGTTGAGGGTAGAAAAAAGCTTAACTGCCCGAAGGGTTCCGATATCTGTCATCACATGCTCCTACAATACAATCGCATAATCGTTGTCCTGGATACAATAGTCGTCCTGGGGCTTCAACTTTATCTGGCTGGCTGATTCATCTTTGCCAAAACTCTTTTTAGATCGTTCAAACTGCTTTTTGATAAAGCGATCGATAGCCGAAGAATCATCAGACAAGATATTCTCGATGGACACCTGGGGATTAATGGTGACGATTCCCAGAGAAATCAGTCCTTTCTTTTCATACAAGAAAGTACGTAAATCTCCATATTTCTGCCCCAGAAACTCAGTAGGGATGGATATTTCCCGGAACCCGATACCATCCTTAAACCGCAGGACATCCTGCAAAAAGTCCGGTATATCAGGATGCAGAGTAGAGTTTGCCAGGATTGCACCCCCAACATCGTCAAAGATAATCACATTTTTTATCTTGCTGTGATCGATGTTTTGCAGATATTTTTCTTCCTTCAGCTGCAAGCTCACATTCCCTTCAAATGAATGGCTGGTAAGGTTGTGCGCAGCGATGATGGTACGTTCATCCGAAGGTGTGATGTTGGGATTGCTCTCATCATACATCATAATGACATGTTGCGCCTCAAAGATATTTGCCTTTATCAGCACTTCCTGATTGGTAAAATCCCCCCGGACATATTTTATCTGAATGGCGGGATAGGTATTTACCAAAGCAGATATTTTATCTTCTCCCAATTCGTTCACCAGCACGATAGTGCTGTCTGATGATTCCCGGGAGAGAAACTCCAGGATCTTGACAGAACTGTTGTTCCATCCGCAAATGACGATGTGATTCCGTGCCTTGATCGTGTACAAACCTTTCCTCTCT
Organism: Candidatus Cloacimonadota bacterium; assembly: GCA_021157525.1. GTDB lineage: Bacteria > Cloacimonadota > Cloacimonadia > Cloacimonadales > TCS61 > JAGGWK01. Next base: position 18,654 of record JAGGWK010000010.1, on the reverse strand, counting down.
TTTATCTTTTTATCTATCAAACTACTGGCCACTACGGCGGTGAAAACAGAGAATAGGATAAACCCCAGTAAAATAAAGACAATACCGATGATCCTTCCCCAGAAAGTAACGGGATACAAATCCCCGTAACCAACCGTGGTGATGGTAACAAGAGACCACCACAGAGCATCAAAAAACCCTTTGATGTTGTTGGTTTCATGTCCCTGCTCCGTCATCCATATAGCCACCGCTCCAGCGATGACTACCAACAGGATGATCACAAAGTAGTGGATTACTTGTGCAAACTGCTTATCACTTACCAGACCGTAAATCTTCTTTACCAATTTTTGTTTCACATAAACTCCATTCTTTCATGGAGTCCAACTTTCAAAATTCCTTTTGATTTGTGCAAGGATTTTATTTGACACCACTCTCTTTGTTCTGACCAATGCCCCCAAAAGGAGAAGTTAATGAATGTAATAATCACCGAACGCCCAGCGCTGAAATGCATCGGAATGCAGTTGAGCACCCGCACCGACGAAAATAAAATACCCCTTCTCTGGGATACCTTTATTATCAGGATGCCAGAGCTGGACGACGTAGCTGTGCCCGATTGCTCCCTGGGCATCTGCATCCGTGAAAGTATAAAAGAATATGATGAATTCACCGCCTTCGATTACCTTGCCGCCAAAGTAGTCAAAAATCTCGATGTAATTCCACAAGATATGATTGCCTACGAAATCCCTGCCACCCTTGTTGCAGTATTTACCCATCAGGGTTCCCTGGATTCTCTGGCGGAAACCTATGAATACATCTACGATGAATGGCTTCCCCAAAGCGGCTATTCCCTGGCCGATGGCGATGAGCTGGAATGGTACGATGCCCGGTTTGTCTATGATTCCGAAGATTCTCAGATGGACATCCACATTCCCATAGTGCTCAACAAATAGCCTGACCAACCGTTCGCCACAGAGCACTACTGCTCGCCAGCGAACGTATCAGCAGCAATGTATCTATCGGGAAAATGTGCTTTATCCCCTGTTATCTATGGGGTTAGCAATGTTGGCACATATCAGGCAGAAGAATTAGTGCATCAGGATGTTTTTGTTGAATAAAAATATATCTTGACAGAAATGACCCCCTATAAAGTGGGGCGTATCCCGATAAAGGGAAAAAAGAAACAGGAGGATTTAATGATTAACAGAACACTAGTATTTGGCAGCGTGATTGCTCGCTAAATCCCCGAGAGCATTCAATCTCGAATAATCTGCTTTTTGCAGATAGATTAATAATTCGTTCGCGGCGCATCTGCGCCTGGATATAGATTTGAGTGATATCGGGTAATAGAAATACTCGGTCTCACTCGCATAGTAAATACAGCCTAAGGCTCGAGAGACCGAGATCTCCCGAGTCTTTTTTTGTGATCTTTTTTTTGTGAATAGAAGTGGATAATATGTGCAGTTAACAGGGCGCAATTCAAGACTGAGGAGTGGCTTAGCCTACTACGACGTCACCGCTCTTTAGAGCAAAGAACAGATGGGACACTTCGTGACTCGGCCTTGAATAAAAAAAACAAAACAGGGAGGAAATCATGCATAATACATTGTTGCAGTTCATGTCAGACTTTTGGAAAGGGCAACACAGAGATTATTCTATCCAATTATAGCCCAAAATCTCTGTAAGCCAAACCACGGAGGAACTATGTTTGAACTTCTCATCACCGATAGCGGCATCTTCATTACTTACAGAGGAATTATGATTAACGGCTGATCCCTTTTTCTCAATTCCTTTGTACCACTACAAGGAGTTGCCGAGATTCTGGAAATTCCAGAAATAAAGAAAATTCTCAAAGTTGACTATCCCCGTGGCAAGCTAAGGGGTATTTTGCCAACTTTGTTTCAGCAAAAAAGCTGAAAATCGAATTTTCATTATTCCACCCCTCTGCCCCACCTCAGGCGGGACATCTCCCCTGAAAATCAGGGGAGAGTATGTGAAAACCTCGCGGCAAGCCACGAGGAATCTTTTGATTGAAAGAAACTTTTACCCGATATTTCAGCAGGAAGCATTTTTGAATATGCATCCTGCCTGGTATAATGACAAAACAAAAATACGTGAAGAATAAACTCAACAACCAATCATCTACACTATCTTCAAAGAGAGACGTCTTATGAAAAATATAAAACTGTTATGGAACTTTATGAAAGGCCACCGGGTGCTGTATATCTGCGCCATTGCAGCGATTGCCGTCGCTATATTCTTGCGCAATGTATGGCCGTTGGTATTACGGGTTACCGTCGATTCAATCATCGGAGGGCGACCTATAGAAACCGTGGGCTGGCTTCAACCTTATATCATCCGACTGGTAGATGCCATGGGTGGACAAAGTGTCTTGGCTCAGAGCCTGTGGATGTGCTCCCTTATTCTGGTACTGCTCACATTGTCCCGGGGTCTGTTTTTGTTCTTCAAGGGAAAATGGGCAGCTCAGGCATCGGAAGGCATAGCCCGCTCCATACGGGAATCCCTCTATGACCACCTGCAACACCTTCCCTTTGATTATCATGTGAAGGCAAAAACCGGTGATCTGGTTCAACGTTGCACATCCGATGTGGATACGGTTCGACGCTTTTTGGCAGTGCAACTGGTAGAGATCGGCCGCGCGCTGTTCATGGTATTTTTTGCCCTCTCATTCATGTTGCCTATGAGCTTGAAAATGACTCTGGTAGCCATGGCCCTTATCCCGCTGATCTTCAGCTTTGCCCTCATATTTTTCATGAAGGTAAAAGCGGCATTTCAGGCATCGGATGAGGCTGAAGGACGGCTCTCTACCGTACTTCAGGAAAACCTCACCGGCGTGCGGGTAGTGCGGGCTTTTGCACGACAAAAATTCGAGATCGATAAGTTTGATGAGATAAATACCGAATACCGTGATCTCACCTACCGCCTCATTCATCTGCTGGCGGGATATTGGTCCATCTCGGATTTCTTCAGCCTTATTCAAATCTCATCGGTTCTTCTCATCGGCACCTACTGGACAGTTACCGGCGAGATATCCCTGGGCACTTTGCTGGCCTTCTCATCCTACGTAGGGATGCTGCTGTGGCCGATTCGTCAGCTGGGACGGGTACTCACGGATATGGGTAAAGCGCTGGTGTCACTGGGCCGCATCCGGGAAATACTGGATACACCCACCGAAGACCACCTACCGCACACGCCGGCAATTCACATCGAAGGAGCCATTGTATTTGACAATGTAACCTTCGGATACGAGCCAGACAAACCGGTGTTGCACAATGTGAGTTTCGAGGTAAAAGCCGGACAAACCGTGGCCATACTGGGTCCCACCGGCGCAGGAAAATCCACATTGGTTCACCTGCTTCCCCGGCTATACGATTACACCAGCGGTTCCATACGGATAGATGGAAAAGAGCTGAACAGTTACGACCGCAAAGCCATTCGCACCCAGATAGGAATCGTGCTGCAAGAGCCCTTCCTCTTTTCCCGCACCCTCAAGGAAAACATCGCCATGGCCCAAACATCCATCCCCGATGAAGCAATCTTTGAAGCATCACAGATCGCTGCCATCCATGACGTGATACAGCTCTTTGACCAGGGCTACGACACCGCCGTAGGAGAACGAGGCGTTACCCTGAGTGGCGGGCAAAAGCAACGGGTGGCTATCGCACGAACCATCTTAAACAACAGCCCTATCCTGATTTTTGACGACTCTCTCAGCGCGGTGGATACCGAAACCGACACTGCCATCAGGAAAGCGCTGAAACAACGAAACAGAAACGCCACCACTTTCATCATCTCCCACCGCATCACCACATTGGCCGAAGCCGACCTGATACTGGTGATGGAACAGGGTAAAATAATCGAACAGGGAACCCACACCGAGCTGATGCAAAACGGCGGATTATACAGCCGCATCTGGTCTTTGCAAAACTCTCTGGAAGAAGAATTTGAGATCGATACTCAGGCTGCTCAAAAGTCGGCTGAAACCGTCGAGAAGATTGGCTGACAGCCAAACGAGGTAGAAATGAACGCATTTCAAGAAAAAAACTATACCAAGAAATTCGACCTGAATCTGTGGAAAAAACTGCTGGTTTTTGCGAAACCCTATCATGGTAAAATGCTGCTTCTGGCTTTTTTCATGATCTCCATGGCCGGGGTTGATCTGCTCTTTCCCCTACTGAGCAAGATCGCCATCGACCGTTTTGTGGTTCCCAAAAACCTGGATGGACTTCTGCATTTTGGACTGATCTATCTGCTGGTGATTGCACTGCAATCCATCAATATCTATTTCTTCATCAAAGTGGCAGGATATATCGAACAGCGTATGATCTATGATATTCGCCAAAAGGCGTTTCATCACCTGCAGGAGCTTTCTTATAACTACTACGACAAAACGCCGGTAGGCTGGATTATGGCCCGCCTTACGTCAGACAGTCAACGTCTGGGAAACATCATTTCCTGGGGGTTGGTGGATATGGTGTGGGGTATCACCCTTATGGTGGGCATCAGCGTGGTGATGTTGGTAATGAACTGGAAACTGGCACTGGTTGTTCTCACTGTGGTGCCGGTACTCACCTATATCAGCATTTTGTTTGCCCGCAAAATCCTGTCGTCATACCGTAACGTGCGGAAAACCAATTCCCGCATCACCGGGGCATTCAACGAAGGAATCGGTGGTGCCAAAACCACCAAAACCCTGGTTCGTGAAGAGGAAAATCTGAAGGAATTCAGTGAACTCACCAATGCCATGTACGGTTCATCGGTGCGGGCTGCCATGCTTTCGGCGCTCTATCTGCCTGCCATCCTCACGTTAGGAAGCGTGGGCACCGGCCTGGCATTGTGGCTGGGAGGCAATGGCGTGATTGCCGGCGTAATCAGTTACGGTACTCTTGTAGCCTTTATCCAATACACAGTGCAGTTGTTCGAACCATTGATGGATCTGGGACGGATGTTTGCGGAATTGCAGGCTGCACAAGCCTCATCCGAACGCATCTTCTCCCTCCTGGAGGAAAAGCTGCAAATCAAAGACAACCCGGAAATTCAGGAAACCTATGGCGATTTTCTGCATCCCAAAAAAGAGAACTGGCCTGTTATAAAAGGGGGTATCACTTTCAAGCATGTTACCTTTGGTTACGTGCCTGGTGAAGATGTCTTGAAGGACTTTTCACTGGATGTAGCCCCCGGCGAAACTATCGCTCTGGTAGGCGAAACCGGTAGCGGAAAATCGACCATCGTTAACCTGGCGTGCCGCTTTTATGAGCCCACTGCAGGTGAGATACAGATCGACGGTGTGGATTACCGCCTGCGCTCTACCCAATGGTTGCAATCAAACCTTGGCTACGTGTTGCAAACCCCGCACCTCTTCAGCGGCTCCATCATGAATAACATCCGCTACGGACGTCTGGATGCCACCGACAAAGAAGTGATCGATGCAGCCAAAATGGTAAACGCTCACGACTTTATCATGCGGCAGGATGGCGGCTATCAATCGGATGTGGGAGAAGGCGGTGCAAAGCTCTCTACCGGAGAAAAGCAGCTGATATCCTTTGCCCGAGCCATCCTGGCAAATCCGCGGATCTTTGTGCTGGACGAAGCGACTTCCTCGGTAGATACGGAAACCGAACAGATCATTCAAAAGGCCATCCACACCATGCTGGAGGGACGCACCAGCTTCATCGTGGCCCATCGGCTTTCCACCATCCGTTCGGCAGACCGCATTCTGGTAATTCGTGACGGCGAAGTTACCGAAAGCGGCAACCATCATCAATTGCTGCAACAGCAGGGATATTATTACCGGCTCTACACCAACCAGTTTATGGATGAGCAGGAAATAAAGTTGATAAATGCATAGCTGCCCGGCCTGTTTTCTGACAGGCCGCAGCTCATTTTAAGGAGAATTTGTGAAATATATCGCTATGTTATTTGTTTGTTTGTCGCCATGGCTCCGGCGAAAGAAGTATTTACCGTGGCTTCTGCCGAAGTCCCCCCCCATGATAGACGGCCATATCGCACAGGATGAGTGGGCCGGGGCTACTTGGTTTACTACCTTTTACCAGACATCTCCGGATGACAACACAACCCCATCGGAAAAGACTGAAGCCGCCATTCCAATAGTTTTGCCATCTATCCCCTCTTTGCCGGAGCCTCTGCGCAGGATGACAAAGGTTCCAGCTGGGAATTTGACAATGGAGCGCAGCAGATCATTCACTTCGATACGACTCATACCACCTGGTTTTTCAATATTTCTCACACCTTTGATATTATTTGATGTAACAAGGGAGGTGCACTATGGCACACACCATACAAAAGCAGTACAACCGAAAACGTCCAGCCCATCCGGACGATGCCCATACCAAGAGTAAACGTTGGTTTAAACAAAAGGGTCGCAGGCGGGTGCGCAAGCATCTGAAAGAGCAACTGCGTGACCGGCGGAGCGGGGAATTCTCCCTCCGCCATGATCATCCGGGCCGTATGTGCCCTGCGTGATGAGAATTCTTTCCGTTACCAGGGATGCACCGCATCCAAACCAAAAAAAGTGAGGTACTATGAACAAGGAAAATAAAGCTTATTTAGTCGGGATATGCCAAAATCCCCGGAATTTTGCCGCCGCCGAAATGTCTCTGAAAGAACTGTCCAGACTGGCCGATACATCCGGCATGACCGTGGTGGGAAGCCGTATTCAGAAACGCATGAAACCGGATACCGCCTATTACGCCGGGAAAGGATTTTTGCACAATGTCGTGCAAGAAATGGGATATCTGGATGCCGGTGTGCTGATCTTCGATAACGAGCTCTCCCCCAGTCAGGGCCGCAATATCGAAGCAGAATTTGAGATCGATGTGAGTGATCGCACTGAAGTAATCCTCAACATTTTTCACAACCACGCCCACACCCGGGAATCACGGCTACAGGTACATCTGGCCCAGCTGCAATACCAGCTGCCGCGACTGAAAAAGCTGTGGAGTCATCTGGACAGAGAGAAGGGCCAGGCCGCTGGTACCGGCAGCGCATCAAGGGGGATGGGCGAAAAGCAGATCGAAGTGGATAAACGACTGATTCGCTTAGAAATAGCACGAGTAAAAGAAGAGCTGGACAAGATAGAAAAGCAGAAGCAAACTCAGCGGAAAAACCGTGAATCGGTGAAAAAAGTATGTCTGGTAGGTTACACCAATGCCGGAAAATCCACGCTGTTCAATCGTCTTACCGATGCCGGGGTGCTGGAAGAAGACAAGCTTTTTGCCACTCTGGACACCACCACTCGCAAGGTAGAAATGGAGCGCGGTCATGGTATCATACTTTCCGACACCGTAGGATTTATCTCCGATTTGCCCCATCATCTGGTGGCGTCATTCAGAGCAACATTGAAGGATGTACAGGATGCGGATCTGCTGCTGCATGTGGTCGATTCTTCCGATCCCGATCTGCATCACTACACAGAAGAAGTGGAAAAAGTGCTGACCCAGATCGAAGCAAACCACATCCAGCAGCTGATGGTTTTTAATAAAACCGACCTGTGCCACAAAGATACGCTGGCCTTTATCACCAAGACGCGGCCCACTGCTATCGCCGTCTCAGCCAAAGAGGGAAGACACATCGATGCGCTGCTGAAGCAGATAGACAAATTTCTTTATCAGTCTCTGCGCCATACCCTGCTGATTCCCCATGATCAGCAAAAAGTCGCCCACGCACTGCATGAGCTGGCGGAAATTGAAACCAAAGAATACACCGAATCCGGTCTCAAAGTGACGGCCATCATCCACCGGGGAGATCTGCCAACCTTCGAAAAATTCATCATCTAAACCAAGATAGTACCCTGGAAGTGATGTAAAAATAAAAAGGAGATATTATGAAATTCAGATACTATAATAATAAAACTGATAAAGATGCAGTTTTTCGTATTCTCAACGAAGTTGGTTGGGTAAGCGATGCAAAGAAAGATACATACCTCAACTGTTACCAGCGGCAAACACGCTGGTGAGCGAAATCAACGGGCAGGTTGAAGTAATGGTAAACAGCACCCCAGGAACCATACAATACCTGGATGAAAAGCTCGAATTGTGCGCCATCACTGGCGTAACAGCCAGCCTTATCGCCCGCAAACAGGGCATTTCCCGCCGACTCACCGCTACTTGTCTGGCTCTGGATGCAGCGTATGTTTCTGCAACACCTGAGGTTTTTCCCATACAGATTCTCACCCCTATGTTCATGAAAAATCTCGCACGCAACTGAACACAATTCAGCGGTGGGGAAAAAAGCCCCAACACCTGGAAAAAGGAGTTGTCAGAAATAGCAGGAAAAGAGATTTGTGCGATGAGAGGCATAAATGATTTTTTTAACGAAGCGGTTGCTTGTTCGCAAGCCCAAACTAACATCACAAGATATCGCGTTTTACGAGCGGTTGTGGAATGCACCGTCGGTGATGCGAAACGTTGGGTTTCCCAAAGGATTACAGGTAAACCGCGAGGTTGTACAAGACATCCTTATCGGTCAGGATGCATCCCCCTTTGACCAGACCCTGGTAGTAGAAACCCGCGACACTCACACACGGATAGGTGAATGCAAGTTGGGACGTCCCTGTGGGGATGGAATATCGATAACCGATGTGAAGCTGTTGCCGGAGCATTGGAATAAAGGCTACGGTAAGGAGATCAAGTGCGCTTTGTGCGCCTATCTTTTCAGTCAGACATCCTGCACCATCGTAGAAGCATCTCCCGCCATTACCAATATTGCATCCATCAAGATGCAGGAATATTGCACCGGAATCAAGGTGCGTGACGATATCTACTCATTCCCGACCTACGTTCGTTCAGAGACTCAGAATGTTCACTCTGTTGTGTATCACATCCACAAAGAGAGCTGGATGGAGCGGTTTTCTCAGGATAATTCGATTGCCCTGATACCGGTAATTTCAAAGATCACTGATCCTGCAGAAAAGCAGGCCACCTGCGCAAAAATCCTCCATCAGCTTCCGGCGTGGTTCGGCATTGAGTCAGCCACAGAAGAGTACATTTCCCACTGCACAGACACCCTGTTTTATGCATTGCAGCTCAACGGCGAGATGGTGGGATTCTATGCCATTACCCGGCATTTTCCGGCAGTTGCGGAAATTTACGTATGCGGCATCATCCCCCGCTTTCACCGCATAGGTTTGGGAAGCATGCTGCAAAACCACGTCGAGCAGGAACTTCGAAAGAACAAAACCAAATACATCACGGTAAAAACCCTGAGTCCCCGACATCCCAGCGAAGAATATGCAAGGACACGGGAATTTTATCTGGCCTGCGGTTTTGAGCCCTTGGAAGAATTCCCCACATTGTGGGGAGAGTCAAATCCCTGCCTCATGCTCATCAAACGCCTCGTCTGGTCTTGAGAGAGTTGTTCAGTTTTGAACACAACAATGTCTGATCCGGACACTTTCGATAGTGGCAAAATGGTATAAGCACAGCAAGACAGCGTCACTTAGCACATTGGCACAGGATTTGCAGAATCATGAATAAACAATGAATATAAGGAGAAACAATGTTACAATACACACAGCTTATTTTAGAGCAAAATAACGCCCATGATTCACGGTACCAATCCCTCATCGGCGTGATGGACGACATCTGGAACGAAACAGTTCAGGCCACATCTCCCCTCTTGCGCTTTGGTTTTGCCATGGCCGATAAACTGGTGAAGGCGATCCAGCTGGAAGCCCTCTTCACCCCTACCTGTTATCTCAACGCAGACATAGAAGAGTTGAAAGCAGCAAATGCCGCTTTGTATGAAGAGCTTTCCCCCCAACAGTATAGCACCAGCATGGCAAATCCCGCCTACACCACCGAACTTTTCGGCAACAGTTGTGGCCCTCTCTTTGCCTCTATTTACAGCAGCTTCAGGTCATTGCATAAGGCTTCCCGCAGTCACAGGCGCTACACGCTGGTACGCTGGATGGAATTACTGAAAACCCTTTACCCATTGCTCAAAGCAGGAAGCACAGATGCATCCAGCTACAAAGAGCCCTTTGTCTCCCTTACCACAAAGCTCACACTGGAGGAAATCACCATCGAAACGCTGGAACACTATGAGCCAAATGCCAATGGATTGGTGGATTTTGTGATGAAAGCCGACCTCCATGATCTGCGCTACCTGTACCAATACGGTATTTATATTTCTGCAAACGAGCTGGAACTGGCATCCTACGCAAATGCTCTGCCCCAAAATCAGATCGATGAATTGGCTGAAATGATGGTAAAGGCTTACGAACGAGGATTCTCTCTGGCACGGAAAGACATGGGCAAGAAAAATACCGTGAACATCTACTCCATGTGCGGACTCGAGCGATTTGTACAGGCCATGATTCCCCGCTTCAGGGCAAAGGCTCTGGATGTGATTATCTCCATGCCAAGCACCACCTCGATAAATCGTCAATACGGCTACGACCACCGCTTCGATCAGGCATTGTGGCTGGATGCAGACTTTGTAAAAACCCGCATCAGTCAGATGAACGCATCCTACGAAACCTGCAAACAGTTGCTGGATGGTTATTCCGGCATCTTCTACTTCGATCGGTTTGGTGAGCCCCCCTTTAAACCGGAGCAGAAAAAATCTTGTTTCAAGTTGGACGAAGATCAGCAACAGTTGCGGAAGGATTTTAATCTGCAGATGAGTTCTTTGCGTAAAAATTTCATGCCACGCACCGAGACCAGTTTTGCCATCATCGGCTTTCCGGTACCGGAGATCGGTGACAACTTTGCGGAGATATTCCGTGAGACTGTGGCCATCAATGCCATCGACACCGAACATCATGAGCAGATTCAGCAGCATCTGGTAGATGTGTTGGATACTGCCGATGTGGTGCAGGTAAAGGGGAAAAACGGCAATCGGACAAACATCGTGGTTAAAATGCAGACTCTCCAGGATCCTGCAACCCAGAGTAATTTTGTGAACTGCGGCGCCGATGTCAACATCCCGGTGGGAGAGGTATTTACCTCACCACAACTCACCGGAACCAACGGCATTCTGCACCTCAAAAAAAGCTTTTTGAATGATCTGGAATATCTCGATCTGGAACTCACTTTTACCGATGGCTATGTAACCGGCTACTCCTGCAAAAACTTCGGTGATGACGAAGAGAAAAACCGCCAATACATTCAGGAAAATCTTCTCTTTCCACACAAAACCCTGCCGCTGGGAGAATTTGCCATCGGCACCAATACCCGGGCCTACCGCATGGCACAAAAATATGACATTCTGCCCATATTGCCGGTGCTCATCGTCGAAAAAATGGGTCCTCACTTCGCCATCGGTGACACCTGTTTCAGCTGGGAAGAAGACTTCAGCGTGTACAATCCCATAGACGGCAAAGAGATCACCGCCCGGGATAACGAGCATTCCATCAAGCGCAAAACCTCTCTCAAAGACGCCTACACCAACTGCCACACAGATATCACTCTGCCCTACGAAGATCTGGATTTTATCACCGCCATAGAAGCCGACGGCACCCGGCATGATATCATCCGCGATGGCCGTTTTGTGGTGGAAGGCACCCGGGAACTCAATATTCCATTGGATGCTCTGGACGGCGAAGGAGGCTCCGCGTGATCCACAATCCCACCATCGACGTGCTGCTGGGCCACCGCTCTATACGCAAATACACCCGGCAGGCGGTTCCCGACGAAGTGATAGACACCATAGTAACAGCGGGACAGCAGGCAGCCTTTGCTCACCAGTGTTACAGCATCATCCTGTGCAAGGATGCCAGTAAGCACGCCTTCAATGCGCCTCTGCTTTTCACTGTGTGTGTAGATTTGCACAAGATGGAAAAGGTGATGGCGGCCCGAGGCTGGCAACGGGAAATGTGCGATTCTGCAACTCTGCTTTTCAGCATCCAGGATGCAGCCTATGCAGCCCAAAACATGGTAATTGCCGCCGAAAGTATGGGACTGGGCACCTGCTATCTGGGCTTTGTTCCCTTTGCAGCGGAGGCCAACAAAGAGCGGATGAATCTGCCGGAAAAAGTGATGCCTCTGGTGGGCATTGTGATGGGCTATCCAGACCAGAATCCACCGGTGCGTCCCCGCTTCCCCAAAGACTTCACCCTCTTCGAAGGCCGTTACCGGCAATTGGACGATACCGACGTAACAAAGGCCATGGAGCAGATGGATAAGGGCTATCTGGCCCAAAACTACTACCGCAACAACAACGTGATGCTGCCTCTGGAAGAGAAGGAAGAAAGCTACACCTTCAGCGATTACAGCTGGACGGAGCACATATCCCGCAAGCTGGGCCAATGGGAACGGGATCCTGAAAAGATGGAAGCCCTCTTTGCTACCTACGGCTTTTGCATAACCAAAAAGGAGAAAACCGATGAAATATGATTTAAAGCGGTTTCGAGAAGAGTTTAAACAGTACACCGAGCTTCGGGTACAGGAAAACCGCAATATCCAGGTTTCCGTCGTTAATGGCACCATAATGGGAAACACCCGTGCCAGCATCAGCGGCGTAAGTGCCCGGGTTTTTAACAACGGCTATTGGGGATTTGCATCCCATCCACTGGTAAACGATGTCGAGATCCGAAAGGTCATCGCCACCGCAGCGGACAACGCATCCTTCCTCAGCAAACGCCTCAGCAATTCTCCCATAAAGCTGCCATCCCGCCCGATACAGACGGAAAATGATTTTGCCACATCCAGGGGACACATCAGTCAGGGAGATATCATCGAAATCCTGCGGGAAATCGATGATTTTGTGGTTACAAATTGCCCGAAAATTTCCTCCCGCATTGTCGTGATGCATCAGCTGGACATGGAGAAAAGTCTCATCACTTCCGATGGCTCATTGGCCTATTCCATAATTCCACGGGCGCTTATCTATGTGATCCTTACAGTAGAAAAAGACGGTGTACCCTATGAGCTTGCCGAGAGTTATGGGGGTTTTGGAGAATTTGAAGACCGCTTCAGTCAGCCTGAAGATATCTACCCCGGGATTCTGGAGCAATACAACCATCTGGTATATAAATCCGAAGGGATTTACGCAGCGGCCGGCATTAAAGATTGCATTCTGGATGCAGACCTTGCCGGCATCCTGGCTCACGAAGCCATCGGCCACACCACCGAAGCAGACGGCGTGCTGGGCGGGTCCATCGCTTCGGAGTACCTGGGTAAACCGGTTGCCAGCCCATTGGTTACATTGGTGGATTTTGCCAACCACGCCATGGGCGACCTCTGCCCCGTCCCGGTATTTGTAGATGACGAAGGCACCGAAGCCACCGACGTCACCATCATCGAAAAAGGCATCCTCACCAATTACATGCACAACAAAGAATCGGCCCACCATTTTGGCGCAGCCCTCACTGGCAATGCCCGGGCCTATGGCTTTTCCGACGAACCCCTCATCCGCATGCGAAACACCGCCTTCCTGCCCGGCGAGAGCACGCTGGATGACATGATCGCTTCCATCGACGATGGGTATTACCTGATGAAATCATCCAACGGCCAGGCAGATTCCACCAGCGAATTTATGTTTGGCGTGGTGTTGGGTTACGAGATAAAAAGGGGAAAACTGGGCAATGCGATAAAAGACACCACCATCAGCGGGGTAGCCTTTGATGTATTGAAAACCGTGAGTATGATTTCCCATGACATGGCCTGGTCTTGCAGTGGGATGTGCGGCAAAAAGCAGAGCATCCCCGTAGGAATGGGTGGCCCTGCAATAAAATGCAACGTAAACATCGGGGGGAAATGATGAATAAACAGGAAATCATTGAATACAGTATCAACGCGCTATTAAGGGCCGGAGCAGATAAGGCAACCGGCATCCTCGGATATTCGGAAAAGCACGAGCTCAACGCCCATGCCGGCACAATGGATCTCTTTCGCACCACCTACAATATCGGCCTTAACTTGGCCTGCATTATCGCCCAGAAAAAGGGATCAATGGTGATAAACAAGGTAGATGCCAAAGGGATAGACGAAGCAGCAAAAGGGGTGGTGGCCATGGCGCAGTCATCCCAGCCGGATGAAGCCAACGACATCGCCGAAACCCAGCCCCACAACAGCTTTTCCCATGGCCCGGAAAAACCAGACAGACAGCTGATGTTCAGTCGCCTTCAGGAATTTCTGGCTTACAGCGCAAAGGCATACCCCAAAACCATCATCGAAGAGGTGAATTTTTCCTTCACCAAACGTCACTCCATACTGGCAAACAGCAATGATGTACTGATGTCATCCATGCATGGAATGTACGATTTTTCGGTAATGTTCACCTCCAAGGATGGGGTGAATACATCATCCTTCAATTACACCTATTTCCAAGATACGCATCTGGACAAACCTCTGCACCAATGTGGCTCGGTGGATCGCTTGCTGCGACAATCTGCCGAACAGATACACACTCACCCACTGCCCCGGAATTTCACCGGAAAAGTGGTTTTTACACCCGACAGCCTTTCCAGCATCATCGGTACTGCCATGAGCTTTATCTCCGACGTCCCCCTCATCACCGGTACATCTCTGTATAAAGATAAACTGGGTACCGCCATCGCCGACAGCCGTCTCACCCTCCACGCCGCTCCCCACAGTCCACTGCTGCCAGCCGGCCCGGATTTTACCAGTGACGGCTACCAGACCGAGGACGTTACCGTTATCGACAAGGGAGTGTTAAGCAGCTATCTTCTCAGCCTCTATGGGTCTCGTAAAACCGGCCTGGAGCGGGCAAAAAACGGGGGCAGTAACTGGATCGTGGATGCAGGGAATCAATCTTTTGATGAGATGATCGGTTCCATCGATGAAGGCCTTCTGTTATGCCGTTTCAGCGGTGGGAATCCCAGTGATAACGGTGATTTCAGCGGCGTTGCCAAAAACAGCTATTACATCCGGGATGGAAAAATCCAGTTTCCGGTAAGTGAAACCATGGTAAACGGCAATATCGCCGCCATGCTCCACGCCATCTGTGGCATCACATCCCAGCGGGTAATGACCGGCTACACCCTGTTTCCCTGGGTTTGTTTCGACGGGATGCAGGTTACCGGTAAGTAGCTGCCTCACATCTGGCCATAACGCTATTCCCATTGAGCTGCGCTCAACGTGTGCACAAGTCCGGTTGTGAACGGAAAATTCGTCCCTGCTCGGACTTGTGCGGCTCTATTCCACAAAGGAATGGAGAGTAGTGCCGGGACGAGAATACAATGGCGCAAACGTAATAGACATCTCGGTTTTTCGGTTGTGGGACAGCCCTGCAACCAGTGCAGATTTTTTGACAGCTAACGAGGGAGTGATGTAACCACATTTAACAAACTTCTGGACAAGAGAGACCGATTTAATTTCTTAAATTGTTCGATAAAAGTGCAATCGGTGGTAACAGTAAGTTTGTTATAAAGGAGTACATCCCGCATGTCAGTGAAAAAAAGAATTCTCGTAGTAGAAGATGAACGGATAATAGCCGAAGATATAAAGCGAACGCTGAAAAACTTTGGGTACGATGTGATTAAAATCGTCTCCAGTGGTCCACTTGCCATAGAGACAACACTTGCCGAAAAGCCTGATCTTGTGCTGATGGACATCATGCTGGAAGGGAAGATGAGTGGGATCGTTGCTGCTGACACAATTCGTAAGCAGATGGATATTCCCATTATCTACCTCACAGCCTATGCCGATGAAAACACGCTGAAAGAGGCTAAAATCACCCAGCCCTTCGGCTACATCATAAAGCCTTTTGAAGAACGGGAGCTCCATGCCACTCTGGAGATGGCGTTTTATCGTAACACCCTGGAAGTTGCTTTGCGGGATAGCGAGAAGAGATATCGCACTCTGGTAGAGACCATGGACGAAGGCATCGTCATTGTGGGCGAAAAAGAAAATCTCACCTTTGTAAATAAAGCTGCAGTATCTCTATTTGGTTACTCCAAAGAAGAGCTTCTGAATATGAGCATAGGAGATTTCACATCCCCAACGGAATTTGAAAAAATCAAAGAAAAGACCCAAGTTCGCAAAGAGGGAATTTCTGATAAATATGAGCTGACAATCATCTCCCGAGACGGCACCAAACACTTTACTACCGTTGCCGCCAGTCCCATGGTTATCGACAATAAGTACCACGGTACTTTCGCCGTAATCACCGACATCACAAAGCGTAAAATCGCTGAACAGATAGCCCGGCGAAAAACCTCCCAGCAACGCTCTTTGCTGGAAGCAGCTCACGTGCTCAACACCTCCCTGGACATCCATAAGGTGCTTACTATGATAGGCGAAGAAGCGGCCAAAATCCTCAATTGCTACACCTGCGCCATTTACATCTTAGAAGATGATGGCAAAACCCTCCAGCCGGTTATGGTGATTGACCCTGAATATGCTGAAGAAACCCTCAATACCAAGCTCAACATTGACAAAAGCCTCACGGGAAAAGCGATACGGCAACGAACTGCGATGTTCTTCAATGACGCCGGAGTATCTGATAAAGGTACCCTCATCCCCGGCACCAGCAATTTGGTCAACGAGCGGGTGATCGTGGCTCCCCTGATGCAAGGCAGTAACGTGGTCGGCGCTCTCGCTCTCAGTCGCCTGGGAGAAAAATTTACCGATGAAGACCTTACCTTGGCCAGCGGCTATGCGAATTTTGCATCCAATGCAATGATAAATGCCCAAACCTACTCCGCATTGCAAAAGGAAATGCGAGAGCGCAAAGAAGCCGAAAAAGAGCTGAAGAAGACTCAGTTCCGTCTGGCAACCATTTTGAATAATGTCCCAAATATTTTGATCTATGAAAATCATTCCGATCGAAGCTATATCTCTGAAAATGTGGAAGCCCTGACCGGCTACTCTGCGCAGGAATTTATATCTCATCACATGTCCTTGAGTGATCTGATTCATCCGGAAGATGAGGATGTGGTCACCAAAAAAGTGGATCAATGGATTGCAGAAGGATCTCAGGGGATGCTCACTTTGTGGTACCGGATGCAGTGCAAGGATGGACGGTATCTCTTTATAGAAGATCGCAAAGTGGGAATGACAGATGAAGATGGTACCAACTATCAGGCAGGGATTCTGGTAGATAACACCGCGTTGAAACAGGTGGAAAAAGACCTGCGCACCAGCGAAGCCCGCTACAAAGCGGTGGTTCACGATCAAACCGAATTGATCAGTCGCTACAATGCCGATGGGGTAATCACCTTTGTCAACGAAGCCTATGGCCGCTTTTACGGCATTAATCCCGAAGAGTTCGTGGGTACGGACTGGATTTCAAATCTGCCCGAAGAAATCAAAGATACGGTGTTAAAACGGCTGAAACAACTTAGTCCTGAAGAGCCGGTGGCCTGCTATGAATACGCCACCACACGAAACAACCGCACCTATTGGATCGAGTGGACCTATCGCGGCATCTTTGACGATGATGGAAATGTGCGTGAATATCAATCGGTAGGAAAGGACATCACAGCCCGTAAAGAGGCCGAAGAAGAGAAAGAGAAGATTCAGAAGCAATTTCTGCAGGCCCAGAAAATGGAGACCATCGGTCGTCTTGCTGGCGGCATTGCCCATGATTTTAATAACCTGCTCACCGCCATAAACGGCTATGCCGAGATGGCTCTGAAAAAGGTCGATTCTTCAGAAAAAATCTATGAAGATATCGAGGTTATTCTCAAAAGCGGCCAAAGAGGAGCCAAGCTTACCCAGCAATTACTGGGTTTCTCGCGACAACAGGTGGTTCATCTCAAAGCCCTGGATATCAACAACACCATTTCAGAATTGCAAAAAATGCTCAACCTTCTCATCGGAGAAGATATCAAACTGATAACCAGATTAAAGGCCGTTCCCGGGATGATAAAAGCAGACTCCGGTCAGATCGAGCAGATATTGGTAAATCTGGTGGTCAATGCCAGAGATGCCATCTCGGGTAGTGGAATTATCACCGTTTCCACCGCCAACCGCGCCGTACATGAAGAAATCGCTGCCATCGGCAAAATGGTTCCCGAAGGAGAATTTGTCGTTCTTACGGTAAAAGACACTGGTAGCGGCATCCCGGAAAATATACGCACGAAAATCTTTGATCCCTTCTTTACCACCAAGGAAATCGGCAAAGGTACCGGCCTCGGATTGGCCACCGTCATCAGCATTGTGGAACAAAATTCCGGCTTTATCTGTCTGGATTCTGAAGTGGGTGTGGGCACAACCTTTATCATCTACTTCCCCGCCATCCAAGAAGAAGCTGCATCCAGCGATGAAATAGAGGGAACCGGGGAACTCCCCACCGGTACCGAGACCATTCTGCTGGTTGAAGATGAGGATTACATTCGGGAATTTGTGGCTGAGATTCTGGAAGAACACGGTTATAACGTCATACAGGCCGAGGATGGCCAGGATGCACTGGATCTGATAGCGGATACTACTCCTGCCATAGATCTGCTCTTTACCGATGTGCGCATGCCCCGAATAAAAGGCCCCGAACTGGCAGAACGTATGTTACAGACTTACCCCGATCTGCGGGTGATACTGGTGTCCGGTTATGCCGATGACAAAACCATCAGAGACGCCATATCTGCCGACCAGACAGCGTTTGTGCAAAAGCCCTTTAATGTACCAACCCTCATCAAGAAAGTGCGCAGTATTTTAGACGCATAAGAGGCCATATGTATAAAAAAGAGCCCGGTCTTGAGAAGCGGATATTTTCCCTCTACATCGGCATCAG
>JAGGWK010000074.1 GCA_021157525.1 Candidatus Cloacimonadota bacterium | reverse complement strand
TACAACGATATAGGGGTTATATACGAACTTCTCAATTTTTCATACATTATTTATCATCCAGTTTTAAATTATCCAATGGGCTCTTTAATTGAGAAACTCCGATATTTGTAATGTGCGTATAAATCTCTGTGCAAAAAATCAACGCAATGTGTCTGTGTTCATCTATAACGCAATCTTCCAATCCAATTCTCATAGCATCTCCTCGGTTCGGGTAACATCATCGGGAACAATTGTTTTTTGGAAAACTGTGTCAACTTTATTTATTTTTCTTTTTTACGAACATCACCTGTTTACATGAGAGGGTGCCAGCTATTCCATTTCGATATTTCCGTAACTCTTCAATCCAGAATCGCACCAACTGATGCTCCATTGATTCGACATTGCATTTCAAAAATTATCCATTTTTCCAACGTATCCCATAACGGCTCCAACCCATAGGACAAGCTGATGGATAAAAATGATTCCCCGTTATCCTTTCTGCTCCTTCGTGCAAATTTGTGGATACTTCTCAACCGGCTAATAGACAAAGACCACGCCGCTGGTGGGGAATATCCACTCATCCCGGGCCGATTGCACCCGATACCCATGATCGATGGCGATGGACTGTGGGAATTTTGAGCGACCGGCAAAGAAGGGGACGGCTTCCACGGCAGCATTGGTGGCCAGGTGTTGGAAGCTGATAGTGGCACCTCTGGTGATATCGATAAGGTACACGCTGAGTTGGTGGGATTCTCTGGGGTAGAGGGTGCGGGTGGAGATGGCGAAATGCACAGACGTCCCGATGAAGTTTTCCAGTTGCGGATGAGAGCATTTAATTTCCAGGCATCCATCCACGATGGAACTCCGGGTAGTGAGGGAGATGCCATTCACCGTTACCAGCGGGACTTCAAAAAACTCAGGAGAAAGCTGAATATTGCCATCCAGAAGCCAGCGATATTCTACGTCATCCCGCATAAAATAGCGTTCCAGCACAGATTCGCTGTTTGCGCAAGCCACAATGAAATAGGGATGTTTCAACACTTTGTCAAATTCCAGTGATGTCTCGGCCAAATAGTAATGTTCTGCATGGAATGCTTTTGGAGATGAAAATGTGATGCGATGCATGAAGTTGTGGCGGTAACTTACATTTCTGTCTTTATTTACAAAAAATTGTTTCAGCACATCTTCATATATCATAGATGCAATTTCCTTACTCTGGATTCGTTGCTCGATAGCGGTTTCGATGATGGAAGTGAGTTTATTGTCGGAAAAATCGCTGGGAA
The DNA here is from genome assembly GCA_021157525.1 of Candidatus Cloacimonadota bacterium. Taxonomy (GTDB): domain Bacteria; phylum Cloacimonadota; class Cloacimonadia; order Cloacimonadales; family TCS61; genus JAGGWK01. The sequence continues at coordinate 15,256 of JAGGWK010000074.1, read as the reverse complement.
CAAAATCCCGGCGCATCAAGGGCGACGAATCTATTTGCTGGCCATCGAGGAAATAAAACCGTCGGGCTCGTCTGCCGATCTGGCACACCAGTTCGTAGGGAGAGCCGTTGTACAGGGATGTGATAGACTCGGCCCGCAGTGCTTCTTCAGCGCCCAGCAAGATCACTTCATCTCCCGTTGTCACTTCGTCGTTGTTCTCCAGATCGATGGCGATCATATCCATGCTGATCTTGCCGATAACGGGGCACAGTGCTGTGCCCACCTGCACAAAACCTTTGTTGGAAAGCAGGTAGTCATAGCCATCTGCATAGCCCACAGGCAGGATGCCATAGCGCATATGTCGGGATGCGCGGTAGGTACGGTTGTAACCTATCGAATCCTGAGGGCGGGCATATTTTATCTGGGAAATGCGGGATTTGAAACGCATCACAGGCTTGAGGGAAACATCTTCTTTGAGGGATGGATCGGTGTAGATACCGTAGGTGAGCAATCCCAGACGCACGAGATTTGTCCAGGGTGGCAGGGCATTGATGGTGCCACTGCTGTTTGCCATGTGATAGTATCGTGCGGCAATGTTCAAGGCATCCAGTGCTTCGCGAAAACGAATCACCTGCAGAGTAGAAAAATCCGGATCGTTTTCGCTGGCGGCAAAATGGGAAAAGATTCCTTCAACTTCGATGTTTTCCAACTGTTTCATGGCTTTTCCAAAGGTTTTGGTTTCCGCCAGACTCATGCCGCTGCGGCCCATACCGGTATCGATGTTCAGATGAACCGGCCAGGGTTTTGGTGCGGCTGCATCCAGGGCTGTGGCAAAGGGAATCCCGCTCACCGATGGGGTGAGATTGTGCTGGATAATCCGGGGAATCTCGCTGGGCAGTGATGGGGATAAAATAAGGATGGGAGCCACGATGCCCTGATGCCGCAAAAGCATTCCTTCTTCGGCATTGGCCACTCCCAGCATCTCTGCACCAAGGGCCAGCGCTTCACGGGCAATGCGATACGCGCCATGTCCATAGGCATCGGCTTTGACGATCTGCATCCAACCCATGTAATCGGGGATAAATTCCTTTATTTGTGACACGTTATGACGGTAAGCATCCAGGTCTATCTCGGTCCAGCTTCGTTCTTGTTTCATGGTTCCTCGTGGGTTCAAAAGAATTTTGCGGCGATATTTGCCAGCACGGAGCGCTCGCCCTTTTCCAGAGTGATATGGCCAATCAGCTCTTCGGCTTTCAGCCGCTCTACCACAACGCTGAGGCCGTTGCTTTCGGAATCGAGGTACGGGATGTCTATCTGGTAAGGGTCGCCGGTAAGTACTATTTTTGTGCCTTCTCCGGCCCGAGTGATGATGGTTTTCATCTCGTGAGGAGTGAGGTTCTGGGCTTCATCCACGATGATGTACTGGTCTGGCAGGCTGCGTCCTCGGATGTAGGTGAGGGGCTCCAATTCGATAAAACCAAAATCCAGATAATCGGTGAGGGCGGGAGCTTTTTTGCCAAAGATTTTGCCATTGTGTTTGCTCTCTTTTTCGTTACGATGGGAGAGAAGTAGCTCCATATTATCGTAAATCGGTTGCATCCAAGGGTTGAATTTCTCGGCTTTTGTGCCGGGTAAAAATCCGATATCTTTACCCAGAGGAAAGATTGGCCGGGAGACCACGAGCCGGGAATACTGGTTGGTTTCAACCACCTGGTTTAGTCCGGCTGCCAGAGCGATGAGGGTTTTTCCCGTTCCGGCTTTGCCTACCAGGCTCACCAATTTCACTGCGGGATCCAGCAGCAGGTCAAAGGCCATGATTTGTTCATCATTGCGTGCTGCGATGCCAAAAAGTTCCTGGCCGTGATAAAAGGCCAATGGAGAGAGGGAATTTGTGGCGGAGGAGTAGCGCAGGATGGTGGAAGCTTTTTCATCTTCAGGGGCATCGCACAGCCGTACAAATTCGTTTGGTAAGAGGTGTTCAAAGGGATTTGGCAAAGTGTTATTTTTGATCACTTCCTGTTTCGCCGCCGGATCTGTGAGCACCTTAAATCCCGTGTAGAGTTCGTTGAAATTAATGCGATCTGTGTCGTAATTTTCAGAATTCAGCCCCACGGCGTCTGCCTTGATGCGCACGTTGGCATCTTTGGAAACCAGAACCACTTCGGTGTCCGGATTGGTATTTCGTATATAGAGTGCTGTGCCGATGATAAGGTTGTCGTTGGTGTCGTTGATCAGAATATCTTCGGCGGTTTCGGAAATGTGCCTGCTCAGCATTACCTGGATGCAGCCATTATTTTCAATTGCCACGCCCTTTTGCAGGCTGCCCTGTTCTCTCAATTTATCCAGGTATCGGCCAATTTGTCGGGCATTTCGTCCCTTCTCATCCAGCCCTTTTTTAAAATTATCAATCTCTTCGATAACGGTGATAGGTATGACAACGTGGTTATCTTTAAAGGAAAACATCGCCTGAGGGTTATGTATAAGAACATTGGTATCAAGTACATAGGTCTTTTTCACTAACAGTTCCTCCCATGGTATCACAGCGGCCGGATGGGATTACAACTATTGTAATCCGCTGCTGCATCCTGCCGATAAGCCCACTTTTTTTATGCAACACAACTATCTTTGACAAGGGACTGTGAAACTTGTCAAACAAAATTGCGGGAGCACGAGTTTTGCGACTATTAAAAATACCTTGCTTGATTCAAAGAGGCAATTTTCATGACCTGCAAAATGATGAAGATGAAGGAAGGTCGGGATAAATGGGTATGAGAAGAAAAGGCCGGGAGATAGCGTTGCAGACATTATATTCTTTGGATTATGTAGAGACCGGTGCCTACTTGCAGGAGCTGGAGCTTCTGGACAAATTTCGTGAGCAACTGGTAGATATTGCGGCCGATCAGGACATTGATGAAGAAAACCGTATCTTTCTCTTTGCCGAAGACCTTATAGCCAATGTTTTGAGGAACTTGGAACCTATCGATATTCAGATAAACGGCCATTCGACAAATTGGAAAGTTGAACGTCTGGCGTTGTTGGATAAAAGTCTGCTCCGCATTGCCACTTACGAATTGCTTTTCACCGACACAGCGCCGGCAATCGTGATGAACGAAGCTATCGAGATAGCGAAAAAATATTGCTCAGAAAGCTCTGGAAAATTTATAAATGGTGTACTCAATGGAATCAACGAAGAACTTACCCACGCAAAAAATCCCTGTTAGTGTAGGGGTATTTGCCTACAACGAGGCCGCCAATATCGGTGTTTTACTGGATGCATTACTGGGACAGAAACTGAATATTGCCACCATCACAGAGATTATCGTCGTGTCCAGTGCTTCTACCGATGGCACCGATGAAATCGTAAAAAGCTATGCATCCGGGGATCAGCGGATTCGGTTGATAGCCGAAGCTACCCGCAATGGCAAATCTGCGGCCATCAACCATTTTCTGGCGGAAGCCAAAGCCCCGGTATGCGTGATAGAAAGTGCAGATACTATTCCCGCACCCGATACCATCGAGTTGCTGGTGGCACCCTATGTGGATGAGGCCGTAGGCATGACCGGGGGCAAACCAATTCCGGTGAATGATCCCGGCAGTTTTATGGGATATGCTGTGCATCTGCTCTGGCGGTTGCATCATCGTATGGCGTTGCTCCAGCCCAAGCTGGGGGAGATGGTCTCTTTTCGGCGTGTGTTTGACGCAATTCCTGCCGAAAGCGCTGTGGACGAAGCCAGCATTGAATCAATCATCAGGCAAAAGGGCTTGCAACTGCGCTACATTCCTCGGGCGATCATCCATAACAAAGGCCCTGAAATACTTTCCGATTTCATCAAGCAGCGGCGGCGCATACAGGCCGGACACCTCTGGCTGAAACAAAATCAGCAGTACCGGGTGAGCTCCCAGGATGGCTCGCTGATGTTACGCCTGTTTGCCGATGAATTCTTTGGCGATATAAAGAAAATACCATCCCTGATAGGAGTAGTACTTGTGGAAATCTACAGCCGCATCCTGGGCTGGTACGATTTTACCATCCTGAAAAAAAATCCTTTCAAATGGGATATTGCCCAATCCACGAAAAACCTGGAGTCGTAACAGATGTTAGAATTATTCCCTCGTATCCTCGGATATAACCTTTGGCGCACCATTGGTTTCCCACGCACCATGCCCATGAATTATACGGTTAGTTTGCTGTATGAATGCAATTCTCGTTGCAATACCTGTAATATTTATAAGAAGAAGGCCAAGAATCTTACGGTTTCCGAATATCGGGCGATTTTCAAAAGCCTTGGACATTCACCCTATTGGTTCACCTTTAGTGGGGGAGAGCCCTTCCTTCGTGAAGATATCGACGAAATTGTCGCTATGGCCTACGAATACTGCAAGCCTGCCATTATAAACATCCCGACCAATGGCATCCTTACCCGGCGAATCGTTGAAAAAGTAAAAGCCATCTGCATCACCTGCCGCCACTCACAAGTGGTCATCAATCTCTCGGTGGACGGCATCGGTGATCAGCACGACCTCATCCGCAATGTGCCGGGAAATTATAAAAAAGTGATAGCCACTTACCATGCTCTGCGCAAACTCAAACTTTCCAATCTCACTATCGGGATGCATACGGTGATATCAAAGCTGAACGTTGCTTCCTTTCCCTCCATCGCTACCCAGTTGATGGATCTTGAGCCGGACAGCTACATCACGGAAATTGCCGAAGAACGGGTAGAGCTGGACACCATCGGTGCAGACATCACTCCCGACCAGGTTCGGTATCGTTCCGCCATCGATTATCTGATACACCGCATCAAAAATCACCAGTTTAAAGGCATGAACAAGATCACCCAGGCTTTCCGCATTGAGTACTACAATCTGGTAAAACTCATCTTGCGGGATAAAACTCAGGTGATTCCCTGCTACTCGGGTTTTGCCTCTGTACAGATTTCCCCCGACGGCAAAGTGTGGAGTTGCTGCATCAAAGCAGAGCCCATGGGAGATTTGCGGGAAACCAGCTATAAATTCCGTAAAATCTGGTTTTCCTCCACCATGAACAAAGAACGGCGCTCCATCAAACACAAAGAGTGCTACTGCCCGCTGGCAAACGCATCCTACACCAATATGTTGATGAATTTACCCACCCTGCTGCGGGTGTTCTACCGTAGTTTTATCAAGTGGTGGAGCTAGAATGATTCGCCGTCTTTCGCAAAACGTGAATAAGGATTTTGTGTTTGAGGATTTTTTCCCAAACCAGCGGACGCAATATCTCTTCATGACCCATTATCTGGAAGATCATGAAGAATTGCCCAAGATAAATGCCCATATCATCCAGTCCATTTTGCAGCTGGATATCCCTTCTATTCCCAGCGATGCAATGGAATCCAGCCTCAAAGATTTTTTCCTGGAGCTCAATTGGCGCTGCTTTTCGATGTTTAACAAGCTCCCCATCGCCGAGAAAGGGGTTTCACTTTTGTTGCTGATTTTGCGGGACAACGAGCTGTATCTGATGCAATTTGGTCGTTTACTCTGTGGCATTTCCAGCAAGGATACATGTTCGCAGATCGGAGTGCCCTGGGAAAACTTCGTGATTAAAACCAAGGACGATCTGCTCTTATTGGGGAACTTGGGCCAGGATATTTTCCCAAAAGTTCTCCGGCCTGAATTGATATCCGGGGATCAGCTTTTTTCTCTGCCATACCCCCACACCCGTGAACTGGAATGCGCTACGTTATGCCACGAAATCCTGGATAAAACCATCGATTCTCTCCTGGAAAAGGAGATGATCCCCCATTTGGTTTTTCAGGCTGATCGATGCTACAATGGTGCAACCCTTCCTAAAAAAAGACGCAAAAAAAACCGAGTATCTGGCTCATGATAAAGGAGTTTTCATGGCTATCAGCCCCGAATTGTATAACGATGTAAAGTACTGTCAATTATGTGGAAAGCCCATGTCTGTGATCACTGACAGGGAGGGTAAAACCCGCTCTCGCTGCACTGCCTGCGGGTGGACAAAATACCTCAATCCCATTCCTGCCGCCGCCTGTCTGATAGTAAATGACGAAGGGAAGATTGTGGTGATCAAACGAAAATATGAACCAAACCCCGGGGAATGGGCGCTGCCTAGCGGCTATATCGAATTGGATCAGACGGCGGAAGAAGCCGCCATCGCCGAGATGCAGGAAGAAACCGGACTGGATGGCGAAATAGTTCAATTTATCGATTATTATATGGGATATTCTCCCATCTATTACCGAGTACTTTCTATGGGATTCCAGATGCGAATCGCAGGAGGTGAGCTTCAGGCCGGAGATGACGCGTCTGAAGCGCGGTATGTCAGTCTGGATGAATTGCCACCCATCTGTTTCGATTCCCATCGGCACTTTATCAAGAAGTACCAAGAGCAACTGGAAAAATCCGGTGACTCATTAAAGTAAAACATCAGATGATATTAGTTAACACGCAAAATATATGAGGATACGTTAGAGGAAAATATGGAAATAAATAAGCAGTATAACCCCCGGGCTATCGAAAAAAAATGGTATCAATATTGGATGGAAAAGGGCTATTTTACACCTGAGATAGATGAAACGAAAAAACCCTACACCGTGCTCATTCCACCACCAAACGTTACCGGCATCCTGCACATGGGACACGTACTCAATAATACCATCCAGGATGTGATGGTGCGCTACAAACGCATGACCGGCATCCCGACTTTGTGGATTCCCGGCGTAGATCACGCAGGCATCGCCACCCAGAATGTGGTGGAAAAACAACTAGCCAAAGAAGGCAAAACCCGCCATGACATCGGTCGCAAAGCATTGGTAGAAAAAATCTGGGAATGGAAACGGGAAAAGGGCGGCCGCATCATCGAGCAGCTGAAAACCCTTGGTGCATCCTGCGACTGGTCACGGCAACGCTTTACCATGGACGACGGCCTCTCGGATGCCGTGAAAGAAGTTTTTGTACAGCTCTATGAAAAAGGGCTGATCTATAAGGGAAAACGGATCATAAACTGGTGTCCCCGCTGCGTAACCGCGCTGGCAAATGATGAAGTGGAACATGCCGACGAGCATGGTCACATGTGGGAAATGCGGTATCCACTCACCGATGGAACCGGATATGTAACCATTGCCACCACGCGACCGGAAACCATGCTGGGCGATAGCGCCGTTGCCGTGCATCCCGATGACGAACGTTACAGGCATCTGGTGGGGAAAACTCTGATGTTGCCCTTTGTAAATCGTGAAATACCCATCATAGCCGACGAGTATGTGGACAAAGAGTTTGGCAGCGGTTGCGTGAAAATCACGCCAGCTCATGATCCCAACGACTTTGAAGTAGGAAAGCGGCACAATCTGCCGCAGATCGTGGTGATGGATGAACACGCTGTGATGAACGACAAAGCCGGTGAAGCTTTTGTGGGTTTGGGCCGCTTTGAATGCCGCAAGAAAATAGTGGAAGAAATGAGCAAGCTTGGATTGATGGGAGAGATTAAGGATCATGAGCATGCAGTGGGACACTGCTACCGCTGCGACACCGCCATTGAGCCGTACCTCAGTGATCAGTGGTTTGTAAAGATGAAACCTCTGGCGGAACGAGCCATCGACGTGGTGAAAGAAGGGAAAATCACCTTCCAGCCAGAACGTTGGACAAAGGTCTATTATCACTGGATGGAAAACGTGCGGGACTGGTGCATTTCCCGCCAGATATGGTGGGGTCACCGCATCCCGGCTTATTATTGCGACGATTGTGGTGAAATAGTGGTGGCCAAAGAGATGCCCGCATCCTGCCCAAAATGTGGATGCAAAAAGTTGCATCAGGATGAAGACGTGCTGGATACCTGGTTTTCCAGTTGGTTATGGCCTTTCAGTACCATGGGATGGCCAAAGAAAACCCCGGAGTTGCAGTACTTCTTACCCACCAGTTTATTGGTGACGGCGCCGGGAATTATTTATCTGTGGGTGGCGCGGATGATCATGAGCTCATTGGAATTTATGGATACAATTCCCTTTGATACCGTGTTTTTACACGGCATGGTGCTGGACGAGCAGGGACGGAAGATGAGTAAATCTCTTGGGAATTCTCCTGATCCCATCCATATCATCGAAGAGGTGGGAGCCGATGCGCTGCGCTTCAGCATGATTTTTAATACTCCCAAAGGCGCCGACAGCTATTACAGCAGCGGCATCTTGGAAACCGGACGCAACTTTGCCAATAAGATTTGGAATGCCTACCGTTTCATCATGATGAATGTGGAGAAAATCGAGGGACTTCCAGGTCGGGACGAGCTGAAAATGGAATTGGCCGACAAATGGATTTACAGCCGTCTGAATCAGGTAGTCGGCGAAGTACAGAGCAATTATGAAAATCTGCGTCTCAATGACGCTGCCGCCATCCTGATGGACTTCATCTGGAAGGAATTCTGCAGCTGGTATCTGGAATTGGCCAAAGACCGCATCTATAACGGCGATGACGAAGGGCAACAGACCGTGAAATTTGTGCTGTTGGATGTGCTGCAAACTTCCATGCGACTGCTGCAACCCATCATGCCCTTTATCGCCGAAGAGATATGGCAAAACATCAAAACCTATTTTCCCATGGATGGAGAAACCATCGTGCTGGCAGCATTCCCCATACAGGATGCAGACCAGATAGACCGGGTAATAGAAAGCGATATGCAGCTCATTCAAGAGAGTATCACCGCCATCCGAAACTTGCGGAAACAGGTGAATCTGCCTCCCGGCACAACCATCCGGATAGTGTGCAAAGTGGCCACTCCTGCTCAGGCTCAGCTGATGAAAACCTACGCCGGCTATTTTGAAAAGCTGGCAAAAGTTACTGCCATCCAGGCCGGAACCGATATGCAAAAGCCTCAGGCAGCCATCGGTGCTGTGGTTCAGGATTTTGAAATCTATCTGCCACTCAGCGGCTTGATCGATCTGGATGCAGAAAAAGCACGACTGGAAAAACAGCTGACAAAACTGGAGAAAGAGCTGAAGGGAATATCAGGAAAACTCAAAAATCAAAAGTTCTTAGCAAAGGCTCCCGATGCCATCGTTGCTAAGGAAAAAGAGAAATTTGAAGAGATAGAAACCAAGGTGATCAAAACCAGAAAATTGCTGGAAGGATTGCACTAAATAGTATCGAGCGCAGATGAAATAAATTGCGCTGAACAAATGGGGAGTGGCCTTGCATGCAAAAGCTTCTCCCCTGATGTGCTCAGGTTTTTTAGAAAAACGCATAAGAGAGGGCTCTATGAAGGACGAACGAGAAAGCATTATTCCCGAAGAAATTTCCCAGGAAGATCGGGAGAAGATCAGAGAGAAAATCGTGGACGGCGACAAAAAACTGAAATTTTATGAAAAACTCCGAGGAACCATCACAAAAAACGTGAAAACACATGGGGGAAAATATGGCTCCATGGTGGCAGAATATGTAATGGCTCTTCCGGATTTCTTCATTCTCCTTATTCGCCTGGCCATGGATTCCCGGGTGAGCAAAGGGCAGAAGTTTTTCCTCGCAGGCATCATTGCCTACATTATGTCACCCATCGATATCATCCCGGATTTTATCCCCGTGATTGGGTATGTAGATGACCTTGTACTGGTGGTTTACGGTCTTAACCTCATCCTCAATGAGCTAAGCCCGGCCGTGCTTCTGGACAACTGGAGTGGCAGCCAGGATGTTCTTGGCTTGATGCAGAACATTTCCGAAACCGCCGAGAAATTTATCGATACCAAGATACTCAAACGCATCCGCACATTTTTGACAGGATTAAGAAAATAGTATGAAACTACTCCTTGCCACACGGAATACGCACAAGGTCAAAGAGATCGTCGCACTGCTGGCTGGTACTAACATCCAGGTGGTTAGTGCTCTGGATTTCCCCGGTATGCCAGACGTTGTGGAAGATCGGGACACCATAGAGGGAAATGCCATCAAAAAAGCCCGGGAGTGCGCAGCCTATGCAGGGATGCCGGCAATTGCCGATGATACCGGACTTTTTGTGGATGCTCTGGATGGCAGACCCGGAGCGTTTGCTGCCCGTTATGCTGGCGAGGGATGCAGCTATGCAGATAACCGCCTGAAAATGCTGGCCCGGATGGAAGGTGTTACTCGGCGGAATGCGCAGTTCCGCACTGTGGTAGCATTTGCTACCCCCACAGAACTTGTCGCCACAACTACCGGTGAGGTGCGGGGAACCATTACCCTTGCCGAGGAGGGCAGTGGTGGCTTTGGTTATGATCCTATTTTTCGGGCAGATGAAACCGGCCTCACCTTTGGTATGATGGATGCTGCAGCCAAACATGCCATCAGTCACCGGGGCAGAGCCATGGCGGCAATGATTCCCATTTTGAAAGAATTTCTGGCAAAATGAAATCATCGGTAGAAGCCTATATTGCTGCGCTTAAAGAATTTGGCCGCACCCAGCTGAATCTGAGATTCGACGGCTCCTTTAGTCGCATCTCCACCGATGAATTTTCCTGCAATTGGGTGTATGCCTGCAAGCCGGATTCGTTGGCCTCGGTTTTTGATACTCCACGCCCCTTCGAATTTTACGCCGATGAAGCGGCAGGCCGTAACCGCTACCATCAGCTGATGGACGATGGTTTGGATGCTTATTTTTACCATGCCGAAGCTCATGGCGGTGGCAATTGTCCCATTACCCGGGATTTACTGAAGGCGAGCAGAGCGCGGATCGGTTATGTGGTGCTGCACGAAGCCTGGCACACAACCTGCAGAATCGGTAAATACCATTTGCCATACCCCCTGGAAGAATCTACCGGCCGGGTTGTGGGATTGTTTGGCGCAATTGCCTATGCCCGCTCTATTGACGACACGGTCCTGATCCGGGAAGCTATCAATCAGGAAAAAGCGTGGCAGTTGTTTGCAGACTTCATAAACAGTGCCTGGGATGAACTTACTACCCTTTATGCTGCAAATCCCGGGCCGGAAGTTATTGCATCCTGCAAAGAAACACTAAAAAAAAGAGCAGCGCAACTGCAAAACATATTGCCTGCATCCTGGGAAAAAGGGGAACTTGCTCAACCCATAAACAACGCTTTCATTGCCCGTTACCACGATTATACACTGTATTATCCACAGGCTCGGGCACATTTGTTGGCACAAAACAGTTCCCTGACCGCAGCGATGACAGCCTTTGCTGACAGCCAAAATCTGCTTTGGCACCAAAAATGAACCAAACAATAACTGGACAAAAGAACTCAGATTCCAGAAAAAATACCAGTGCTCGATGCGTTGATGCATCCAAGAAAAACAGGGAGGAACAATGGTAAATCCGACAATCTTCCGTCAATACGACATTCGTGGAGTGGTTGATACAGACCTCTTTCCAGAAACAGTGTATAACATAGGGAAGGGCTACGGCACCTTTTTGCGGCGTTTGGGCAAGACCAGTGCTGTGATCGGTGGCGATGCCAGATTAAGTACAGAAACCTTTAAAGCCGAGTGTATCCGCGGGATGCGGGAAGTGGGGATAGACGTTATCGACATCGGGATGGTGGCTTCCCCGGTAATGTATTTTGCTATATGGAAACTGCAAACCGATGGCGGCATCATGATTACAGCCAGCCACAATCCCGCCGAATATAATGGGATTAAAATGAATCTTGGCCTTACCAGCGTGTTTGGCCAGCAAATCCAGGATATACTCAAGCTTATCCAAACCGAGGATTATGAGCAGGGAAACGGGAGCTTGCGCCAGGAAAACGTGGATGAAGTGTACAAAAAATACATCATCGACAACATCCATCTGGAACGTCCTGTGAAGGTAGTGGTAGATGGCGGAAACGGCGTTGGTGGTCCCTATTTGCCAGAGATTTTGCGCGCCTTGGGATGCGAAGTGATCGAGATGTATTGCGAGCCAGACGGCCGATTTCCCAATCATCACCCGGACCCCACAGTGGAAAAATATATGGGTGATCTCATTGAAGTGATGAAAAATTCTGATGCCGAAGTGGGCATCGGATTGGATGGCGATGCAGATCGTACCGGCATCATAGACGAAAAGGGACATCTGCTGTATGGTGACCAGATGCTGAATATTCTGGTGCGGGACTTTCTGGCAAAAAATCCCGGGGAACGAATTATCGGCGATGTGAAATGTTCCAAGAACTTTTTTGACGACATCAAAAAGCATGGCGGCGTGCCGATAATGTACAAAACCGGCCATGCCAACATCAAAAACAAGATGTTTGAAGAAGGCATTAAAGTAGCAGGGGAGATGAGTGGCCACGTCTTTTTAGGCGACCGCTATCTGGGCTTTGATGATGCCATTTATGTGGGATGTCGGTTTGTAGAAATCATGAGCAAAACCGATAAGCCGGTGAGTAGTTTTTTGGACGATCAACCGGTGATGTACAACACTCCAGAGATTCATGTGCAAAGCACGGATGCCGAGAAGTTTGAGCTGGTAAATCGGGTTCGGGATAGCTTTATCGCTGAAGGTTGTGATGTGAACACCATAGACGGGATGCGGTTGACCTACCCCGATGGCTGGGCTCTGTGTCGAGCATCAAACACCACGCCGGTGCTGGTGTTGCGCTTTGAGGCGGAAACCCCCGAGCGGCTGGTGGAAATCCAGAAATTGGTAGAATCGCGCATTGAAGCGCTGAAATAATTAAAGGGGCTCGAAAGAGCCCCTTTTTTTATGGTTGATGGGTTGGGAAAATTGGGAGAGAAACCAAGCATGATTCACATAAACCCGAAAAGTGCCATTTGTTTTTAACCACCGAATACACTGAAGGCACTGAGCTGGAGAGAGAAAAGAACGTCTCCCTGCTCGCCACGACGGAAATGAAATGAAGACGGGAGGTTCTTACAGTGGCCTGTCTCGACGAAGGGTGGTGGTAAATGCACATTATCTTTGTTCTCCTGAGGAAGGGCGACATAAGAAAACCCATGAAACAGACCCCATTCTCATCAAAAGAGAGGCTTGGTTGCCCATGCTGGGAGGAGTTGTGACTATTTATGTATTTGCCAGATACCATGTAGAATAGCCCAGGCCTTCAGGTTTGGGTGCGTTATACAGAATGAAAAATATTCGCCATCACATCGCTGTTGTAAACCTGATAACCCGCCTACTTTTTTCTATTTACACCGACATTCTGTTCACGACAACTCTGCTATACTATTTTGCTTGACTGGTTTCCTGCGATTAACTTTTCTAGGAATGTCAAATGAAACAGGAGGCATCGTATGAATGGATTTGATAGAACTCTGCACGCCCAAATTGCGTCATCATCACGGGTGATTGATGTTTTACCAATAATTGTGCCCGCGTACAGATTCAACTGCAAAGCGCCGTTTCTGCTCCGAGACGGCAACTCTCATGTACCAGAACCTTAATGGTCTGGTGTGCTAATATTTTTCGAGGGTAACAAGTTTGTGTATTTGTAAAAAAAGTAACAGGCATCCTGAAGGCGGAAGAATGAAGCGCTATTTGATGGCAGGTATTATCTGCATCTTGGTAAGCATGGTAATGGCCGACTTTGGCCCGGTAGAAACCCTGGTAGAAATCGATGAACGGGTGGGAGATCACACGGCCTTAACCTATGATTCCCAGGGAAACGTATACTATTTTGTGATGCGAGAATTCGAATCAACTCTTTACATCAAAACTGTGTCGGGGGTTATCGCACGAACCGTTTATACGAATAGTATACCCCCTATGGAAAACTACAAGCCGGACCTCCTGGTAGAAGATGACCAGACCATTCATATTGCGATTCCTGGCAATTATACAGGGTACAAAGTATCCCATGATATGGGTGAGACTTTTGACGATACCTTTGTAGAATGTGCCAGTGATCATCCGAAACTGGCAGTAAGCGGTGACGAGGTGACTCTCATCTGCAATGACAATGTTACCTATAAAAAGACAGCGTATCAGTTTTTTGTTGATGTGAACAAATACCCACAAGATATAGGGGCACGTTTTTGGGGGCCGGATGTTCTCTGGGGGCCGGTGCATAGTAATGGTGATATCTGGATAATGCAAGGTGGCGGCGGTATTAATGGCGGGTGGCCAACATTTCACCAGAAAGTCACCACATCTGGCGAGTTTCGCCTCTATCCTTCTGGAGGTGTCATACCTCCGGGAATTATGGAAAACATTTTTTTGGGGGGATACGAAGATAATTATTCTTACATACCACTTGATTTCACAGCTGACGGCATACGAGCAAATGGCAGTCATCCTTTTATGGATACATCGATAGATATTGTGTACATCAAGCTAACGGGTAGCACTTGGATTTCTATGATTGGAAGAATTACCGAAACCTATCAGGACATCCCGGTGTATAGCTGGTTTCCCCAAGATGCAGCCCAGGCTCAGACGGTAATTAACGGTGGTGGAAACTGGTTTGAAGAAGCCGACATCGTTCATACCAACCATACCCCGGTGCGAGATACTATCTGGACTGCCGGGCCGACGGGTAGCGTTTCTGATAATAGCGTATTTGTGGATAGCGGAAAACTCTGGATAGAAGGCCAGGTTTCCGGGATGATCAGTTTTGGATGCGCAGATAGCGTTATCATCACCGGAGATCTTACCTATGCAGGGACGGCTGTAGGGCAAGCCCCGGATGGTGATAATTTCAACCAAGCCGATATGCTGGGCATCATTTCGGAAGAAAGTATAGTCGTTGGCTACAAAAACTACGATCCCTGGACAGAAAGCAGAAATGATGCAAACTGTGATGACGTCTATCTGTATGGCGCCTTTGCCGCAATCGGTGTAGGGGATACCCTCATTTATGGAAACATGGCAAGCCATCATGATGGTGTCTTTACCTTTGAATATCAGCACCCCCATGGTTCCACACCAGATTTTATCGGCCTCAGCCCATACACCCTGCAAGACACCCTTTATACTTTGGTAGATTTTCATCGAAACATTTTTCCTGTATCAAATGCGGTGATACCCGAAGTGATTGGTTTCAATTTGCACGGTGGCCAGCCACAGTCTGGCTACCCTTGCTGCGGCTATCCCTACACCGATCCGGCATATCTTGCATCATACCCCAATACAAACCCTGCATCCTATGCATACCCCGGTGGAACCGATTGGCCTTACTACAATCCCGTGTGGCCGGAATCTTCTGATGACATCGTGTTTGAGCGAGGTACCCTGCATACCTGGGCATCGATAATTCAACGCCGTCGCGGGTTTATACATCGCTCTGGTACCGACCCCTATAATCATTCTGCCGAGGGAGAATGGGACATTGCAAACCAGCATTTTGATGGCACTCACAGC
>JAGGWK010000025.1 GCA_021157525.1 Candidatus Cloacimonadota bacterium | reverse complement strand
CCCCCTTTTCAAGGGGGAATAAAAGGGGGTTTTTGTAATTCAGAATGTTGAATTTTAGATACGTGGCACAATTCCCTCTCCTTGTAGGAGAGGGTGACAGCTACGAAGTAGTTGTCGGGTGAGGTTTTCATTCCCTCTGGTCGGAACGCTACTCCCCTTGAGTACACTCAACGGGCGCACAAATCTAAAGGAAGAGCGGCATGAACTGACAATCCTGATTCTTCGTGAGGAGAGCAACGTGCAAGACACCTCAGAATGACGGATATTTTTCCTCATCCCAGCGCCAATGGCTTTGGCGCCTTCGGTGAGAATGCCGGATGAGGTTCACAAATTCTGAATTCAAAACATCTGAACATCTAAAACGGCGAAAGTCGGATGAGATTCTCTGCTTTCTGCTTTCCCGTAGGGATTTTGCGCTACATGAAGTCACGCCAAAACTTTCCAGTTGACATCCAATCACTACAAAAAGCTATTGGAACACCCTCATTGTGTAGTGAGTGGAGAAAGAAGAGAGCGAGAGGATTCAATGAAATTTGAACATGAAATGAAGATAATTCGGAAAGGCACCGAAGAAATAATCTCGGAAGCTGAAATGATAAAAAAACTGGAGAAATCCAAAGAAACCGGGAAGCCCCTGCGTATAAAATATGGTATCGATCCTACCGGAAGCGATGTGCACATCGGGCATCTGGTGCCCATTCGCAAGATGCGGGAATTTCAGGACCTGGGTCATATCGGCGTGATCATCATCGGAGATTTCACCGCTCAAATCGGCGACCCCACCGGCAAAGACGATTCCCGTCCACCCCTCTCCAAAGAGCAGGTTCTCAAAAATGCTGAACGCTACATGGATCAGCTGTTTACCGTGCTGGATAAAGAGAAAACCGAAATCCGCTTCCAGACTGAATGGTTCGGTGAGATGACCATGTCAGACGTTTTGCGGCTGATGGGAAAATTCACATTGGCCCAGTTTATGGCTCACGACACCTTCCGCAAGCGCTACGAAAAAGGTCTTCCTTTGGGGATGCATGAAATTATGTATCCCATACTGCAAGGTTACGATTCCGTAGCCATCCAGGCTGATGTAGAACTGGGTGCTACCGAACAAAAATTCAACATCCTGGCGGGCCGGGATATGCAGCGTTTCTACAATATGCCGCAGCAGGTGGCTCTGCTTTCTCCCATCCTGATGGGAACAGATGGCAAAGAAAAAATGAGCAAATCCCTGAATAATTACATCGCGGTATTTGATACACCTCAAGACAAATATGGCAAAACCATGTCCATCCCCGATGAACTGATTATCAACTATTTCAATTACGCAACCAAAGTAGATCCCGACGAGATCGAAGCCATCGCCGCAGAACTGAAAGAGGGAAAAACCAATCCCAAATTCATCAAGCAACGGCTGGCCAGAGAGATCGTTGCCCTCTATCATGGCGCCGATGTAGCAGCTCGGGCAGAGGAAGAATTTAACCAGATTTTCAAAAAGAAAGAGATACCCGACGACATCCCCACCTTTGCTCTGACAGAAAATCCCATGCGCCTGATAGACGTGCTCACTCAGAGCAAAATCTGTGCTTCCGGCGGCGAAGCACGGCGCATGCTCAAACAAAATGCCGTAAGCATCGATGGCCGGAAAATAGCGGATATAAATCACGAAATAGACGGCGAAGTTGTGATAAAAGTAGGCAAACGCCGATTTATAAAGGTGGTAATTTAAATGGAATACATCATCATTATCCCGCTGATTTTCATGAGCATCATCATTCATGAAGTCAGCCATGGCTACGTAGCCTATCTGCTGGGAGACGACACTGCAAAGCGCCGGGGACGCCTCTCCCTCAATCCCCTGAAACACATAGATAAATTTGGCACAATCATTTTGCCAGTACTGCTTCTGCTGCTTTCTGGCGGCACCTTTGCCTTTGGATATGCCAAGCCGGTGCCTCTGAACCCATACAATTTCAAAGATTTCAAACGGGGTACAGCCTATTCTGCTGCTGCCGGACCTCTGGCAAATTTCATCATTGCCGCCCTTCTGGCTCTGCTTTTTCGCCTCTTTTTCCATGGTCTGGATGCAAGTAGCGTAAGTGCAGCGCAGCTGATTTTGTTTAAATCTCTCTACATCGGCATCTTCTTCAATCTCTTCCTTGGATTGTTTAACCTCATTCCCATCCCGCCTCTGGACGGCTCGAAGGTGCTGGGAGCATTTCTCTCCGATGAAGCCTATTTCCGCTATACGGCTCAGGAGCAAAAGGGTATGATGATCTTTATGATGTTGATGGTGGTGAGTTACATATTCAATCTCAACATTATCAGCCGCATTCTGATGCCACCGGTTTCCTTTATCATGAAGCTGTTACTAGGTATGTAAGAAATATAAAATACAGAGGTAAAACATGACGTTACAAGAAGTTAAAAAAATCATTAAAGAACAGGATATCAAAAGTATTGACCTGAAATACTGTGATCTTGCCTGCAATTGGTATCACATCTCCTTTCCGGCCCGCCGCCTGGATCAGGTGATTTCCGACGGTATCCCCTTTGATGGCTCAAGCATCCCGGGTATGAAATCGGTAGAATCGGGTGATATGGTGCTGTTACCCGATCTTTCCACTACCATTATCGATCCTTTCAGCGAGTTTCCTCAGCTACGGATGCTCTGCTCTATCTGTGATGCTGATACCCGTATCGGCGTGAAAAAAGATCCCCGTAGCGTTGCCAAACGAACTCAGAAATACATGGAATCCACCGGCGTTGCCGATCAATCTTTCTGGGTACCGGAATTCGAATTTTATCTCTTTAACGAAGCAGAAATCAACAATGGAAGATTTTCCTCTGGTTACCGTTTCACTTCAGCAGAAAACAAAGAAGATCTGCCCTTTGGTTACAAAGACAAAGATGGAACGGCTGTAGCAAACCGCAAAGGATATCATATCGATACACCCTTTGATAAGTTTGCCAATGTGCGTCAGGAAATGGTTGAACTTATCGAACGTGCAGGTTGCCCCGTGCGCTACCACCATCATGAAGTAGGGCTCTCCAGCCAACAGGAGATCGAAACGGAATTGGTTGATTTTGAAACCATCACCGACAAGATGATGTACATCAAAGATATCATCCACAACGTATCTCTGGAAAACGGACTCACCGCCACCTTTATGCCCAAACCCCTTTACGACGAAGCTGGCAGCGGCATGCACTTCCACATGCAATTACGCAAAGATGGAAAAAATATCTTCTTCAAAAAAGGTAATTACGCCGACCTCAGTGACGAAGCGCTGTGGTTTATCGGCGGCATCCTCACCCATGGCCGCTCTCTTACCGCCCTTACAAATCCCAGTACAAATTCCTTCAAGCGCCTGCTTCCGGGCTTTGAAGCACCGGTAAAGCTCTTCTTTGGACTGGCAAATCGCAGCGCCGCCATCCGCATCCCAAAATACGCCACCACCCCCGAAACAAAACGCTTCGAATTCCGCACCGGAGATGGCACCTGTAACTATTATTTTGCCATGAGTGCCCTGATAATGGCTGGCTTGGATGGCGTTAAAAACAAGATTATGCCTACACCGGAAAACAACTTTGGGCCTTTTGATGACAACGTCTTCAAATGGTCTGAGGAACGGCAAGCGCAGTTGCAATCCATCCCCACTTCTCTGGAAGAAGCACTGCAGGCCCTCAGAGATGACCATGAGTATCTCCTTGCCGGTGATGTGTTTACCGAAGACCTTATCGATAGTTTCATCACCGAAAAAATGAAGGAAGTGATGGCCGTACGAAACCGCCCACATCCCTTTGAAATGAACCTCTATTACGCACTGTAATTGAAAATAACTTACTCTATGTGGTTCGGGATGTAAACATCTCGAACCACTTTTTTTCGGCACCAGAAACTTCGCATCAGAGTGCTGCTTTCAGACACTATTTGACAATTTGCACGATCCTTTTATGCTGCGCAACAGAAGAAGATTTCAGGAGGAAAAGATGAAAAAACGAGTACTCGTCCCCATAGCTCAGCGCTCCGAAGAATTCGAAACGGTGGGCATCATTGATACATTGCGCCGTGCCGGTGCCGAAGTAATAGTAGCCTCGGTAGACCAGACAGAGATACTGGCCAGTCGTGATGTACGTCTGCTGGCTGACTGCCTGTTGTCTGAGGTAACAGACCAGGAGTTTGATTGCATTGCTCTTCCCGGTGGGTTGCCCGGCGCAGAATATCTGCGGGATGATGTGCAGCTGACAGCTCTGCTAAAAAAACAGGCGGCAGAAGGTAAGCTTTACGCCGCCATTTGTGCATCCCCCGCTGTCGTGCTGCAACATCATGGTTTGCTGCAAGGCAAACGGGCAACCGTACATCCGGCGTTGGCAGATCAGATGCAAAACAAAGATGGCTTGAATGAACGGGTAATAATAGACGGCAACTGCGTAACCAGTCAAGGGCCCGGCACAGTACTGGAATTTGCTCTGACGCTGGTAGAATTGCTTTATAATGCAGCTACCGCCAATGCCATCGCCAAGGGGATGTTAGTACAACGGTAATCGGCAAGGTTTAATCTGATTGGAATGATTGATTTTTGGAAGAAAAGCTGGCGATATAGCACTGCTCTCCTACGCTGTAATCGCCCTTTTGGGTGTAGGCCGGGATGTACTGATTTCATCATCTGAGGTTGTCTGGAAACCAATTTCAACGACACAGCAAAGAATCCTCCGTTTTTTCGATTGACGTAAGGCTCCTGCAATAATTTTTCGTAAGACGTATTAAATGGTATGGGGATGGAGTGGAAGAGCAAAGAAAAAGAAACATTGACAGCTTTTGCCGGAAACGATTTTTCAAGTCGTTATTACCAATATTTTTTAATCTTTACCTTGATGTTATGATTTTGGAAAAGTAAGCAGAGGAAAAAACATGGGATTTAATCTCCTATTTGATATTGGTAACAGCAACATTGTGGGTGCTCTATATCAAGACAAAAACCGTATTCATCAGTGGCGCATGACCACAGAT
>JAGGWK010000011.1 GCA_021157525.1 Candidatus Cloacimonadota bacterium | reverse complement strand
TCACCATTCACATCTATCTTACTTGCTTTTAATGAACTCTCAAAAACACCCTCATTTGCATGGGGTTTTGCAAAACTGAAATCTCAGGTTTTTCCGTCAACCCTTTTCTTGAATCTCTTCAAAAAAAATTCCGGCTTCCCGATTGGCTTCCCAACCAGTCAACCTCTGCAATCCCAATCTCTCACTATTCCCCTTTACAATGAACACGCTGGACATAAATCGTTTCTGCCATTCTCGTGTCAATCCCTTTTTCCCTCTCTACATCTCTACACTGGACAACCCAAACGGATAACAGATGGTATAAGGGGTTTTTAACACATAGAAAACTTTTCAACCGTCGGTTTATAACCCCTCAAGGCCAGCTTTTCCCCGAGTGTATCACTGGGCAAAAAACAGTATCAAATTTGCTCCATCCCATACAGGTACGGACGCAATGCTTCCGGTATGCTGATGCTTCCGTCAGCATTTTGCCACGTCTCTATCAGTGCGATAAAGGTTCGTGGGGTGGCCAATCCTGAACCATTGAGGGTATGAACATAGCTTACTTTATCGTTGGCATCACGGTATCGGATGTTTGCTCGCCGAGCCTGAAATGCTTCAAAATTGCTTACCGACGAAACTTCGAGGTATCTCCCCGTTCCCGGAGCCCACACTTCCAAGTCATACGTTTTGGCCGAGGCAAAGCTCAAATCTCCCGTGGCCAGTGTCACCACGCGATAGTGAAGTTCCAATGCCTGCAAAAGGTCCTCTGCATCCCGTACCATCTCTTCCAATACATCATAAGAGACATCCGGCTCGCTGAAACGAACCATCTCAACTTTGTTAAACTGATGGAGTCGCTGAAGTCCTTTGGTATCTTTTCCATAGCTACCGGCTTCTCTGCGGAAACAGGGGCTGTATGCCACGAATTTCTGAGGTATCTGATCATTCTTCAAAATCTCGTTGGCGTAATAATTGGTAACCGGCACTTCCGCTGTGGGAATCAAAAACAGATCGTCCTCGGAAATATGATACATATCATCTTCCAACTTGGGCAACTGTCCGGTACCTGTCATGGTAGTGCGGCTAACTATATAGGGTAATGAAATTTCGTTATAGCCATGTTTCTGCACATGAAAATCCAGCATAAAATTGATGAGAGCCCGTTCCAGCAAAGCACCTACGCCGGTATAACCGGCAAAACCAGATCCCGTGAGTTTAGCCGGACGCTTAAAATCCAGCAATTTACCATCGGCCAGAGCCAGATGATCCTTGGGAACAAAATCAAATTTCCGCTTTTCACCCCATTCATGCACCAGCTCATTGTCACTTTCATCCCGTCCAATGGGTACACTGGGATGGGGAACATTGGGAACAACCAGCAATGCTGCATCCAATTGAGCGGTGATCTCCCCAAGGGTTTGCCCGATAGCCTTTACTTCCGCAGCGATTTTTTGCATCTCGGCTATCAGACCACTGGCATCCAAACCTTGTTTCTTTAAAATCGGGACTTGCTTGGAAACACGGTTTTGCTCGGCTCGCTTAGTATCATAATCAAATTGCAGTTTGCGTTTTTGTGCATCCAATTCCAGGATGCGGTCGATGTCGGCTTTTTCATTCTTATTGTGCACCGCCTCTTTTACCAGCGCGGCATTATCTCTGATAAATCGAACGTCTAACATAGTTACTCACTTCCTTATAAAAAAAACATGCTGCCCGAATCAATCGAGCAGCAAGTTTTGTCAATAGTTTGTCTCTCTAAATTACATTTCAACAGCTGTCTTGACCATGGCGATAAACTTTTTTGCATCCAGGGATGCACCGCCGATAAGGCCACCATCGATATCTGGCTGACTGATCAGTTCGGCGATATTCTCCGGCTTCATGCTACCACCATACAGGATGGGAACATTTTCCGCCGCGGCAGGTGAAACATGAGCTTTCACCCATTGACGGATGATGGCATGGATCTCCTGCGCCTGCTCGGGTGATGCGGTTTTGCCAGTGCCGATAGCCCAAACCGGCTCGTAGGCAATCACGATGGGATCGTTGAAACTGATCCCCTCAAACACACCTTTCAGCTGATCCAGAATGACATTCCGGGTAATGCCGGCTTCCCGTTCCTCAAGAGTTTCCCCCACACAGACGATGGGCACGATTTCTTCCGCCAGCAACTTCTGCAATTTCTCATGAATCAGGCTATCCTTTTCATGATGATACTTACGCCGCTCCGAGTGACCGATAATGCAATGGGTAATCCCCATGGAGGAATACATCGACGCGCTGATTTCCCCGGTGTAGGCTCCCGATTCGTGGGCACTCACATCTTGAGCACCGGTAAAAAAAGTACTGTCCTGAGCATAATCAGAAGCGAGCTCCAGATACAGTGCCGGAGGGCAAATCACAACTTCCACACCGGCATGGTCGGTTCCTTCCAGTTCATCAACAAAGTCATCCAGAAAATCTTCAACCTCCGAAAAGGTCTTATTCATTTTCCAATTCCCGGCAATGATCACGTTACGCATAGTCTCTCCTTTTAGCGAGATTCGATTGATTTGATAAATCCGCTGGCAGAGCTTTTGTACTTGCTGTCAGTTACCTTGGCTAAATAGATTTTCGCATTGGCGTTATCGCCTTTTTTATACAAATTTAAACCTTTGTAGTAAATCGCATCCTGCTGAGTCGCATTCTTGCTCAAAATCAGGTTCGCTTTTGCCAAGGATGCATCAAAGTTCTCCTGATCGAAATATTTTGTCATTAAGACAATCGCAACGGCTTCGTCGTATTTCAGTTCAATGGTTTTTTCAAAGTACTCAACCGCTTTGGCTTCGTTATTCATGGTGCTATACAGGGAAGCCATGTTCTTGTAGGTTTTTATCAAAACAGCTTGAGATGGGTTTGTTTTGAGGAAATCTTCATAGGCTTTCACCGCTTCGCCGTTTTGTCCCAACTTGTTATGGATCACAGCGATCTGCTTGATGACATTGGAATCCTTTTTCAAATCATAGGCTTTTTCGTACCACTGCAGAGCATTTTGCAAGTCATTCATACCCACATAATAGTCAGCGATCTTCTTCTGAGCTTTGAATGAAGGCCTGGCATCATCATAGACTTTCAGAACTTCAATAGCTTTGGGAGTATCTTTCAAATATTTCTTATAAATCAGCGCCTGATCCTTCACCAATTTATAGTTACCTGGATCCATAGCTTTTCTTTTTTCAAGGATGCGTACAGCATCACCGAATTGCTTTGCTTTTACAAAGGAACTATAGGCAATGTTCAGCCATTGTTGGGCTTTGGCTTTATCCAGAGGGATGCCTTCTTTTTCGGTAGCTTCGTTCAATTTTGTAACGGCTTCCTCATATTTCTGGCCGGCAAGGGAAAAGTCTTTTGCTTGAAATGCATCGTTTCCTGCCTGAGCTGTTTCATTAGCGATTCGTTCCAGTGATTTGTCTTGTGCGGTGAGCGACCCGATAAGGCATATGCTCAGAATTATCATAATGACTGATGCTTTTTTATACATCTAAAACCTCCGTTTATAGTATTCGTGACATATTTTTTGGATGCATACTCTCATGTCAACTATTCTCTTAGTCCATAGCAATCTGAAAAATCAGCTACTTACCCCAAAGAGACAGCATTTTCCTGCTATCCACGGGGATGGTATTTTTTATGCTGTGCAACAATGTACTTCGTGTCGATATTGGTATAAATCTGGGTAGTATTGATACTTGCATGCCCCAACAACATCTGGATAACCCGCAGGTTTGCGCCGTTTTCCAGAAGGTGCGTGGCAAAGGAGTGACGGAAGGTATGGGGTGACACATGTTTCTTCAGGCCGATCTGTTCACGATGCTTCTGAATAATCTTCCACACCCCCATCCGGCTCAGGCCGCCACCTCTGTTATTAAGGAACAGCACCGCAGTCTGCTTTTCTTTCAACAGCACCTGACGCGCCGTGAGGTAATAGCGCTCCAGCCATTTCAATGAACTCTCTGCCACCGGCACCACCCGTTGCTTGCTTCCCTTCCCCATCACACGGATCATCTCATCAGACCACATCACATCATGGGTTTGCATGCCGATACCTTCCGATATCCGGATGCCAGTGGCATACATCAGCTCCAGCAGGGCTTTGTTGCGCAATCCCAAAGGCGTGGAAGTATCGATGGAATCCAGAAAAAACGCCATCTCATCTTTGTTCAAAATATCCGGTAAAAGCTGGGAATAATGTATCGCAGGCACGTTATCAAACTCTATGGAGCAGGGCACATCTTCGGCGATAAGAAAATCAAAAAAGCCCTTCAAAGCACTGCGCTTGCGGGCTACAGAGGTATTGGTAAGGCCCATCTCCTGCAAGCTCACGAAAAAATCGATAACATCCTGGGCTACAAAGGATTCGGCATCCTTTCCGATGCAGACCAGAAACTCCTTCACGTCATGGATGTAGCCATCCACCGTATTGTTGGAAAGCCCTTTTTCTACCTGCAAAAAATACTTAAAGCTGTGAACATAGGCCAGATTGTGCGCAGAAATACTCTCCCGGGTCATTCGTCCTCAATGGTTGGTGGCGGATAGACCTTGATTTCCTTATCGGGGTCCAGTTCGTCAGGCTTAACCGGCCGGGGTTTCTTGCGATAAAAGAGCAGATGAATGGCTGCCAGAATGAGGAATACGTACCAGAATCGGACCACCAGCATTACCACAAAACCCAGGGCAAATCGCATAATTATCAAAAACACAATAAGCCCTGAAATCCATCGAAATCGGTTCATTGTAATCTCCTTCGCAAAAGTGGTGCAAAAACCGAGTCTGCCCGTCGGGTCAGCTCATCCCGCACCGCCGCACCCTTGTCCTTTGCCAGCTCTGCCCGCAATACTGCAGCATAATCGGCGTAGGTGGTGTCGGCATATTCGTAGTTCAGAAGCTCGAGTGCTTCCTGGGGTTCATTGTCTTCCAGCGCCCATTCCACAGCCAGGATGCGTACTTCTTCGGTGCCCCCCTGTTGCGCCACACGGCGCAGAACATCACGGGCCGGGCCATGACGAAACAGTTGCCGCTGACGATAGGCATCCAGGAAAACAGGACGCAAACTGTCGCTGAGTGCTTCGGAAAAAATCGCCAGCGAGAGGGCATCGTTGGTGCGGGGATCTTGGGGAAGGTGCACCAAAAGGTCGACCAGCAAGCTGTCGGTCTGGCCATCCTGCCGGTAGAGGGAAAGCAAAAAGCCTGAAAAATAGCTTTGATTGTAAGTATCGCTGCCCGGCTCGTCGTTGTTTCGTAGAGAAGCCAGCTCCTGCTGGGCACGGTCAAACTGTTTGTCTAAAATGAGATAATCCACCACCTGCATCTGCAATTCCTGCCGCTGCCGGCCATTGTACGCAAAGGTGACGGCTTCCTGCAAAAGTTGGATGGCCGCAGCCACATCGCCCGTTGTGCGCAGCTCGATCTCCGCCAGATGGGCGCGGCAAAGCCGGTTTGCCCGGGTGCGATTGCGGGTATTTCCTTTCTGAATATCTTTCCAGTTGTAGATGCTCTCCAGCGCTTTTTTTGCCGCCGGATACTCTTCCATCTTCATCAGAACTTCCGCCTGTTTTAAGCGGGCATCAGCCTTACGAAACAGCTCAGATGCGCGGGCTTCATACTGACTGTAAGCATCCAGAGCAATGGTATAATTTCCGGCGGAAAACTGTTCATCGGCAAAATAGAGCAATTGTTGCGGCGCCAGGTTCTGATACATCGCCAGAGCTTCGTCCAGGCGTCCTGCGTAGGCCAGGCAGCGGGCAATAACCTCGGCATTTTGAGGCTGGCCATAGGTCTGGCGGGATGCAAAAATCACATCGATGAGACTGGGATCTGCATCCAGCATGGTTTTGAAACGATTGAAGACAAAGTGGATATAGGCTTTGTTTTGGCTCAGATGATCGGAATATTCGGCGATGGCCCGGGGATATTTTTCTGCGGAGAAATAGATGTTGGCCAGTTGATAGGAATAGGCGTGGTCATTATTGGCATATTTTCTGGCGCGCAAAAGCAGATTTGCTGCGTTGTCCAGCCGCTTATAGCTTTGATACACCGTTGCCAGAGCAGGATAAAAATTCATGCGATTGGGATAAGCTTTCAAAAATTCTTCAACGGATTTTTCGGCTTCATCGTCTTTGCCCTGTTGCAAAAGCAGCTGTAACTTCAATCGCTGCATAACGATGGGTGGCAGCACGGATGCATACTGATCCAGTGTGGCCTGGGCTTCGGTGAGTTTCTGCTGGGCAAAGAGATTGCGCACAAAGTTTTCCACTATCTGATAATCCGAAGGATCCCGCTTCAGCATATCCCGATAAATTTCATCGGCCTGCTCGTAATTACGCTGCGCCGCAGCCCGCTGTGCCTGCTGCCGCAGCACGTTACGTTCGTCATACTCGCTCCACAGTGCTACCGAAACCGCCACAAGAAGCAGTAAAAAAATACGCTTTTTCATCAGGGACGCTCCTGGTTGTTGATTTTATCGTTGAGTTTTTGGAGATATTCCTGAATAAGCTCCCGATATTCCGGTGGATAATTTTGCAAATCTTCCTTCAACAGCGCTTTGTGTTGCAACGTATCAAACTGTCGCTTCAGCTCCTGGGGCAGCGTCCACTCTTTATCGCTGGTTTCGGCTTTGCGCTCTTTGCTGAATTCTCGTTTATGTATGGATTTCCGGGCGTCCAGCAATCGGGACAGGATGCGTTCTTGTGTGTCGATAAGGTTCTGGTCGATACGATTCCTCCGCAAATTACGGGCGATGTCTTCCAGATCGTCAGCCATTTTTCGCAACGCGCCGGTTTGCTTCTGGGCAGCTTTATTGGTTTGCAGCATTCTTCGCAAATTCTCGGCCATCTGCTCTTCCTGCCGTGCGAGACGCTGCGCCTGCTGACGCATTTCCCGGCTCATTTTTCCGTCGCCTCTCATCATCTGCTGCATCATTTGCCGGGTCATCATGTTCATCATCATCTGCTGCTGGCCCATCTGCTTCAAGCTCTGCATAAGGCTTTGCATGCCGCCACCTCCCCCCTGCTGCGAGTTACTTTTGGATTGCATCAAGTCAAAGATCATCAGGTTCAGTCCCTTCTGGATGTTTGATAAATGGGTGGCAACCATGCTGTTCTGAGCATCGTTGATCTGGGTAAAAAGTTCGCGATACACCCGAGCCACAGCCGATGCATCATACATAAATTTCGGTCCCAGGGTGAGGATGATCATAGGGGTACGATAGAGATCTTGCAAGGTGAGGTTCATCCCTTCAAAAGTGGCAATGAGGTCGGGCAAAATAACAAAGGGATCCTGGACATAGCGGCTGGAAATGTTTTCATGGATGTCAGAGAAAATCAGCAATCGGCGGATGGCTGCATCGATGGCGGCGCCGGTGTCCATCTGCATCGAGGAATTCATCATGGACTGCATGTTTTCCAGCTGTTCCCGCAACCGCTTCAAAGTTCTGGATGCCTGCTGCTGGTGGCTGGATGCCTGCTGACGATCACCATTCTTCATGCTTTGAGCGCTTTGCTCCATGTTTTGCTGCAAACTGTCATCCATGGCGGTTTCCATGGCGGCCTGCAAACTGTCCTGCAATGCTGCATCCTTGGGTGACGACATCATATCTTCCATCTTCATCAACTGATCCTGCAACGCTTCCAGCTTGTCATTTATCTGCTGCTGATCTTCGGCCAGGGATTCCATATCCTCACCGGCCTCGGTTTGCTTGTTGAGCTCCTGCTGCATTCGCTCCATCTCTTTGGCGATGTTCAAAGCCTTTTGCACTGCCTGCTCTTTTTTGATGTCTTCCAGCATCTGCAACGTGTTATCGAGTTTTTCCAAAAATTCATCCATGGAAAACTTCATCTGATCCATGGCTTTTTTCATCTCTTCAGGATTCATGGAGTCCATGCGCTTCTGCATCTCTTCCATGGCCTTCATCAATTCGTCGGAATGTATCTCCTCCATCAGCTCCTGTATCCGTTGCATCTTTTCCAGGGTCTGCTCCGAAAGAGCTCGGTTTTCCTCCATTTTCTTTACCATCTGCTGATATTCCCGGCTCATCTCCTGCACATTTTTCTGCATCGCTTCCTGACGCTCCAGCAGGGCTTTCACATCCTCTTTATCTTCCCAGGATACATCCTCTTTGCGCATCAGCTCACGCCGTTTCTCCTCCACATCCTGCTTCAGTTCTTCGGCTTCTTCCCGGGTTTTCATCATGCCAGCCTGCCGCTCTTCGTCGGCTTTTGCCACCTCTTCATAGATTTCTTCGATAGAGGGAAAGCGAGCCCGATAACGCCGGCTCTCGCCGGTTTGTGGTTCCGGCCGATTATCCGTTACACTCACCCAGTACACCACTTCATCGCCGGGAATGAGACGCAATGTGGAGAGGTCGAAAAGATGATCCAGAGAAAACATGGTTTCAGGGATGGATGCCAGCAGTGGCGCCCGCTGTTCCTCTGTCCCATCGACCATAAAATGCAGTGTGACGTCGGTAATGCCAAAATCATCAGCACCATCGATGCGCAGCGGCAACACCATATTTTGGGTGATGACGGTATCCCGGCCGGGAATCACGATCTCCACAACGGGGATTTTATCTGGCAGGGCTGTGATGGATTTCATCACCGGGTGAGATTCCGAGCCCAGTACGTCGGTCAGTTTAAGCTGGTATCCGCCGCTGTGCTGCACTATAAATTCACCTTCATAGCTCTGCCTGCCGATGCGGCGGGGATGCACAACTTCCCCATCATCGAAGATGCAGAGAGCGTCTTGCAACGGATTATTCGCCTCAAAGCGAAATCCAACGGTGGTTCCCTGCAGGGTTTGTATCACGCCGGATGCATCCGGCAGATGCCGGGACGGCAGGCCGGTGTAGGCAGGGTAATCGTAGCGCAGATCCAGAGAAGTAATCATTGGTTTTTCAAACACCTCCACCCGAAAGGTATCGGAGGCAGCCCAGGGTGTGCGCACCTGATAATCAAAAGAAAAGTCCAGCGCCGCAAAACGGTGTTTACCCTCTTTGAGGGGTTCCTGCCGCCACACTGCATCCCGCCGGTAATAGAGCAAGTGCTCTACCTTTTCTTCGGGATTCAGCACCTCTATGGTAAGGTCGCTAAGGCGGGGAATCTGCACCGAACCCGGCGCAACTTCCACTGTGGTTTTGTGCTCAATGGCAGGTATGGAACGCAGGGTAAAATAGCGGTAAGCAGTGGATGCATCCTGCCTGAAAAAGCCAAACAACGCAACCGCCAGCAGCGCCATTGCAGCCACCGGCATCCAGATATGTTTCACCGGCGCAAAATCCGTAAAGGCTTGCAGTTCGGCCGCTTCAGCATTGGCTTGTGCCAGGATGCGAGACAAAAATTCCGGCTCGATGTCCTGCTTACTCAATTCTACGGCATTTTGGAACGTGTCGTTTTCATCGCCTCGACGCCGATCTAACATCCGCGCAGCCCGGGTTTCATCGATACAACATCGTATCCCCTGCATAACGCTATAGAGGCCAAAGAGGGCAATGGATACCTTGAGAGTAAGGGCCAGCAAAAACAGCAGATTCGGTTGCTGCGGTGCCAGTAGGTACACGCTGAAAAAGAGGAAAAATCCCATCAGTACCACTGCCAGAAAGGCAAGAAAATAGCGCAATCCAATCACGCTGTTCTGGCGCTGGCGAATCTGCCTCAGGAGGTGTTGAAATTCCTGCATGTTATTGTTTATATTTTGGTGTCCAATCCAGTTCTGGTTTTTCGCCGGTAGAGTTCCAAAGATATTTTTCCATCTTTTCTTGTAACGAGCTGTCCATACCCTCTTTCACGGGATAGATAGGACTGTTCAGTACCCGATCCAACAGATTTATCGAAGCATTCATGGTGCTCAGATATCCTTTACGGGATACGTTTTTCAGGTTATCCCCCGGCGTGTGGATGAGATTGCTGGCGCGTCCGCCAAAGCGAGCGATATTCACTGCTGGAATCCCGTGTTTGGCAAAATGGATGCTGTCACTGCTGTAGATATCCACATCAGTTTTGAAGAACAAACCGGCTTCCCGGGCAGAGCCATCCACATAACCGCAGAGCTCCTTGCATCCCGTCACGATGAAACGGTCAGTACCGATGGAATCTCCCGAAACGTCGATATTTACCACCAATCCAACCCGTTTTTTTATCTCATCCAGATTTTCTTCTACATAATGTTTACTACCCAAAAGACCCAGCTCTTCACCAGAACAGAAAATGATCCGCAAATCCCGCTGCGGCTGATGCTTGGCAAAATGCTCGGCCAGAGCCAGCAGTGCCACGATGCCGCCACCGTTATCCGATGCACCGCAGGAGTGGGCAACCGTGTCATAGTGACCTACCGCCACAGTCAGATTGTCATCCAGGCCTTTGCCGAGGATGTCTATCACGATGTTGTTTGCCACCCGCCGTTCGATAGCCTGCTTTATCCGCAACGTCACCTCTTCCTGGGTAAATCGCATTAACTTCAGGGCTTCTTCGTGACTGATGGAAACCGAAGGGACATACCCTTCCTGGTAATTTTTTTGCCGGATGGAAAGGCTGCTGGCTTCCCGCTGAGGCCGTCCGATGGCGATGTATGCCACCACACCCTGTTCCTCAAGCTGAGATGCGATTTTTCCGGGATAGCCGTACCCCATGAGAATTTTTCCCCGGTAAGCACCTCTGTTCACAGTGATGATATCGGGATTTTCCACCATTACCAAAGTGCCCTTTACGGTGCAACTTTCTATCAACCCAAAGGGGGTGACGTCAAAATAACGGCCGTTGCATTCCACTTCGGCATTCCCTGCATCAAAGCCAAAAAGCTCGAAGGCGTCATATTGAGCTGTTATCCCAAATTGTTCCAGATAATGGGTTATTACTTCCAACGCTTTTTTTTCGCCTTCAGAGCCGGCGATACGCTCAAAATCAAGATTTTTGATAACATTATAGGGATTTAACATGTGTCCTCCTTGGTAAAAGGAACAGCCGTCTGCTGCCCTTGCACCACATTTTTCTCATTCATTTCATTTCTTAACAAACTCATCCATTTGGTTTTATTCCCCGGATATTCTCCCAGAGCAATCTGTTCCCGCCGCACATTAGACGTAAATAACCGCAACACCGGCATGGTCCCCGGCAGGTACGTAAGCAACCGTGCCAGCAGGGGAACGTAGTCTTGGATGCCAAAAGCCATTACTTCGCCAGCTTCTGCCATCCTGGCCAGTTTTGTATCTTTGTAGATCACCAGATTGTGAAACTTCACCTGCGTAATCCATGGATTATTTCCCACCCATTCCACGGTTTCCCGCATCATCGTTTCGGTTTCGCCAGGGATGCCGATGATAAGATGTACTCCCACTT
This sequence comes from Candidatus Cloacimonadota bacterium, assembly GCA_021157525.1. Classification (GTDB taxonomy): domain Bacteria; phylum Cloacimonadota; class Cloacimonadia; order Cloacimonadales; family TCS61; genus JAGGWK01. The sequence goes on along the minus strand of JAGGWK010000011.1, from coordinate 25,777 downwards.
CCATGCCTGCTTTGCCACATCGCGCCACCGCATCCTGTACCTGAGCGAAAGAATGACCACGGTTCAAATATGTCAAACTCTTATCGTGAATTGATTGCAATCCCAGCTCGATGGTGACAGGAATTTTCAGGCTTTTCAACATTTCCAGCACATCACTGCGTACAGCATCGGGGCGAGTAGAAACCACCAAACCCACTACGTCGGGATGGACTAAGGCATCCAGAAAACACTTCCGTAGATAGGATATCGGCCCGGCGGTAGAGGTTTCATCCTGAAAATAGGCCAACAGCTTCACATCGCCGCAACTGGCTTTTATGCGGGGAATCGCCCGGGCCATCTGCCGGGCAATAGAAAGTCCCGCATCCTGATATTCTCCGGTAAAAGTGCGGGGATTGCAATAGATGCAACCGCCGGTTTCTATTCGATGCGGGCAGGTAATACCCGTGCTCAAGCCCACCCGAAACACTTTGGTTCCGTATCGTTTACGCAACCATCGGGAATACATAAAGACCCGATCTTCCAGTTGTTTTTTCATGGAACCGACATTTGCCGAAGGCGAACAAGATTGTCAAGAGCCAGACGATGAGAAAAGCTGACAGCCTTGGATTTGACTAAAAATCGGCAGAATTACCCCTGAAAGTGAAGTATGATAAGGAAAATTTTTTATCAGGATGCCATCGGCCCAATAGTGGAGCTATACTTTTTTCTCTTCCAGCCGCAGTTTGGAGCCTTCCAGACAGTTGCGACACATCTTAATGGCGCTGCGATTTTTCAGAATCTGCCGGCGCAGTTTTGTAAAGGAGCCATTGTGCCAGATGTTCCGCAAAGAATCATCATGGATATTTCCCACTTTCCACTCCACATCTTTGTCAAAACAGCACACCCCGACTTCGCCATTCCAGTTTACCACCGGTTCTGCCCAAAGTCGTTTGCACTTGTTCTTTATAGTATATTTCAGCTCAAAATCTCCCTTAGAAACCTTGTAGCGTCGGTATTTGGGATCGGTGGGTAAGAATTCTTCAATATCAGATTTCTGATAAATCTGCACGGATTTCAGTTCCAGCTTGTCTACCTCATATTCCCGGGCCATGGCCTTTACCGTCTCCAGCTCATGTTCGTTGTGTTTCATCACCAGAAATTGCCAGCGCAGGATGGGGTTTTTAGCACCCCGTTGTGTTTTTCTGGATGCCAGTTGCCGTACATTTTGCAGAACCTTTTCCAGCGTACCGTTCACCCGATAGCGGTTGTAGGTCTCTTGAGTAGTGCCATCCAGGGAGATGATCATGGCATCCAGACCGGAATCGATGACCTCATCTGCCGAAGGCATGATGTTGAGATTTGATGAAGTGAGGGTGTAGAGTCCGGCATCGGATGCATAGCGCACCATTCGGCAAAAATCGGGATTCAAAAAGGGTTCACCCTGATTCCACAGCACCACCATCAGTGCATAATGCCGTATCTCGTCGATCACTTTTTTGAAGGTTTCAAAGCTCATCACACCCCGCTCTCGCTTCAATGTGCCGTTACCAGACGGACACAGTGGACACTTGAGATTGCAGATGTTTGTGGGCTCTATCATCACCACCGGTGGTGCACCCCAGATGATGGGTTTGCGCAGAATGTTGGCTGCCAGATAGGAGCTGATTACGGCACTGGCGTTGACCAGCCGCCGGAGATTCACGCTTTTTATAAACCGTTTCCGTTCTTGAAAATTCATACTACCTCAACGTCAAATCATATTCACCAGCAAAGGTGTCAAACAAAAAACCCCGCCAAAGCGAGGTTTAAATTTTTTTGAACCACTGTTAGAAGCAATAGCCAAATTGCATGATAACGCCGGGATCAACATCTTCCAGAGAATCCAGATTGAGCTCAGCCTTGATATAGGATCCTTCAAAGGCGGCCATTTTCAAACCGGTGATAATGTTATTTTCCTTCATTCCATCACCATCAGCATCATCTTTGGTGATAATGCCCGCATATGGGTGAATAGTGCCGTAAAACATGCGGCCCATGCGTTTGTTGATGTAAGGTAATTCAAACCCTCTGGTCATGCTCATGATGGCGTAAACATTCATGTCATCGGTGTCGTCATTGTTATCATCACAGTTGGTAAGCTGGCTGGCGATGGTAATGGCTTTGGCGATTGTGCATTCTGCATCCACTTCCCAGTCATCGAAGCGTCCGTTTACCATGTCATCATCATCACCCTTGATGTTCCGGACGTTAATCGCCGCACCGGCAGTAAAGGCTTTAGTTTCGTAGCTCAGACGTCCTGCAACGTCAGCAGCACCCACCATAGGCCACATTCCCTGACCATAGGCATGCACATTTTTCCAAGAGCGATCCAGCATTACACTCCAATCGGAATAGGATTGGGGAAGTTTAAATATCTGCACATTGTTGCTGCCTTTAGAAGAACGAATGCGGCCAAAGATACTCTGCTTTTTACCAATGGTTAAATCGGCCAATCCCCACAGATCAACCCGTTTCCATGCTTTGGTTAATGAGAAGTCTTCATCCTGATTGATGAATTTGGTAAAATCCATCTCTACATTATAGTCCTTGTCTGCCCAGGTAAGGCACAAATTTCCAACATAAAATCCCTTTGCATCGCTTCCATCGCCATCGGGATCTCCCGACACTGAGAGATTTGCGCTAACTTCGTGGGCAGCTAACATACCAAAAGCAAACACCAAAATGATTGAAACCATAATAAAACGTTTCATTCTTCCTCCTGTTCTCGTATTTTTTACCTAACTTATTACTACCTGCTAAAAAGCTGTAGTTGTTGTTGTCAAGTGGTTTGACGAAGTTTTTCTCTTTTCCTGGCTGTCTTTCTGTTTATCTGGATGCATATACCTGTGGCAAAAGCCGTTGATCATAAACCCTCACTTTTTGCTTGCCATAAAAACCGCCTCTTCATTATCTCCCGCCTATGATATTGCAAAGAAAAAAAGTGCTGTTTTCTGCCCTTCTGCTGGCCGGATGGCTCCTTATAGTCGCCCAGCCACAACTGGCACGTCTGCATTATGATGGCGGCGGCGATTGGTACAATGACAGGGACATCCTTCCCAATATTGCCCATAAACTCAACGCCACGCTTCATACCAATTTTTCTGCCGACCAAGCCGTGGTAAAGCCCGGTGATTCCAACATTTTTGACTATCCCGTGATCTTTATGACGGGTCACGGCAATGTGATATTTAATCAGCGGGAACGGGAAAATCTGCGGCGCTATCTGGCAAATGGCGGTTTTTTGTATATCGATGATGACTATGGCATGGATGCATCCATCCGCCGTGAGCTGGCGCTTCTCTACCCCGAATATCAGCTGGTGGAGCTGCCTGCCCAACACCCACTGTTCCATTGCTACTACACCTTTTCCAAGGGTACCCCCAAGATTCACAAGCATAATGACAAACGCCCCCAAACCTTGGCAATACTGGATAACACCGGCCGCATCCTGGTGTTGTACACCTACGAAACCAATATCTCCGACGGCTGGAGCAATGCCCATGATGACCCCGATTCTATCAAGGATGCCGCCTTTAAAATGGGTGTAAACATCTTCTATTACCTTTTGGCAGGTTAGGATGCGGGTTATCATCGCCTCGGATTTTCATCTGAAATTCCACGAAAACGCCGAAGACCGCAGACGCAGGGAAACCGTGCTTGGCTTTTTGAAAAGTCTGCGGGGAAACTGCGACCAGCTTATTCTCAACGGCGATATATTCGATCTGTGGTTTGCCTGGAATAATGTGATTATCAAAGGCTATTTCCCTCTGCTTCACCAGCTGGCATCACTGCAGGAGAGCGGCTGCAAACTCACCTTCATTGCGGGAAATCACGATTTCTGGTTCCGGGGATTTTTGCAGAAGTATTTGCAGATGGATGTGCATCCAGACTGCTACACCGCCACCATAGATGGGAAGAAAATCTTCGTATCCCATGGAGATAAATATACTTCCAATGACCTGCGGTACAAGCTCTTCAGAGAATGCATCCGAAACAAAATAATAATGAGCATCTTCGAACTGCTGCATCCGGACTTTGCCCTGTCTATAGGCAAATATCTTTCTCGATCCAGCAGAAATCGCACCATCCCCACCGCCTTGATGCGGAAGAAGGAACAAGGGCTGGATACCGTAGCCCGCCGGCTTTTTGCCACTCACGACATCATTGTCTTCGGCCATTCTCATGCCCCAAAAGTACTGAAAGAGGGAAACAAGGAATATTACAACGCTGGAGATTGGATAACGCACCACACCTACGTGGAAATCACCGATGGTGCTGCGAAACTAAAAACCTTTGGAGGAGAACCAGATGAAAAGAACCTTGATCCTAATATTACTGATCACAGGAGGAATACTGATGGCGGCTAATCCCATCGTAACAATGCAAACCAATTACGGCGATATCACCATAGAATTGTGGCCCGATATTGCACCTAACACCGTTGAAAATTTCGTCGGTCTGGCTCAGGGAACCAAACCATGGACAGACCCCAAAACACACCAGAAAGTTACCCGTCCCTTTTATGACGGACTCATCTTTCACCGGGTTATCCCCGACTTCATGATTCAGGCTGGATGCCCACTGGGAACCGGAACCGGCGGTCCTGGATACAAGTTTGACGATGAGTGTTACGCAGGTGGCGAGATTCTTTCCGGCACTATCACATCCGATGATGATGCATATCTTGTGTATTCCAGCATTGTAATACCCTACCTGCAATCCACTCGCAATCCAGACCCTGCTATTGTGGCCATCGTCGATTCCTGCCGGGCAAAGCGCAGCGGTGATCCTATCAAAGGGAAAACCGTGGAATTTTATCAGGAAAAGACGGGAAACTCCAAACCATTGAAAGGACATGGAAAGCTGAAAGCAACCGTCGATTACGGCACCATCTGCATGGCAAACAGCGGCCCAAACACCAACGGATCGCAGTTCTTCATCGTTACCAAAAAAGATGGCTGTGACTGGTTGAACGGCAAGCACACCGTGTTTGGAAAAGTAACCAAAGGCATGGACGTGGTACACAAAATAGAAAATGTAAAAACAGACTCCAACAATCGGCCGACCAAAGATGTAATGCCAACCATCACCAAAGTAACCGTTCACTAAGAACGTCGATATCATCTGAGGGGCACGTCAGTGCCCCTTTTTTTATTCCTTCTTTTTTTTACTGCGGGGATGGCTGAATTTGTACGCCGCTTTGAGGTCTTTCAATGAAAGATGCGTGTAGATCTCGGTGGTGGAAAGATTGCTGTGCCCCAACATTTCCTGCACCGCCCGCAGGTCTCCTCCCCGGGAAAGAAAGTGGGTGGCGAAGGAGTGGCGGATAGCATGAGGTGAGTAGCCTTTTGTGCGGGCCACCAGCTGAATATAGCGATCGAGAATCTCCCGCAATTCATCGGCACTCAGAGGTTTTCCGCTTTTACTCAAAAACAGGTATTCCCCACTTTCGGATCCTTCAAAGCTGGAGCGGATTTTGAGATATTCCCGCACCGCCCGCACAGCCATAGAGCCCACCGGTACCAGCCGCTCTTTGTTTCCCTTCCCCAGAATGCATATGATTTTTCTGGTGAAATCGATGTCTCCCAGACGCACTCCCGCCACCTCACTTATCCGCATCCCTGATGAATAAATCATCTCCAGGATGGCGCGGTTTCTAATGCCGAATTTACTGGTAAGATCGGGGATGGAGAGAAGCTCTGTCATCTCTTCTTCACTGAAGAGCTTGGGTAATTTTTTTTCAAATTTAGGGATGTGAAGCCCTTCGGCCGGATCTTTTTCGATGAGTTTATTTTGGCGACAATACCGAAAGAATGCGCGGATGGTGGTGGTTTTCCGCGCCAAAGTGCGATTGCTACGCCCTTCGCTATTGAGATGGCGTAAAAAGTCACGCAAACCCAGACGGGAAATCCCTGGAAGCTTCACCACACCATTGGAGAAATAGCGACCCAGAAACGCGTGGAGTTGCGCCAGATCACTGCGGTAAGCCCGAAGGGTTTGTGAAGAAAGCCCTCGAGACATCTGGGTGCGAAGGAAATTTTCCATGGCTTGTTGCATTATTTCACCCGGGTGTATTTCCATTCGTCGGAAAGGACACCGTTTTCCCAGTGAAGCCGTAGTCGCCCCAGCAATCCTTTGCTCAGCAGAACACTGTTAAATTTGGTAGCCCCATCGTTAAAAGTGGCGTCACTGGTTCCCTGATAATCGAAACTGATGACCCGATCGATGGGAAGTCCCCTCACGATATCGGCATCGATGAACTTTCCCATGGAAGAGAGCATGATAACATAATTGCAGGATGCATCCAGGGCAATGGCCAGGCGTGCGGCTGTGGCAAAGACGTCGGCTCGCACATCCACCCGGGGATCCAGGGTATTCAGCACCTCCAGATCCGGTGTGAGAAGAGCAAACACGCCGATGCGCAGGGAATCGCCGGTGATAATGGCGCGATCGATAATTTGCACAGAGTCGGCATCGACATTGCTCATCAGCAAATCAAAGGCTGCATCCTGCGGAAGCCGGGTAAAAAAGTAATCGGTGGGCGATGCATAATCTGCATCCAGAGCAGCGATGTGAGCCAGCACCAGGCTATCGGAAACCGGTGTTTTGGCGATATCGCCGCAGACAAAGCGAAAGGATGGGATGGAATCATTTTGCATCCTGGTGACAAGTTGCGCCGTGAAAAGAGAGTCCTGAATAGTCAACTGTGGATCAACCACAAAATGGAGGTCGATAGTCTCCTCCGCCATCAGGCCGATTGACATCAGGATCAAAACAGTTAGTATTACTTTTTGCACATGAATCTCCTTTGAGATGTAGATTTCGCAGAATTCTACCGGTTGTCAAAAAGATTTTTTGACAAGAACAGCTCCGTCATCAGATTTGCTTTTGAGAGTAAGGTATACAAAGAGGAAAAATGAGTAAAATAATTATCGTGATCGGAGCCTATGGCAGTGGCAAGAGCGAGTATGCCATCAATATGGCCAAAGAATGCAACCGGAAGAACGAGGTTATGCTGGTGGATTTAGATGTGGTAAATCCCTATTTTCGCAGTCGGGATGTTCGTGAAGAATTTGCCAAGGAAGGCATAGATGTCATAGCGCCGGATGGTGAATATTCACACGCCGATTTACCCATGCTGTCTCCCCGCATAATGGGTGCGGTGCAGCAATATGACAAAACGGTGATACTGGATGTGGGTGGTGATCCTGCCGGTTGCCGAACCTTGGCGCGTTACGTACCAAACATCGTCAACCGTGGCTACGAGATGCATCTGGTGATAAACACCAAACGGCCCTTTACCGCAGATCAGGTAGAGATCGAAAACATGATCATGATGCTGGAAAGCTCATCAAAATTGAAGGTGACACACCTGATATGTAACACCAACCTCATGCAGCACACCGATACCGCTATTGTAGAAGAGGGTGTGAAAATTGTTTCATCCGTGGCTAAAGCAACAAATCTGATTTTTGAAAATTACCTGGTGATGCAGGCCTTTGACGCCAAGATCCCCGATCATCTGGGGGGAAAAAAGAAAAAAGTACTGACCTATTATCTCAATAAGCCGTGGGAAATGCCGGTTTTCAGAGGCATCTAAAGACCCACCTTTTTTTCGGGCTCCTCTTTTGGGGAGCCTTTTTTTTGGGGATGCAACTACTCAGATCACCGACAATACCTCTTCCTGTGGCGGTGGCTTTTTACAATCAAATATTGTCAAAAGTCATGGAATAGAAAATGCGAAAAAGGTAATTAATAAAATGATGTGAAAGAGGATGGATATGCTACAGACGAAATTGCGTTTTATAACTATGAGCGTTGTTATTATTTTTCTTTTAATACGTTGCGCCCAGCCTAACGATCCGGCAAACGCCAATAACGAAATGGGTATGGTCACAGGAATTGTAACTTTAAGTGACAATCAGGCAGATGTCCAGTTGGTTACCATCAAAGCCGGAACTGCCGAAACCCATCCCGACGCAAATGGAGCGTATCAGCTGGAACTTACCGCCGGAGACCATGGGCTTACCGCATCCTTGGCTGGCTACTATAGCCAGAGCCGGGATGTTACCGTTCAAACAGATCAGACCACTGACAGTATAGATTTTGCCCTCACCATTATCGTGGAAGATCACTATGAAACCATCGGCTTTGCCATGGACTTGCAGGTCTCTGACAGTCTGCTCTACGTTGCCGAAGATCAGGCTGGATTCTCTGTTTTTAATCATGTAACCGACCAGAAACTAAGCTGGTTTGACAATCCGCAGTTTGAAAATGTGCGACTCATCAGAGTAGCGGAAAGCAGAAACCGATTGGTAATTTACAACAAATACGGCACAGCTGCTGGCATCCATGTGTACGATATCGCCGATCCTGCTGCTCCTGCACCAGTCTTCCAGATTATTTCCCAGATAGTAGGTGTGCAGGACATAGTGGTTACACCACTGACAAATAACAACTTGGGAATCAACTGGCTCAATGATGACGGATCCAGTAGGAAGTACAACTACGACGGTGTGTTAACTCCTTCAAACGAATGGACTTCGGGTTTTAGTTTTTCTTTCAATTTCGAAGTAAACGGCATGGATGAAGACTCAGACCATCTCTACATCGCATCCGAGCAAATGGGCTTGTACATCTGTGGCAATGAGTGGGGAGAAACTCTGGGCATAGTAGACACCCCGGGAGAAGCGCTGGATGTGAAGGTTGTTGACACAATTGCCTACGTCGCCGATAAAACGCAGGGTCTTTCGGTGATAGACGTTTCCGACCCAACCAATCCAATTTTGCTCACCTCCATAGACACAGAGGGCTATGCCCAGCAAATTGATGTCAGCGATAACTACATTGCCATCGCATCCGGTGGCGGCGGCGTATATGTATTCGATCGTAGTGCACCAACAGCGCCGATTTTGCTGCATCACATCGATGCCTTGATTGATTACTCCTATTCGGTAGCATTGAAAGGAGACATGGTATTTGCCGGCACAAAATCCGGCGTATTTAAAATCAACATTCACTAAGAACCATAGAAGTGAGGTGATGGATGAGAAAGGGGATTTTGGTTACGATTTTTGTCTTTTTATCGATGGGACTATTTGCCGAATGGATTTCGGTAAATCCTTCCGATTCATTGTTTTCGCTAACCTCTTTCCGGGGAGCCGTCACCGAAGTAGCCTTTTCTCTGGATGGCTATGCCAGTCAGACGTTCCGGGATGTCATCATCCAGGATGATCTTACCACAAACATCGACACCACCCTGGAAGAAGAAATCTCTCTGACTGCACCGCATAACCTCTCAGCCACAGCGATTACCAACGACGTGGCCCTGAGCTGGAGCATGGCAACAATCCGCTCCGCAGCCCCCGACCTGGCCGCATCCAGCCAGATAAATGCTCATACATCCCGTGGAATGGCGATGACGCCAGGGAAAATCCGGCTGCCAGCGGCATCTTTTTTTATCGGATGAAGGCAGGAAACTACGATACTGTGAGGGAAATGATCTTGATGAAATAACAATCATAAATTGCTGCATCTTATTGATACGGCTCTCATTATGTAAAATAAAAGTACAGAGCCTGTGCATGGAACAATCCATGCATAAAGCTAAATGTATATTAATAATGAAAGGGTGGTTAATGTGAAAAAAATTGTATTAGCGTTACTATGTGTTATCCTTGCTGGAAGTCTGATGGCATCCTGGCAAGCAGTTAATGATGAAGTGTCGAGCCTTGTGTTTGAGTCAACTCAAGCCGATTATTCAACTTCATCTCTTCATTTTCGACTGGATGGATACCAGTCTGAAACCCGGAAAGCAGAAGGAACAGAGTTCACCGTCTTTACCTATGCCGATGAGGGCGAATTGCTCACCATCGGCAAACCGGGATTTCCCCAGTTTTCACGCATGATTATCATTCCCAATGAGGGGCAGGTAAGTACATATATTCGCTCGTCTCAGCAGCAGATATTAGAAAACACGATACCCTATCCTGCTCAACCATTGCAGGTGGAAAGCGATCCAAAGGAATTACCTTTTGCCATGGATGCAGACTATTATGCTACTGGTCACGTTTATCCCCAGCAGATAGTAGAAGTTTCTCAGCCCATGATTATGCGGGATTATCGCGTGGTCTTCGTTACCATCAATCCCTTCCAATACGATCCCCAAACCAGGTCAGTAACCATTACCACCGAAGTGAATGTGGATGTTACCGTGCAGGGACGTGGCGGCGAGAATACCATCACCACAGCTCATTCCTCGGCAAAGACCTTCGATACTTTTATGAAGTCTGCCGCTATAAACTACACAAATACACGGGAAGATGATGACTTCGATCCCCCCTGTTACCTGATGATTTACCCAAACAATGCCGATGTGCAGGCCATCCTGCAGGTGCTGGCAGATTGGAAACACCAGAAGGGCTTTGAAGTTCATATGGCTTCCACGCTGGAAACAGGGACATCCGATACCGCGATAAAAAGCTACATCCAGACAGCCTATGACACCTGGGATAACGCACCGGATTTTATCATGCTGGTGGGTGACGCAGAGGGCTCTCTCTCCATCCCTACTCACTCTATAGACCAGGGTTATGGCGACCATTATTACACTTTGCTTGATGGTACAGACCTCCTGCCTGAAGTGTTTATCGGACGTCTATCCATAGACACAACCTTCGAGCTACAGACCATCGTTTCCAAAATCCTCAACTATGAAAAACAACCCTTTATGGGGGCTACAGACTGGTATAACAAAGCACTGCTGGTGGGTGATCCCTCCTCTTCGGGTCAATCAACCATAGACACAAACGTGCAGATCAAACAACTGATAGAAAACTATGACCCCACCTTCCAATGCACAGAAGTGTACAATAGCCCCTTCGAAAGCCAGATGGCTGCGGCCCTGAATGCTGGAGTTTCCTACTTCAATTATCGTGGTTACATCGGTATGAGTGGCTGGGATGTAAGCAACATCAATGCCATGACAAACGGCTATAAATTGCCGGTTGCCGTGTTTATCACTTGCGCCACAGGTAACTTCGACAGCTACAGCGAAGCCCGTAACGAAGTGTTTCTCCGGGCTGGTACACCCAGCACTCCCAAAGGTGCTATCGCCGCCATCGGAACCGTTACCAGCTCCACCCACACCTGCTTTAACAATGCGGTTTCCGGCGGAACCTACCAGGCAATCTTTGCCAACGACATTTACAACATGGGTGGCGCTTTGGCCTTTGGTAAGGTGCATATGCATCAAACCTACCCGGGCAACCCCAATAACCACACCACTCACTTCATGTATTGGAATAACCTCATGGGCGACCCCGGTATGGAAGTATGGACGGATACCCCCGAGACCATGAACGTATCCTACAACAGCACCGTTGCGCAGGGAACAAACTACCTCCCGGTAACCGTTACCGGTCCCTTTGGTAATCCAGTTGCCGGCGCATGGGTCACCGTTCTCCTGGGAGATGACGACGTCTATGCTACTGGTCTTACCGATGGGAACGGCGAAATTGTGTTGCCCATAGCAACCACAGCCAGCGGCACCGCAACCCTCACCGTTACCAGCCACAACTACGCACCTCATCTGGGCAGCATCACCATCGGCCAGGCTCAAAGTTATGTCGATGTGTACGACTTCACCATTGATGACGACACAAACGGTGCTTCTATGGGAAACAACAACGGTATGGTAAATCCCGGCGAAACCATTCAGATGCCCATAAACCTGAAAAACTTCGGTCTCAGCTCGGTTGTCGGCGTTACAGCCACCCTTTCAACCACAAATCCGGCCATCACCATCAGTGATGATGCTGAAACCTTTGGCACCATAGCTCCCGGCACTTCCGCCAGTTCGCAGGATGCCTTTGTCTTCTCCGTGGATGGCTCTCTATTGGGGGGCACAGTCCTGGATTTTGATCTACTTATCCAAGACAGCGCAGCCAATGCCTGGAATACCAAAATCTATGTGGACACGTATGGTGCCTACCTCTCTGCCACAGATTACACCGTTATTGGCGGTAACAACATCCTTGATCCTGGTGACACGGTACAGATGACTGTCACTCTACAAAATGTCGGAACCGTTGCCATCAGCGCTGTTACCGGCACTTTGATAAGCAATGATACCGCCATTACCATAGATGATGCAGACGGCTATTTCACAAACATCCTGCCAGGCGCCTATGGCTCCAATACGGTAAATACCTTCGAAATCACGGCCAATGCACAGATCATCCCCGGCACACAGTTTGTACTGGATCTGCAGCTCACCGACGACCTGGGTTACAACGACACCGTTCCTCTGCAGATTGAAGTTGGTGAAGTAAGCATCACAGACCCACTGGGCCCTGATGCCTATGGCTACTATTGCTATGATGACGGCGACGTTTCCTATATAAAAGCACCTACCTACAACTGGGCTGAAATCGCCCCCAGTCAGGGTGGTGCCGGACAGGTACTTAGCATGAACGATACCGGTGACCAAGGCGTTATCCAGCATGTTGATTTACCCTTTAACCTGCAATTTTATGGTGAAAACTACGATGAGATGACCATCTGCTCCAATGGCTGGATGTCTCCTGGTGATACCGATAACCGCTCCTATATGAACTGGATCATCCCCGGTGCTGGCGGCCCTTCACCCATCATCGCTCCCTTCTGGGATGATCTGAAAAACATGGGCGGCACCGTGGTGGTATATAACGATGTTGCTTTACACCGCTACATCGTTGAGTGGAGTGAAATGCACAATGATTACAACGATGCGGAAGAAACCTTCCAGGTAATCATCTATGACACCGCTTACTACCCTACATCCAATGGAGATAACGAAATCCTCTTCCAGTATAAGGTCTTTAATAATGTGGATCAGGGAGATTACTTCAGCTATCATGTAAGCCATGGATGCTACAGCACTGTTGGCCTGGAAGATCACACTGCAACCCGTGGCATTCAATATACCTTTAATAATGAATATCCCACAGCGGCAAAACCCATTACCAATGGCACCGCCATTCTCTTTACCGGCCCTCCCATCCCGATGCAAGAGCCCTACCTGGTATTGGGCGAACTGATCTTCATTGAAACTGTGGGAAATGGCAATGGCATCCCTGAATATGCAGAAGAAATGGATATGTTTCTTACCCTGAATAATCTGGGCGAGGATATGGCCACAAACGTCAGCGCGACCATCAGCGCCACCGATCCCTACATAACCTTCACCGGTAGTGCGGTAAGCTTCAATAATGTTGCTGGTGGTGCACAGTCATCCAGCCTCCAGTCTATCGGCATTGCCATAGCAGAAGATTGCCCGGATGGCCACATTGCCGCCATGGAAATTCAAGTTACCTGCGATCAGGACACGTGGACATACACCTCAGCAATTGAGGTTCATGCTCCCAATATTCAACTCTATTCGGTGCTGGTGGATGATGGCGCCAACAATATCCTGGATCCCGGAGAAACCGCAGACCTGCTTATCTCCCTGGAAAACATCGGATCTGCAACAACCTATGGCTCCCAGTTCTCCATCGCTACAACATCGGGATATCTCACCATCAACGATCCAACCTACACCCTGGGGAATATTCCAGCGTCTGGCATAAACACAGCCATTATCAGCGTTACCGCTGCTAGTAATGCACCTGTGGGAACGACGATTCCACTCAACTGGGATCTGAGCAGCGATTTCAATTACACCGCTTCAGGAGCCGCTAACATTACCATTTCTCAGGTACCCGTAGCCCTGGAAGAACACTTCGACACCTTCCCACCCACCGGCTGGACAACCTCCGGCGGGAACAACTGGCAAGGGGGAAATGATAACAATGCCGGCGGTACGGCACCAGAAGCAGAATTTAACTGGAGCCCCTCTACTACGGCAACTCAGCGTCTGATTTCTCCTGTGATTAACACTCTGGGCTCTCAAAGCCTTGCTCTGGAATTTAAGCACATGATAAATGACTATAACGGTGACTATGAACTTCGGGTAGAAACTACCAGTGATGGCCAGAACTGGAACACCGTTTTGTCGATAAATCCCAACGGAAATATCGGACCGGAAGTGGTGACTGAAGATATCACAACCCCTGACGTAGGCTCGGCAACTTTCCAGATCGCCTGGTCTTTTTATGGCAACTCCTTCAACATTAACTACTGGTATGTGGATGACGTCACCCTGGGCGGTGGCAGTGGCGGAACTCTGGGCTATATCTCTGGCGATGTAACCCTGAGTGGTAGCGCTGGAAACGTGGAAGACGTTGTAATCTCCGCCGATAGCTTTACTACCAGCCCGGCGGCAGACGGCAGCTATACCCTGGTTGCAACTCCCGGCGTATATGAAGTTACGGCGACCCTTGCCGGATACCAACCCGCATCCTATCCAAATATCACGGTGACTCAGGGACAAACCACAAACCTGAACATCACTCTTGATGCAATGCTTCCCCTCAACCCACCACAAAATCTGGTGGCAAATGCTGTAGCAAACGACGTCTCTCTCTCCTGGGATGCACCTCAAACCACAGCTGAAGCAACAGGATTTACTGCATCCATACAAAAAAAGATACCCCGCTCTACTGGCAAGGATGCAGATAACACCAGGGCCCTCACCGAATATCAGGTGTATCGCAATAGCCTGTTGATAGGCCAGACAGACGCCGCAGTAACAACCTTCTTAGATGGCGAACTGCCAGCAGGAGATTATAGCTACTACGTGGTCGCTGTGTATGATGAAGGCCTTTCGATGCCATCCAATACCGATACCATTACGGTTGTATTGTCTGCACCTCAGAACTTCAATGCAGTATCCCAAGGCCCTGCCAGTTCAGACATCATCTGTTCGTGGGATGCACCTGTAGCAAACCGTGCTATTACCGGCTATTCGGTGTATCGTGATGGCTCTTCGTTGGGCACTACATTAGAGCTTACCTATGTGGATGCAAACGTTCCCACCGGCACATATACCTATTATGTGACAGCCATTTACAGCGATCAGTTTGAATCTGATCCTTCCAACAGCGTTACCCTGGATCACACTGATGCTCCCACGCCGCTTGTGCCTGTGGCTACAGCCTTAATGGGTAACTATCCCAATCCTTTCAACCCCACCACAGAGATTCGCTTTGCTCTGAGTGAACCGGGCAATGTTCGCATCGATGTGTATAACGTAAAAGGTGAAAAAGTACGCACCCTTGTAAACGGCATGATGGATGCAACCTATCATACCGTAACCTGGAATGGTAATGATGACCATAATCGCACTGCTGGCAGCGGTATCTATTTCTACAGGATGCGTGCTGGTAAATTTACTTCGACGAAAAAAATGATCCTTATGAAATAAGGGAATTTCGCCCCGATGCGGAAGTGTCGGGGAAACGTTTCCTTCCTTATGAAATAGAATAATTGTAAACGCAATAACTAGTGTAAAGCCGCTCATAGAGCGGCTTTATTTGTATTTTGTCTGCCCAGGCGAAAATTGAGCGAAGACTGGTGGGCCCAAGAGGAGTCGAATGCGCCGCCATTTCCCTGCGGGAAATCGTGCGCACAAGCATCTGACCATCGGTTGGATGCGCAGCTTTATCCGCCCGTTTCTGCATCCGCAGAAAGGGGTGGACTCTGATCACTCGCCAGGTTCCTCAACCAACGTCTGCCAGCACCGGATTTGAGATACTTCTCACGCTGTCGCGCTGTTACATAATCCGGATATTCCTCTACCATCAAAAGCGAAAATTCTCCAATCACCCGGCTCCCTTTGGAGCTTTTGGCTTTGTGCTCTGCCATTCTGCGCTTGATGTCGTTGGTGATACCGATGTAGCGCTTGATGGTTCCTTGAAGAACATACAGGTAAACCATACAACCCTCCTGACAAAAAAAACCACCCTGCTGTTGCAAGGCGGCTGAATATCTGGTGGGCCCAAGAGGAGTCGAACCTCTGACCATCCGGTTATGAGCCGGAAGCTCTACCAACTGAGCTATAGGCCCAATTTATTGTCTGGTGAAAAGAATTTTCACGCCTTTCCCGTGTCAAGCATTTACTTCCCCTGCCTACTGCACATTGAAGTTGTCGATAAACTTCATCAAGACGTTGGCACGTGTGGGATGACGTAGTTTTTTCAGGGCCTTGTCTTCAATCTGTCGAATCCGCTCACGAGTAACGCTGAAAATATTGCCTACCTCTTCCAAAGTACGATGATACCCGTCGTCGATACCAAAACGCAGCCGAATCACCCGTTCTTCACGAGGTGTAAGGGTGCGTAAAATCTCATCCATCTGCTTCTTAAGTAACGTGCGCTCTGCCATTCGCTCTGGAGAAATGGTACCTTTATCTTCGATAAAATCACCGAGCAAACTGTCTTCATCGTCATGCCCGATAGGTTTATCCAATGAAACCGGTTCTTTGGTGATGGCCAGGATACTCTTGATCTTATCCACCGGCAAATCCAGCTTCACAGCGATTTCTTCCGGATGCGGCTCACGTCCAAGCTCCTGCAATAATTTGCGACTGGCGCGTTTCACCTTGTTTATCGATTCGATCATGTGTACCGGGATGCGGATGGTGCGGGCCTGATCGGCGATGGCACGAGTGATGGCCTGGCGAATCCACCAGGTGGCATAGGTACTAAACTTAAAGCCCTTGCGATAATCGTATTTTTCCACCGCCCGCATCAGACCGGTATTACCTTCCTGAATGAGGTCGAGGAAATCCAGACCACGGTTGTTGTAGCGTTTTGCGATGCTAACCACCAAACGCACGTTGGCTTCGATCATCTCATTTTTACTGCGCTCTTTCATCTTTTCGCCGCGCTCGATCTCTTTCAGCAGATCCAGCATCTCGGCGGCTGTCATGCGGGTTTCCAGCTCAACACGCCGTATCTTGCGCCGGGCATTCTTGATCTTCCGCAACGTTTCGATGAATACTTCAGGATCTACCTTGGTTTCCTCGTGCACTTCCTGATAATCGATATCAGACTTGCCTGCACGACGGCCATAAGCGCAAATTTCGTCTATGTTATACCGCTTGATCTTGGCCAGATGACGGATAGAGCGCTGGCTGTCTTTGATGCGATCTACCAAACTTCTGATGCGGTACACCATCCGTTTGAGCATTTTCTCGTTGTAGGTGAGCTGGTCGAATATTCCCAGAATCTTCTCACGCTTACGGTCTATCACTTCCTGATCCAGAAGATGCCCGGTAGGATCGAGCTCTGCTTCATCCAGCATTTCGCCGATCTCTTCAAATATGACATCGGTATTTTTGATAACCTGCTCAAATTTATTTATCAGATGGGCTTCCTGAGATTTATCCATCCAGGTACCATACTCAATTTTAAAAATCTGGTCGATCTTTACCCGCTTTTCCTGGAACCGATGCAGGAAGTTCTCCATCTCCCGCAACGTGCTGCCACTCATAAACACATATTTGTTAACGTAGCGCTGACCGCTCTCGATCTTCTTCGCTATGCGTACTTCGCCTTCGCGATCCAACAGCGGCACGCGTCCCATTTCCCCAAGATACATCCGCACGGGATCATCATAGTACCGTTTATTCTGAAATTTCCTGGTAACTTTAGACTTCTTCACCGAGACGGTTCTTTTGGTGACCTTCTTCTGGGTCTCATCGATAAGCTCGATTCCTGCTTCCACCAAATCGTTGATGATGTCCTCAATTCTATCAAGATAAATGGGACTGTTGGGCAAAACTTCGTTAATCTGCTTAAAGGTGAGCAGCTTCTGGTTTTTCCTGCCCAATTGAATGAGTTTTTTAATGTGCTCGTTGTAACTTTGCATCTATTCTCCCCTAATATAAGGTTTTTCTCACGATTTTCACACCCCACCCACGCAGAGTATGTAGTATTTCTTTCTTTTTTTCATATAGTTCAGGATGGGGTTCCCCGGCGGCTATCCCCTTGTTTACAGCATCCAGCTCATGCAGATACTTCCGAATCTGCATCTCCCGCACCTGATCATCCAGCGTCTCCGCCTTTGCCACATGCTCCATCATAAGCTCGATAATGAGCTGTGTAGTATCATTCAACTCCTCTGCATTTAACAGCCCTGCTATCCTATCCGGGGCTTCTTCATTTTCCAATAATACCTCGTAAATGTCTTTATATCTCCTTTTTAAAAAGTAAGAGGAATCGATTTGATCGGCAACATTTTTCACTAAGCAATTGTTGGATAAGAGGATTTTCAGCAATTCCCGCTCTGGCTCATAGCTGGATGCAGGAGCTTGTGCCCCCACTTCAACCGTGGCCTTCACTGGTTTCATACGGGATCGCAGGGTTTTTTCCGGAATGCGAAATTCTTCAGAGATGGTACGTAAAAAAAGGTCTCGCTGTAACATATCGCTCATCGAACCAGCCGCTTCTACCAATTGCTCTATCTTGGCTCTGTCCGATAACCCCAAACTGCTGTCTTTCTTCAAAAATGCTGCCAGGGTTTTAGCATCATCAATAAGCCCCTGCAACGCCTGGGACCCATTTTTTTTCAAGAAGGAATCGGGGTCTTCATCGGCGGGCAATTCCACAATACGTACATTGCATCCCAACCGAAGTGAACTGATGGCGGCCCGAACAGCAGCTTTGCGTCCCGCCTTGTCACCATCGTAAATAAAGGTGAAATTCGACGTGTAGCGGCGCAGCAAGGTAATCTGAGAATCGGTGAAGGCTGTACCCAGAGAGGCCACGGAATTCACAAAACCACATTCATACAGACGCAAGAAATCCAGGTTTCCTTCGGAAATCAGAGCAAAGCCTTTACGCCCCATTTCATAGCGGGTGGCAAAGAGACCGTAGAGTTCCTTTCCCTTGGTATAAATTTCCGTGGTGGGCGAATTTACATACTTCCCGCCCCGCTGATCTGCATCCAGTACACGACCGCTGAAGGCTACTACCCTCCCGGTGTAGTCGTGGATGGGAAACATCAGACGGTGACGAAACAGATCGTAGCTGCCCCGTTGATTAAATCCGAAAAGTCCGGTTAATTCAAAAATCTTGTCGTTAATGCTGTTTTTCAGCAGAAAGTTCTTCAATCCTCCAAAGCTGTCCATGGCGTAACCCAGCTGAAATTTTTCCACGGTTTCCTGTGAGAGATCTCTGCTCCGCAGATAATCCATCGCTGCATCCCCGCCTGTTGTGAGGTTTTCCTGATAAAACTGCGTCGTGAGGGCGTACACCTGGTAAATCAAATCCCGCTTGGTACGCTTCTTCTTCTGCTGGGGCGAATCGGTCCAGGGAATCCCAGCCCGCTGAGCCAGCTTTTTGGCTGCATCGATGAAGGAGATTTTTTCATAATCCCGCACAAAGGTGATTACCGTTCCTCCTTTGCCACAGCCAAAACATTTAAAAATCTGCTTCTTTTCATTTACCACAAAGGATGCGGTTTTCTCGTCGTGAAAGGGACAACAGGCCTTGTAGCTGTTTCCGCTTTTTTTTAGTGGGAAATAGCCACCGATCACATCAACAATGTTGTTGCGCTCCATAATTTCTTTAATTTTCGATTCTTCCATAATGCGCTCTAAAGCAGCGTAACTACCGTTACACCATCACCTCCGGCTTCTGGGGCGGGAGTAAAGAAATCCTGGATTTTCTTATTTCTGCGTAGGTGCATACGCACTTTACTGCGCAATGCACCGGTGCCTTTGCCATGGACGATGCGCACAAATTTCAGGCCATTCACCAACGCATCGTCTATAAATTCATCCACCAGAGGGCGCGCTTCGTCAAAGGTAAGCCCCAGAAGTTTCAGTTCCAGCCGCGCCTGTTTTGTCTCGGGAACCGTGGTGCAGACAGCCATCTTAGCAGAGCTCTTTTCCCCTCGTGGATAATACAATTGAGCAATATCGGTGGTGAAATACATCCCACCTAAATCAATTTTTACCGCATTTCGTGAGACTTCGCAGATGTCCCCTTCGACTTCGATATCCTTTATCCACACCGTCATCCCCACCTGAGGATCGGTCACCGGCATCAATGCAGTTCCGCTTAGTTGCTGGATTTTCTCGCCATACTGCACATTCATGTCATTCACTTTTTTCAAGGTCTGGCTGAGGCCCCGCTTCCGCTTTTGCCGGTTTTCACTCTGGATGTTTTCGATTTCCTTGTTCAGCTCTTTTTGCAAAGTCGTCAAAAATTCCCTGGCCTCCTTCAGAGATTTCTTTTTCAGCTGTTTTTTCTCCGCCTCAAAGCCGTCGATTTTTGCCTTATACTCACTTACTTTCATCTCCAAAAGCCGGTTTTTCAGCTGATATTGATAGTATTCCCGAGAAAGATTGGCCTTCTCCTCACCCATTTTTTTCAACAATTCCGTGAGCTCCACATTCTGATTTCCCGTAAGCTCATTGGCCCGGTTTATCAGCGCAGCATCCAGTCCCAGACGGGATGCAACCTCTATGGCGAAACTGTTCCCCGGCAGTCCCAGCTTAAATTGGTAGGTGGGTATGTGATTCTGAGGATCAAACTGCATGGCAGCATTGATGCATTGAGAACTTTGCTCTGCGTAGATTTTCAGTGCGGTGTAGTGAGTGGTGATCACCCCCAACACATTGCGGGATACCAGCTCTTCAAGGATGGCTTGAGCCAGAGCCGATCCCTGCTCGGGGTCGGTAGCGGCACCTATTTCATCGATGAGCACCAGCGTGCGGACATCCCCGACTTTCACCATTTCTTCGATGTTTTTGATATGTGACGAGAAGGTGCTGAGGGCATCTTCCAGAGATTGCTGGTCTCCGATATCGGCAAACACCCGGTGAAAGATGCCGATAACGCTACCCGAGTCGGCAGGTATGGGTAAGCCGGAAAGAGCCATCATGGTAAGTAATCCCACGGATTTCAGAGTAACGGTTTTGCCGCCGGTATTGGGACCGGAGATGAGCAGAAGCCGATAATCGCTTCCCAGCTCCAGATCGAAGGGAATCACCTTTTTGATGGATCCCAGATTTTTGATGAGTAACGGATGCCGGGCCCGGGAAAGCTTGATCACCGGATCCGGTGAAATCTCGGGAATGCTGGCACCGATGGCATTTGAAAAACGGCCAACGGCAAAGTGGAAATCCATCCTTGCCAACAGTTCGGTGGTAGTGATGATGGCATCCCCACGCAGACGAATGGCTGCGGTAAACTCGGTGAAAATGCGGAAAATCTCCTGTTTCTCTTCATCGCTGAGCATCCCTATCTCGTTGTTGTAGCTCACCACTTCCTGAGGCTCGATATACACTGAAGACTTACTGCCTGAGCGACCATGCACAATACCTGAGACGAAGGAAGGAGCACCCTCTTTTACCGGTATTACAAAGCGGCCGTCTCGCTGGGTGATAATACGGTCGTGGAGCAATTTATCGGCATCATAGTCTTCCATCTTTTTTTGCAGCACAGCAGAGATGTCTTTGCGCACTTTGCGATGTCTTTGACGGATGCGCTTGAGCTCGGGAGATGCGGAATCCAGCACCTCGCCATCAGGAGAAAAAATCTTATTAAAACGTTGTTCCAGATCGTCAAAGGCAGTAAGGCGGCTGCGAAGGTGATTAAAAACCGGGAAGTCCTGCCAATCGGCTTCAGCGTGGAGAATGTTATTTGCGATAGCCAGAGAATAGATGATAGAGCGAAATTCGACAAAATCGAAGGTTTGGTGCTGTTGAGCAGACAGCAGGGGGGTGACGTCGGTGAGATATTCAAAGGAGAAACTAAGGTTTTCCCGGAGCAAAGCCTGCATCTCGGCATGAAGAGCCAGACTGCGGCGAATAGCGGTAATAGTGGTGCCGGGAGTAATGTGGGCAGCATGCATCCTGCCTGCAACAGAGTGGCACTCTGATGCAATATCAGTGCGTATCTTGTCAAATTCCAGTTGTTTAAATGATCTCATTATATATCTTTTTATTAGTACACCACACTGCTTTTGCGGATTATCAGATCGGTGAGTTTCTGAGCCCAACTCAAGATCACAGAATCCTGAGTAAACTTCGACACTTTGCGGGAAAATTCTTTTGATTTCTTTACATCTTCATCATCAACCAACATCCTTTTGAGCCCCGTTGCTGCACCGGTAGGATTTAGCTCTGACAGGGTTTTCTTCAGTAGTGCATTGTCTTCGCCAGCACTTTCCACTATCTCATTTACCGATCCTTGAACCTGTGCAATGACCCCGGCATTGTTGGCTTTGCTTTCCATATCCAATTTATTTACACCGGTAAACAGCCCGATAATGAGCAACATAACAGCCAGCAGCAACACGCCGTTGAATGAGGCAAAGACACCGCCGAAAATACGGTTGATCAAATTGAGATGTATCGCGTCCAGTATGCTGTTTATCAGCTTGATGACCAACCTGATAACCACAAGACAAAGGACAATGGTGATAACATAGCCCAACACCGAAGCGGCTGTTGCATCCAGACGAATATGTGCAGAGAGCAGGTGTGCAACACGGTAGGAATATTGCCTCATGACAAAAATAGTTCCCCAAAGCCCCAAAAGATAGACGATGCTTCCGATGAAGCCCCGCCTGAAGCCACGATAAAAAAGTAAAAGGAGAAACACACTTAGAATAATATCAACAATATTCATCCTCTGCCTCCACCTGAGGTTGCACTTTTATTAAAGACAAAAAGGGGAACTCAAGGGCCCCCTGTAAAGATCGATAATGACGCGTCAAAGAAACTTATTGGAGAGCGCCCCTCACCAGAGAGCTAAGGGCTTTTCCCTCTGCCCGGGATCCCAGTTTTTCTTTCAGCGCGCGCATCACAGAGCCCATATCTTTCATACTGGATGCATGGAGCTCTGCCACCATGGCAGCAACTTCGGCCTCCAGCTCATCGGCAGTAAGGGGAGTGGGAAGATATCTCTTTATTATAGCGACTTCCCGTTCCTCCTGCTCTGCAAGGTCATCACGCCCACCCTTACGATAAAGCTCTATCGCCTGAATGCGGCTTTTCACCTGTGACTGTAACACAGAGATCACTTCTGCATCGGTCAATGCTGTGCCCTTCTCAATTGCTTGATATTGGACAGCAGATTTTAAGGATCGCAGCACCGTCAGCAACGCTTTATCTTTGGCTTTCAGTGCTGCAATAATATCTTTGGAAATCTGCGCGATCATCGGGCTAGAATGAGCGGTTAAACCGCGCCTGCTTACGCATCAGCTTCAAAGCTTTTCTGCGTGCATCTTTTGCTTTGCGGCGGCGTTCAACCGTCGGTTTTTCAAAATAATTATTCTTTTTTATGTCCGACAACAACCCAGCTTTTTCGCAGGATTTTTTGAAACGGCGCAAGAGAACCTGAAATGGTTCGCCATCACGTGCTATTACTTTTGGCACTCGCAATCACCTCCCTTTTATTAAAGAGCTTAAATTTAAACATCTGGCATTTGTGTCAAGCATGAATTCCCCGAATTAAAGATAATCCGGACAAAGATGAAAAATTGCGGATTTCAGTCTATTTTTACCATTCCCAAAAAAAAACTTGAATAAAAAACATCCCTTTCAGTTATTGCACAAATGATAATTCCGGATATTAGAGTGGAGGATACAATATGTTTCAAGGTTTAAGAAGACATTCATCGTGGATCATTATCGTGATTGCGGCGGTTTTTATTATCGGTTATGCAATGATGGGAGTGAGTGGAGTATTTCAAAAAAAGGTTCATTTGGGCGAAATTGCCGGAAAGACAATCACCGCCGACGCCTTTCAGCAATATGTAGAAAACGAATATGCGACGTATTTACAACAAAACCCAGACGCTACCATCGATGAAAACACCGAAGGGCAAATCGTTGATTCAGCTTGGAACAAACTGGTACAGTCAACCGTGTATGACAAAGAAATAAAAGCACGTAAAATCAAGGTTTCTACCGAAGACGTCCTGGAAAAGATGAAAAACCCCGGTGACGACATCAAAAGCAATCCCGGATTCCAAACCGATGGCGTCTTTGATGAAGCAAAATACAAAGAAATATTGTATTCCAACGAAGAATTCGCTTCCATGCTGGAGGATTATTATCGTGGAAGCCTTCCCTATGAAAAGCTCTTCGACGCTGTAAAAGCCGAAGCCACAATCACCGAAGATGAAGTGAGAGAACAGTACATAAACCAGCACAACAGCGCCGACGCTCAGATCATTTTCTTCGATATGAACAAAATCGACAAATTCGACATCACGGAAGAAGACGAGCTGGCCTACTATAATGCTCATAAAGAGGAATACAAAAAAGATCCCGCACGGAAATATAAGTTTGTGAAAATAGTGAACGAAGCCAGCGACGCTGATAAAAATGTGGTGAAAGCCCGCATCGACTCGCTCTTTGAAGTGGCAATCTATAGCGGAATACCTTTCGAGGACATCGCCAGGGAATATTCTGAAGATGGCTCTGCTGCAAAGGGCGGCGACCTCGGCTGGTTTACCAAAAACCGCATGGTTCCCGAATTTGCGGAAAAAGCATTCTCTATGAAGGTCGGCGATATCAGCCTTCCCGTTCGCACACAATTCGGCTGGCACATCATCAAGGTTCTCGGCATCCGCACAAACGACGCTGGTGAAAAAGAAGTTCACGCCAGCCATATCCTCCTCAAAGAAGAACCTTCCACTATCACCAAAGAACACCTTGCCATCCTTGCACAGGATGTCTATGATCGGGCCGAGGAAGTAGGACTGGAAAAGGCTGCTGAAGAGCTGGGATATCAGGTAGAAGAGACTATGGAATTCTACGAGTCCAGCCAATACCCCAATAATATGTACAAAATCGAAGGTATGACGCAGTTTGCCTTCACCCACAAAGTGGGAACCCTCCACGAAGTAGTGGAAGACCACAAAGGCAACTTCCTCATCCCTGAAGTTTCCTACAAAGTGGGTGAGCACTACCAGCCCTTCGAAGATCTGAAAAAACGCATCCATAACCTGGCTCAACGGGAAAAACAGGTAAAAGCCGTTATCGAAAAGGCCGAAGCATTCATTAGCGCAAACACACCAGATAACTACATGGCTGCAGCTTCCAAAGAAGGATGGGAAATAGTTGAAGCAACCGATGTGAAGTTTAACAGCAGCATCCCACGTATTCGACGGGTAGATGAGCTGAACAACGCCATGCTGGAAAAAGAAGAAGGTGAATTCACCTCCCTCATAAAAGACGACAAAGGCGCCTATATCGCCTACATAACCAAGCGTACAAAACCAGATATGGAAAAATTCGAAGCTGAAAAAGAAAGCTTGATGAAAGCCGCTCAGGAAAAAGCTGAAACAGATCATCTGAATGAATGGTACCGCGACATCATGGAAAAAGCCAATATCGTGGATAACCGCTCTCAATTTGGATACTAAACACAGATCACAATAGATACAGCCGGCTGAAAAGCCGGCTTTTTTTGTGCCTTGGAATTTTCTCAGCTTATCACATAACAGCCTCGGGTCTATGGGGTTGTGAGTCATGGCGCTGGGGTATTGAAGAGAAAACCCCGCATGTTTCCAAAAGTCTGCAAAATAACATGTAATATAAACCACTGAATATGCGGAAAACACCCATCTTCTCCGGCCTTTGCCGAATACATGCAATAAGCTGAGCCGATAGTGAGAAACCCCGAATGAACACGAAAAGTGTACAAAAAAACAGAAGAAGAATGGGTAACTCAATATATCGATAAACTTGTGCAAAATAATCCCGAATGTAAAAAACTACTAAAACTGTTTGACAAAAAAAAACCGAATGCGCTTCTTCGTATCAGCTAAGCAAAAAAAGAACTGAACGGGAGAAGTTATGAGGATTTGTGTG
>JAGGWK010000073.1 GCA_021157525.1 Candidatus Cloacimonadota bacterium | reverse complement strand
TCACCATTCACATCTATCTTACTTGCTTTTAATGAACTCTCAAAAACACCCTCATTTGCATGGGGTTTTGCAAAACTGAAATCTCAGGTTTTTCCGTCAACCCTTTTCTTGAATCTCTTCAAAAAAATTCCGGCTTCCCGATTGGCTTCCCAACCACTCAACCTCTGCAATTCCAATCTCTCACTATTCCCCTTTACAATGAACACGCTGGCCATAAATCGTTTCTGCCGTTCTCGTGTCAATCCCTTTTTCCCTCTCTACATCTCTACACTGGACAACCCAAACGGATAACAGTCCTTCCAGGTAAACATTAACGAAATGCAAACTTTTTTTCTATTGGTGAGATCACCTTCCCGGTCTTGAGAAAACGCTGCCACACATCCAGGGTTTCCAAGGCCATCCGCTGCTTCGCTTTCTCGGTGAAAGCACCGATGTGTGGTGTAAGAAACAACTTCTCATCTCCTGAAAAAGATGCCCTCGGCCATGGTTCCTGCTGGAAAACGTCCATCGCCGCACCTAAAAGCATGCCACTTTGCAATGCATTCTGCACCACTTCTTCATCTACCACACCCCCACGAGACGTATTTACCAGCCAAATGGGCTGCGTAAGCGATGCCAATGTCTGCATCCCGAAATAATGAAAGGTCTCATTGCTCAATGGACAATGGAAGGTAATACAATTGGCCCATTTCACACCTTCTATATACGGTATGGGAGAGACATCCCGCTGGCGCCACTGCTGTGCGGAAAGATAGGGATCAACACCCCGCACCTGCGCACCGAGGAACTGCAATGCTTTTGCTACGCGGCTGCCCACGCGTCCCACACCAACCACCAGTACCTTCAGGTCACTCACTTCCCAACATGAGGGCAATTGTCTCTTCCAGCTCCCATTTATCACGGCGGCTTTACCTTGCTGGTGTCGCTTGATAAGGGCCAATATGAGAGAAAGTGTGTGCTCGTAGGCCGATTGGGCATTGGCTTCTGGTGTGTTACACACTGCCACTCCCCGCTTCTGAGCTTCCGCGATAGCAATGTTATCAAAGCCACTACCGGCCCGAATGATCAATTTAAGGCGGGGGAACCGCTCAAACATGCTTGCATCAAAGTGGGTTGCGGTACGAATGATAATAATTTCCACCTGGGAATCAGACAGATTTCCATCCGAATAAAAGAAAGGAGCCCAACCGTGCCGGTCGAGCTCGTGCCAGAAAAGCTCCGGCATTGGTTCCAAAACGAGGGTTTTCATAGATTTTGTTCCTTGTATTGCTCCGTAAGCTCCACATACATCCGGGCATGTTGGTGTAGATGTTGGGCTTCTTCTTCGCTGAGAGTACGCACAACCTTGGCAGGGATGCCCATAATCATACTACGGGGTGGGAACTTTTTACCGGGAGTAACCACAGCTCCTGCCGCAACAATGCTCTCTTCACCAATCTCGGCACCATTGAGCACTGTGGCTCCCATACCGATGAGACAACCATCACCGATAGTACAGGCATGGATGATTGCCCGATGTCCCACGGTCACATCATCGCCAAGGATAGCAGGAGTTTCATCATCTACATGGATAACACTACCATCCTGAATGCTGCAATTCTTACCAATGGTAATAGGAGCGACGTCTCCTCTAAGTACCGAAGCATACCACACCGAGCTGAAAGCACCTATTTTTACATCACCGATGACGTCGGCACTGGGTGCAATCCAAGCTTTGGCATCAATCGTTGGTTTTACTTGATTTAATGTATATATCATAAATGACCTCTTCTTATGTTTTTTTAATAATAGGATACCGGCTGCATCAAATGCTGTTGCACATAATCTTTCACCGCATCTTCCAATGAGCGGAACTGCAGCGGACATCCCGTGCCAGAGAATTTAGCCATCTCGGCCTGAGTATAATACTGATATTTACCCTGTAAATGCTGGGGCAAATCGATAAACTCGATCTGCGGGGGGCGCTCCATGGCGGCAAATACGGCATTGACCAGATCTACCCACGTGCGGGCTGTGCCGGTTCCCATGTTGAATATGCCATTTACTTCTGGATGCTGGATAAGCCAGGCCATCATGGCCACGCAATCCTTTACATACACAAAGTCACGCATCTGGCCACCGTCGGCATATTCTGGCTTGCGGGACTTAAAGAGCTGCACTTTCCCGCTCTGCAAAATCTGATGATAGGCCTTAAACACCACGCTGCACATATCGCCTTTGTGATATTCATTGGGGCCAAACACGTTAAAGAATTTCAGTCCCACCACCTTGTTTTGCAAATCATTACGCAGCACATATTCGTCCATCAGCTGCTTGGAGTAGCCGTACATATTTAAGGGACGCAGCAAGGGCGTGAGCGCATCGGCATCACTGTAGCCCTGTTCTCCGGCGCCATAGGTAGCGGCACTGCTGGCATAAATAAAGCGAACATCATTCCAGAGAGCCCAATCACACAGCCGTTTTGTATAGTGAAAATTGTTCTCCATCAAGTAGTCTGCATCGATTTCTGTGGTAGAAGAGCAGGCGCCCAAATGGACAATGCACTCCACTTCCGGGAACAATCCATCTTCCAGGTCGGTTAAAAACCGCTCTTTGTGTACGAAATCCAGGTACTTTTTGCCTACCAGGTTTTTCCATTTTTCTCCGTTGCGCAGAGCATCCACTATCAGGATGTCTCTGCGTCCTGCTTCATTAAGGTGTGCAACCAAGGCACTCCCTATGAAACCTGCACCTCCTGTTATTATGATCATCATTACCTCTTTATATTTTATCAAAGGTCTTGAAATGGGTTTTACTCACTTCCGTCAACCTGCTTTTACCATGTTTTTGGGCAAAGGTCTTTCCCGCCGCCAATACTTTGGCTGAAGCTCCTTTGGGAAACACCATATCCCATGTCTTACCTAAAGCATCTATTGCCTGAATAAACCGGTAACGACTGATGATTGATGCGGCTGCTACGGCAATATCATCCTCAGCTTTTGTGCGCTGGATAATCTTCAGCCCTTTGAGCTCTTTCAGGGATGCCGGCAGCAAATCCTCTCGGGCAAATTTATCTACCACCACGCCGTCAAAGCCGTAACGTTTGTGCAGGTTCACGATCACCCGTCCATGCATCCAGGCCAAAAGTTCGTTGAGCTTTTTACCCTGTTTGCGAAAGTCACTATATAAGGAATTATAGCGGGATGGCATTAAACTAAGGGTCTCGATGCAATCGGGAAATTGTTTCAAAAGTACGTGGGCAATGCGACAAATCTCAGTATCTTTCAGTAATTTGCTATCTTTGATTCCCAGAGAGGCCAGTTTGGGAAGCAAGGTTTGTGAGCAGATAAATCCACTAACCACCAGAGGCCCGAAGAAATCCCCTTTGCCGCATTCATCGGTTCCTGCCCACAGATTCCAACCATGTGCTCTGTTTTCCGGCACATCCACCGGTACATTGAGGAGTTGCTGCATAACAGCTCGCAAAGGACTCTTGGGAGATCCGCCGATGACAGTGGTAATTCCCTTCTTTTTTGAGGAATAGATATTTATCGGGATGATGAGATCTCCCTGACGAAATAGTAATTGTGTGCCATAGGCAATCTTCTTTTCGTCATCCAATATTACGCCCTGCCGATATGCTGCCTCTATCAGGCTGGCACAAAAGGTAAGTAATGCATCAGCCATCAGCGTAAAATCCTGATTCCACCAAAGATTGCATTGGTTTCTAAGGTTACATGGGGTTCATTCTTACTATAGTTTGGAGAGCGATATACGCTATCTCCGAAGGGAGATGAAGAGCCGCGGGGGAAATTGGTATCACCAAAGACGGTGCTAGACTCGATCTTCAGAGGCATTTCCGGGTCTATCAATACATCTGCACTGCCAAAAATGACACTGACCTCAATATGAATCGATTCATCTTCAAGGGAAAGTTCCCGCAAATCGACGGTGCCTTTGCCAAAAATCACCGAATAATCGTCTTGCATTGTACCAGGCTTAAACTTTGCATCCCTGAAAACAATGGTCTCTGCATCCGAGTATCCGGCATGATTTCCTAATAAAAGACGCACACCAAAGTAGATGATTATCCCGGCTACCACTATGCGAAACACGGGAATGTAGATATGAAACACGGCTTTTAATACGATGGATACGCCGGCCAATATAAGCACTACACCCCAAAAGACACTTCCAAACATAAAACTCATCTTCACTCTACCTCCTCGCGAATCTTGGCTAATGCCGCATCGACCCGCTCTTTTATAATGGAATATGTTTCTCGATAAAAACTAATATCAAGACCAAAGGGATCATCGATATCACCCATTTCACCGGTAAATTCTAACAATGTAAAAATCTTACCAGCCACATTGGGGTCAAGCTCCAGATACTTTCGCTTATGTTCCTGCGTCATTGTGAGGATGTATGCGCTTTCATTGGAGATGTTCTTATCCACAACCCGCGACCTGTGACGTCTGGCATCAATGCCGTCCTTATATAATAAGGTAAAGGAGTGCTCGGAAATCATCCGCTCACCACTCACGAATCCAGCCGAAGCTACTCGCAAAGGAAGCCCTTTCTCTTCAATACATTTCCGGGCGTAGTACTCTGCCATGGGACTTCGACAGGTGTTTCCCGTGCAGATAAACTGAATAAGTGGCTTGCTGTAGCTTCGCTCTATCTCATCAAAGCTGATGGCTCCTTCCCGCAGACACTGGATTTCATCCTCTTTGATACTGATAATGGTGGAAGGAATAGTAACATCTTCGTCGATATCTGCGGGCACAAAGGCACAATGTAACGCAGAGCCGAACTGTTTCTTGATATCAGAAAGCCGTTCCAAAGGCGGCGTTGATGCAATATTGACGCTGGTACTTACCAATGGATACCCAAGTTTTGTGATGAGCTCCCGCAAAACAGGTGAAGAAGGCACACGAAAGCCCACCCGGCCATCCAGCACAACCGCATCCAGACGTGGGTCTTTTACTTCCAGGATGGCAGTAAGTTCTCCCGGCCAGTACTGATTAAGCAACCGTTTTATATCTTTGGATGTCTGTACGCTATAGTCTTTCAGCCAGGATGCATCTGGTATAAGAAGGATATAACCCTTGCCATCAGACCGTTGCTTCATCACATTTATCTTGCCTATTGCTACAGAATCGAAGGCATTGCAGCCCACGCCGTACATGGCTCCGGTGTGATGCAGCAATAAACCATGCTGCTCCAGCACTGAGTTCAGTTCATTCACTGACTTTTCGGTAAGCCGTTTATAGCGTTTCATTGCGCTCCTCTTCTTTAGTGTCGGCATTCAGCTCAGTTTTCAGGGTGGATTGTGGCAAGGATTTTTTGTGGTTCAGCGGTTCAGTATACTATCGCCTCTCTGACGTATCTGACAAAGGTAATCTTTAAAGGAAGACTTATGCGGCTCCATTTCGTACCAATAGAAGAAATGGAGAGTAGCGACGGCACAACAGTTCAGGCGTTCAGCGGCAAAAAAAACACCGTCTTTCTGAGGTTTCTTACAAAGATAGTCTACTCCCCTTGAGCACGCTCAACGTTCGCATAAATTTAAACGAAGAACGGTGTTTTTTGGGTTCAATTGTTGTCAGTTCAAATGTTCAGGTGTTCAGTAGTTCAACAGAAAGAAAAACCTCCGACGTTCATGGAAGACGTCGGAGGTATACCACTCGGGAACACCTTGAATGTGAAAAGGAAGAAGGATAGCCTATTTTATGAATATTGAGGATTAAAGGTTTTTTCTTGACTATGCTAATGATATATTTTCATTTTGCCATTGTTTCGAAAAATTTAGAGTTTTCTTGATTGAAGTTTCGAAACAAGGTCGCGTACACAGACGCGTGGTTGAACATTGAATGATAATATCGAAATGAAGGTGCTCCAGTAATACTTGATTTTGAAAATGCCCGTATTGAGTGGAGATATGAAACAAGATAACACGTTACAAGCTCACGAACAGCACAAAACACAGCTGTTGTGATTGATTGCAACTCAGGAGAATCAAGGAGATTTGAACATGGTTTCTATTGTAAGGAATTGGAAATCCGTAACTCCAAAAACCATCTTAATTCTATCGTATTTTATTTCAATATTTTGTCTGGTATCAGCCGATAGCACCATCACCCGTGGCCCGGCTATCGGTGAGATTTATTACATAGGGCCTACCGTTACCGGAGAAGGTATTTACCACTCAACAGACTTTGGTGAAACTGCCACCTGTATGGACAGTACACTGTACACAAATATCAACTTTATGAGTATTTGTGCTGACTTAACACCGGGAGTCTTATATGGTGTAACCATGGGAGAGGGATTATATATTTCTTATAATCATGGGCAGCAAAACAGTTGGTCGTTAATAAACGGAGGAGTGTCTCTTCATCTTTTCAGTGGTGTTACGGAGGGATTTTTATACAATGGTTTTCATCAACATTCTGAAGATTATGGTTCAAACTTTATCCAACATTCTTACAATGGTTTTCTTGGCTCATTTTCAAATTCAGCAATTGATGCCGAACAAAATATTGGCTATGTAAAATCAGTACTGGGAGACTCTGTATATATTTTCATTTCTTATGATAATTTTGAGAATTTAGAACTTCAAAATGTATTTAATTGTTCAGAATATCCTATTGGTATATTAACACGAGGTTTTTATTCTGGAGAATTATATACGGCAGGAGGGAATCAGGGAGAATTGCGCTTTAGTAGTGATTTTGGAGAGACTTTGAACCTTAAGAATAATATATTAGCATGTAGCGGGTTTACCGGCGGCAGACAACCGGGAGAACTGTACATCCTTGTAAATTATACACAAATGTTGGGTGACATAAAGCACACGTATATATATCACAGTCTTGATTATGGAGAAACATTCGAGGTGTTTCACCCATTTTCTCATGGTCCCGAGCCCTATTATGCCGATTTTACGGCGACTCCCTTGGAAGGTAATGCTCCGCTGACGGTAGAATTTACTGACCTTTCTTCTGGTGAAAATATTATGAACTGGGAATGGGATTTTCAGAACGATGGAGTAATTGATTCGTATGAGCAAAATCCCCAATACACATATCAGGATACTGGATATTATTCAGTCAGTTTAACGATACATCCACTACAATTGGATACCGCAACCAAATACAACTTCATTCATGTAACAGACGGTAGTGGCATCGGGAACGATGAATTAGACGTTA
>JAGGWK010000068.1 GCA_021157525.1 Candidatus Cloacimonadota bacterium | reverse complement strand
TGGTATGATTCAAATTCAGGGAGTAAAACTCATGCTGTTGGTGGTAAAAAACCAAAGGAACTTGGCATTTATGATATGAGCGGTAATGTGTATGAATGGTGTCATGATTGGTATGGTGATTATAGTATTAGTTCACGGACAAATCCAAAGGGTGCTTCATCTGGCTCGTTTCGCGTGTATCGTAGCGCAACTTGCCAAGTTGCGGAAATAAGGAAACAAGTTAGCAGCTTGTTCTACTTGCCAAGTTGCGTAAGAAAAGGAAACAAGTTAGCAACTTGTTCTACGTTAAGTTGCGGAAATAAGAAAACAAGTTAGCAGTTGCTGGAGGTGATAGGTTCGGCTATTCAGTTTCTATTTCCGGAGATTATGCTGTTATCGGGGCATTTTGTGATGAGGATAATGGCAATAATTCCGGCTCTGCTTATATCTTTCAGAGAAACGGCACTAATTGGATAGAGCAGGCAAAATCAGCTTCCTCAATGTTGCTGAAGATCAACCGTTAAAAAACATACTCTTCGGACGTTTCTATCATCGAACGGATGGCTTCTGAGCCGGGTGCTTCCGGCTCAAAAAGATCCGGCTGTAAATGATTTGAGTACTTGCGAAACATCGTTTCTTCCAATTTCAATTTCTTGAGGTCAACGTATGTTTCTCGTGTTTGAGGTGAAAATCTCTTTAGAGTGAGGCCATTAATATTTCCCTTCTACGAACTGTCGCAGCTCCTCGCGGGAAATGGAGGCTGTAGCGGGTTTTTGCACAATAACCGCTGCAGCATCATTGGCCAGAGATGCTGCTTCTTCCAGAGACAGCCCCAGAGCCATGCCGATAGCCAACACCGCCCGCACGGTATCGCCGCAACCAACCGCATCTACAGCAGACACGTTGTTGCCGGGGATATGGAACACTGTGGAGCCATCGTAGCCACACATACCTTTGTTTCCCAGAGTAATGATCACATTATCACTGCCCAGTTGTTTCCGAAGTGCTATCAATCCGGGTGCAGGATTGATGAGAGAGAAGTCAGAGATCAGCTTGCGTGCTTCCGATTCGTTTGGTGCCATGATGGATGCGTCGGAGAAAAAGGCTGCATTCCCCGGTTTAAAGTCCACAATCACCGGTATTTCACGCATCCGGCATTCATGCAGTATCTTCCGGGCGTTATCATACGTGAACAAACCTTTGGCATAGTCGCTCAAGATTACCACATCGCAGAGGCTCAAATTCCTGATGACTTCGTTTACCAACGTCGTGGATATCTGGTCGCTTGCCGGATGAGTTGCTTCATCATCACGACGCAGAAGGTAATCATCGTCCACATAGATTCGTGCTTTTATCGTGGTAGGGCGGGATGCATCCCGTATGAGGGAAAGAGAAATATGGTGCTCTTCCGCCAGTTCTCGCAGCTTGAAGTAATGTTCATCATTACCGGAAAGTCCTATAAGGATGGTGTGAACATCCAGAGATGCGAGGTTTGCTGCCACGTTTCCAGCGCCACCCAGAACCTTAATAGTCTGATGGGAACGATATGCCCGCTTTCCCGGTTTCTCCGAATCTATAGGCTTACTGTCTTTGGAAAAGCAGAACTCAAAAGTATCCAGCATAACGTCTCCCACCACCATCACACGGACAGTGGGGAATTTCTCTATAGCTTCCAGCATACCTTGTTTCCTTGCGCTCATAAATCGCTACTCCTTACCCATTCTCATTCATCATAACCGAGAAAATCGGGGTGAACTGTGGTGTCAAAGCTTTTGTGGTACAAGAACGCCCCCTGAACAAACTGCTCAGGAGGCGTTGAATGTGATCTATGACTAGATTGATCGTTATTTCATCAGAATCATTTTGCGGGAAGCGGTATAGTTACCAGCGTTTAATCTATAGAAATAAACACCGCTTGATACGGGTCTTCCGGTATCATCGGTGCCATTCCACAGGCTGAAATGCAGGCCTGCCTGCTGATCTTCATCTACCAGTGTCCGCACTTTCTCCCCCTTTATATTGTACACATGCAGGATGCAAGGACCCGAAGTTTTGAGAGAGTAGGATATCTTGGTTGTGGGATTGAAGGGATTTGGGTAGTTTCCCAGGAGGGAGGTTACCGACGTGATCCCATTATTGGCCGAAGAAGGTGCGACGAAGGTAACTTCTATTATCTCAGATTCTCCTTCGTCATACACGGCACTCACCCCAACGGTGTAGATTTGTCCCGTTATCAAGCCGCTGAGTTGATACTCTGTGTCGGGGATATTGCTGACAATCAGTGTGCCATCCAGATAGATGTTGTAGCCGGTAAGGTCGCGATTTTGGCGGGCAATACCTGAGGTTGTGGATGGGCGTGCAGCAGACAGGGGGTCTGTACAAAGTACTGTTGTGCGTTTTTGTACTGGCTTTTTCTGGATGGAAGGAGCAGAAGCCAGTGAAACTGTCGTAGCTCCGTCTCCCACGATGCCTTCGATGCACCAGTTAAAGTCCAGCGTTGCACCCAGATTGGTAAGGACATCCCAGGTACCATTGAAGTACATCCATGCTCCCTTGTCAGCAACCATTGGCCCGGCATCTACTGCTGCCGGATGATCTCCGGTAGCACTTATGGCATAGCCAATCCAATATTCACTTCCCGGTACCAGTGGAACCGGTGTAGAAAGAACATGTTCTGTCCAATCTGCCACATTGATTTCGTTGGTGATGTCTGCGCTATATACCACGGTTCCAGGGTCTCCGTAGCTGCCGCCTTCCCATATTTTAGCCGTAACCTGGCTGAAGTCTGCCGAATGAATTACCAGTTTCATGGCGGTGATACTGCTGCCGTAAAGGTCTATCAGTTCATCTGCGGTGAAGCGGGCAGCACATTCAAAGTCAACAGCACTACCGGTTCCGATACCGTTTGCGTCATATCCGTTGTGATAACTGAGAACGCCGCTGGCAGCACCAGGTGCTTCCCAGGTAACAAGTCCTGTTGCTTCGTCCACTGCGACGTTTGATGGCGGCATAAGATACGGGGTGATGTAAACCAGCGTAAGATCAATACCGCCGGTTGTCTGTCCTTCTTCTACCACTACGCCATTCTGGATGGCAGATTCGTAGCTGGCTAAAGATGCAATCACTTGGTATGTTCCGGGATTAATGGTGATACTATAGGCACCGGAAGCAGAAGGATGAACGGTGATATTACCGGCAGATACCTCCACTTCTGTAACGTCTCCGCTACCACCGTCCAATGTAATTGTGCCTTCAATCACACCTGGTGTGATGGGAACTACCGGTCCACCTGAGTAACAGGATAGGTTTCCGCTGCGGCCGCCAGCGACCATTTCCCATGAGCCATCGGCAGTAACATCTGGAATAGCACAAAGTGCATCGATGGGTTCGCCGAAGTTAGTGCTCCAGAGCTCGGTACCCATGGCGCCATCAAAGAAATATACGAAATTACTTTGATAGAGTGTTCCTACCACAATGTCATTGATGCCGTCGCCAGTGATATCATTGGCTGCATCCACGCACCAGGGTTTATCGGCCACAGAATAGCTCCACAGTGTGGTGCCGTCGTAGCCACTCACTACAGAGATAAAGTTTCCCGAGTGTGCTGAGGTAAAGTCTATATACCCATCGGCATTAACATCATCCAGAGGGATGAGCTCGAGTACGATGGAACCGCCCACGCTTCCAGACCACTGTATGTCTCCGGTAGTTGCATCCAATCCATAATAGGGTCCGTTTCCGCTCATGCCAAAGTCACCGACTACCACATCCGATACGCTATCTCCGGTAAAATCATCCAGTTGTGCCAGTGCCCAGCAGGAAGACCCTGATACTTCTGTTGACCACAGTTCGCTTCCGTTAGTGCCATTCAGTGCTTTGGCGTAACCCTGGGTCTCATCTTCATTGGTTGTTCCAGCCAACACATCGGGGGTGCCGTCTGCATTGATGTCCCGAATACCAATAACGCTGAAGGAAGTCCCGCCGGTGTATTGGTTCCAGAGCATCGTACCGTTGGTACCATCGAGGCAGAAGATGCGCTTTGGCCCATTACCGTTGGAGTCATCTCCGGTAGCAGCAAGGACGTCGGGATTCTCGTCCCCGTTGTAATCATAGCTGGAGAATACGGCATACACCCAGCCGCCATCGCCAAAGAGGTTTGTATTAAATTGCCATAATGATGTTCCATCCAGACCGGAGATGGCACGGATGGAGCGATCGCCACCGGTGGTTCCCACGATGACGTCCTGATAACCATCATTATTGATATCTTCAATGATGGAGAGGCCACTGCTCTTATACACACTTCCTGAGGAGATATCGAAGCTCCAAAGCACGTCTGCGGCACCGGAAGAATTACCGTTGAGACATCGAACATGGTGGTCTTCGGAGCAAACGATTACATCGTCCACGCCGTCTCCACTTACGTCTGCTATGGAATCCATGGCTTTAGGGCTGTGGTCGTAGCCCGTTGTGATGGAATAGTACCACAATTGATCCCCAAGAGGTGTTTCTGATTCTACTGCAGAACCTGAGAGATCGATGGTAACAGCGGGAGTTGCGGGGTCGTTAGAACTGATGGTTGCTGTTTCATTATAGGTTCCGGAGGCAGTAGGGATAAACCAGATGCGCACATTCTGCTCTTCTCTGGAGGAAAGAGTGAGGGGTAACTGGATGGATGCATCCAGACTAAAAGCAGGATCTGAGAATGTGATGTCGCTAATTACAAGGGATTGTAAACCTTGGTTACTAATGATTGTGGACTGACCATGGGAAGCATTTACCCGTACAGACCCAAAGGAGAGGGAGGTAAGTGTGGGGATGATGGTGGGATTGTCATTGATGGCATAGCCAGTGAGATCGATCTCTTCGGCCGGATGTACAGGATCGTTGGAATGAACAGTGAGTAAACTGGTGTAGGGTCCCCAGAGGGTTGGGTCAAAAGTGACGTCGAATTGGGTTGTTGCGCCGGGAGCAATGGTGATGGGGAAAGTTGTGGCAGAGACAAAAGCACTGTTAGTAAAGGTGAAATCATTTACAATGAGGTCTGCTGTCCCTGTGTTTGTGATAGGTAACTGTGTGGAAAGGGGTGCATTAATGACCACGTTCCCAAAGTCATAAGTCGTATAAGGCAGTTGAATTGCCGGGGTTCCTGTGCCACCCAGATCAACCTTGTAGAGAGTGGACGGCGAACTTAATCCGCCATCGATATACCACAAATAGGTGCCGTCAAATACGATTCCAGCGGGTTTTATATTTTCACTGGGATGTGAGTCCAGTATAGCTCCGGTGGTCTTATCCATCTGATAGATCGTATTTGCATTGTAATCGGTAACCCAGAGATTGGCGTTTTCCACACAAAGGTCCCATGCTTGGGTGGCAGGAGGGGTGAACTGCTGCAAAACTGCACCGGTTGCATCCACTTCATATATCACACCGGGATCCGGATAATAGGTAGAAACCCAGAAGTTTCCTGCATCATAGGCGATACCAGACATGTAGTGATCGGGTAGATCAAACTGAGAAATCACCGATCCGTTCATATCATATTGATAGGCGATAGCTGGATTTGCGCTGCCTGTGTGGTGATCGGTGAGCCAGAGGTTGGTGCCATCATAGGTAAGACCAAAGGTATCACCCAGATCAGGATCGGAAAATTGAAGCTGATAGGTTCCGGTAACGGGATCAATCTGCCATATCTGATCGCCGTTAGAGCCGTAGATACCACTGTAAAGGTAGGTGCCATCGAAGGCAAGGCCAGAGGCTTTTCCGGGAATGGTATAGGTCCCTAC
Source organism: Candidatus Cloacimonadota bacterium (assembly GCA_021157525.1). GTDB lineage: Bacteria > Cloacimonadota > Cloacimonadia > Cloacimonadales > TCS61 > JAGGWK01. Next base: position 20,597 of record JAGGWK010000068.1, on the reverse strand, counting down.
GATGGTCCAATCTGCAAACAACGAAAGGCTTACAAGTAGAACACTAAGTAAAAGTACTTTTTTCATGATTCCTCCATAAATTCTCTCTATTAACTCTATAGTGACAAAAATTCTTTTTGCGACAGAATATGTCAACTAAATTGGTGGTTTTTTTTAATTCACACTGCTCTTTTCCAAAATTCATTCATGGAATATATTATGCGGCACGATACTTATAAAATAAATTGACAAACTGAGGTGGAAAAATGTCAGATCCAACCGGAGGAAAAATGAAGAAATATTTAGGATTATTAATTATTCTTGCCATCGTGGCAGGGTGCAGTTTATCCGAGCTTGGTATGCCTACCTGGACCACAATCCTTAAACTAAATATCATAAATGACACCTATTCTGCCGAAGACCTTGCAGATCAAGACTCGTCGCTGGTGACACAAGGGGGTGTGGTAACTCTCTATGAAACCATGAATGAAGCTGAAGAACTAGATTTTACCACCGATCCGGTAAACGACGAAAAGTACATGGAGATCGGGGAGTTAGAAATTAATGACCCTGAGCCTACAGGAACCTCTGTCTCATTGAGCGAGATAGATCCCACCCTTTCCAATGGCTTTGTTCCGGCTCCCGGGATTCCTGCTTTCACATTGCCAGTACTACTCAAGGATGACATCCAGCCTTTTGACCAATTTCAACAGATTACTATCATCTCCGGGATGGCAAATCTAACTATCCTTAACAACACAGCTCTCTGGATGGGTAATGTAAATGCCGGCGAACCTCTGGTTTTACGGTTGCTGGATGGAAACCATAATGAGCTGATCAGGCACACATTTTCGGAAGATGTACCTCCCGAAGCTGCTTACTCTGTGATGGAATCGGTAGATCTTGCTGGGGAAAATTTGGTTAATGAAATTCAGATTGAGCTCAGTGGCGGTAGTCGAGGCTCCGACGGTCAGGCAGCAAATATCATTGTTGAAAATACTGTTGATGTAACTATTGAAGTGACAGACATCGTTGCCGACGATGCGTTGGCTCTGATTCCGCCACAAACTTTCCAGGATACGGTGGACATCAGCCTGGATGAAGACGTGGTTATCTATAATGCAGAAATAGATGAAGGGGACTATGCCGTAGATATTAACTTCGAAAACAGCATAGATGTGGGTGTATGTGTTCTGTTACATATCGATAAACTCAAGCTTGCCGGGGAAGATGAATACTTCACCCGGGAGATAATTATTCCCCGAAGTGGAGGGAATGGACAGACCAGTTATCACACAGAGACTATCGAAATAGGCGGGGCATCTCTGGGAGATGGTACACCGTTGGATGTCCTTGCGGTAGAAGTTGACGCCGTTTCTATCGATTCCGGCGATGAATATCGGCAAATAAGTTCAGGAGATGGCTTCAATGTTGATGCACATGTTAGTGCATTAAACTTCGAACATATCAGCGGCGTACTGAAACCAAGGGAACAAGATCCTATAGAGGGTGACACCACGCTGGATATAGATTACCCTCAGATCATTGGAGACTTCTCCATTACCGGGCTCAGTGATATCGCACTCACCTTGAATACCCCCGTTCCTGCCTCTATGGATGTGAACATTACGGCCTATGCTGATGATGGAGAAAGTGTATCTATGGTGGATATGGTAAGTGGTGAATTACCCCATGTGATTATTAATCAGGGGCAATCTGAAGTACTTTTCACCTCAGATCAATACAATATCAATGAAATGATCTCCATCCTGCCAGACAGCATTTCCTACACAATCTATCCGATTGTAGGGGATTCTACACAGATATTTGTCTATACCAAAGGCGACTCCATACGAGCAGACATCGAAATCACTGCACAATTGGACATCAATGCCGACTGCGTTGTGATTCCTAAGAATGACGCAGGAGATCCGGATATACAGGTAATTGATACCAAAGACATAGAGCAAAAGCACATTGATGCTTTCCAGCAGGCAACATTGGTCTTACATTTCCGTAATACCTTAGGGGTTACTGCCGGGACAGATATTGTCTTAAGCGACAGACGTGCTACCGGTTTCAATGAAATCATGGAACCGGATACTACAGAATTTACTATTATTTCCGTACCAGATATAGTGCAAACTACCGGAAGTGCTGAAGAACAGATTGAAGTGTCGGTATCTCAACAGGACATCCAGTACTTTGCTTCCGATTCGGTATTTGTGATTCCCCGGATTCATCTGTTAAGTGAAGAAGGGACGCCGATATCAGGAATGATAGAGCTACGGGGATCTGTGGAAATTGAAGTAGAAGTCAGCAACAATTTGTCGGATTAAGGAGATAAGATGAAAACTATATACTGGACATCATTACTGATATTGATCACATGTTCCCTGATGGGGACCAGCTTTTTTAGTGACAATCCGGCCGGCTATGCTCGGAGAAAAGGGATAGAGCTGGTGATCCCGGTCACAACCTTCCAGGCAAATTTCCGCAATTCCAGCCTGAGTCTTACCGATCTTGAGATGTTTCAAGAAGGGCATGTGCTGAAAGACAGCGAAAAAGATAAACTGGTGGATGCCGATCTTGATACAGATATCCACGTATCTATGGAACCTCTTTCTTTTGGATACCGTAATTGGCAATTCCGTCAGCAGCTCTTTGTTACTGCTCATGCCAATATTTTGAAGAAAGAATTTTCGGAAATGGTGTTTTACGGCAATGAGATTGACAGCGTATATCAGGTAGAAGCCTTCAAAGGTACCCGCGCCCTTGGCTTTTCCAAGACCTCATTTGCTTGGAGCTATCCCGAAGATATTTCCCTGAAAGCCTTACCCAATGATGCAACGGGTCTTGCACCCCTAGACGGAGCACTGGAATTTCTCAGCGGGATGTCTGTGAACCTTGGGGCGCAGATGAACTTCTATTACGGCGCCGGGTACGGAAAAGTACTGAACTCCTCACAGGAATTCGGTTCCCTCCCCGATAGTAACTTCTATAAGGTGTCTATGAAATATGGTTTCACCGACGGAGATTCTGATGGATCTCTTGTGGCTGGAATGGGCTTTGGCCTGCGTCTTAACCTTCCCAAAGGAGCTTTTCACTTCTATATGGACGATATAATGCTGGCAGATATGAGATTTTCTAACCTGGCAGGTGGGCTGTATGAAGCCAATTATCAGGATTCTCTCCTCTATCTTCAAGAAGATTTTGAGCCCTTTGATGAGAGTAACCAAAACGATTCTTTACGCATATCCAAGCATAAAGTACGGATTTCTCCCACCATTGTGTGGGGCCTGGAATATAATGTGTACCAAAAACTTGATGCAATGATACGTATCCAGCGGTCGGATTATCTGGCCAATGATGGCATATCCTTTGGCGTTAGTTATCCGCTTACTTCCGTTATTCCCATGAAACTGTCGGTTGGCTTTGGTGAACAGACCTCTATAGAATACCAGACCGGCTTGCAATTTGAGCACTTTTCATGGGACATTGGATACATCTGGTACGACGGATTTTTCAATGGCTCCCATGGTTTGGGGCTGAAAAGCGGTATGAAATTGGTATTTTGACAAATGTAGTGGCCGTGCATTACTCTCCATTCCATCCAATATTTTGGAATGGAGCCGCACAAGTCTGCGCAGGGATGAGGAAAATAGCGGGGAGCCTCATCCGGCTTTCACGGTGTTAAATGTTCAGATTAAAGCTTGGTTCAAATGAAAAATGCCGTCTCCCTGAGGTTTCTTACAGAGGAAATCTACTCCCCTTGAGCTACGCTCGACGGGGGCATAAATTTAAACGAAGGGCGGCATTATTTTAATGTTCAGTAGTTCCGGGCTCAGAACTGGAGTACCTCACCCGGCTTTCGCTCCGCTCAAGCCAGAGATCGCCCCACATCCTGGAAAAAAGGGAGAAAGCAACAAATAATTGCGAATTTCACATTTCACATTCTACCGGGCAGGCAGAAATACGATGTTTTTCTCATTCTTCCCTTGGCCTTCGCGTTCATTCGTTTCATTCGTGGTTTCTCTCTCCAACCCACAAACCCTCAAGCATGGGGCATGGCAAAGGTTATCAGGGGAAACGCCTTAAAAGAATTATCCTGCACATAGCAGCAATAGATGGCATCATCCAGAGCAAATCGAGCCATAAACAAGGGAGATGTGGGACGGAAATAGATTGCGCGGTTGATAGTGGCACGGGGAATGGTATCGGCTCCCAACAAAACCCCACCGGAACCGGCCTTATAATTCAGCAATTCTTTCACACCATCATGCTTGGCTTTTGCCAGAGATTCAGAGTTAATCAAGGGGGGATAGTAGTGACTTTTCGCCTGGTGGCACCAGTCCCAGCGCAGACAATCCAGGAAAAAGTTCACATCCTCCGGCCAATTTTCCTTGATGACGTACATCAGAAGTGCTGCGTTTTTTTGCCAGTCCCTCCGCAGATTGTTCACATTCTCAGATTTCGAAGCTACGGCCAGCAGTTCAAAAGCGTGAAATGGGGAGGAACTTTTTTCCACAATTGCTTCAAGAGAATATACAAAGGCTCCGCTGTTGTGGTACATATCCACCATCGATTCGATGTCCCGCAAGGCATCGAGTTCTTCGGGAGAGAGCCATTTCGTCTCCAACACCTCATAGGGTGGGGATGACAATGCCTTGATGCCGTATTGTACTGCACTTTCTGCCATAAAAGTTCCCGGCAACATTTTGAGAAATCCCAGTTGTAATTGAGATGCTTGCAACTGATAAACTTGATTAAAAGAGCGGGAAAAGGTATCAAAATCTTCGTAGGGCAGCCCGGCAATAAGGTCGGTATGGAGGTGAATTGTTTTCATGTTTCGGATGGATGCAATGGTCTCTGCGATGCGGGGGAAGTGCTGCGTGCGGCGAATGGCCTTTAAGGTGGGAGGATTGGTACTTTGTATGCCGATCTCAAACTGGAACAATCCATCCGGGACTTGCTGCAGAAGAGCGAGATCTTCTGCAGTGATTAGTTCGGGATGGATCTCGAAATGGAAGACTGTGTGTCTCACCTTTTGCTGCATGATCCAGTGCCATATAGTACGAGCTCTTTGGGAATCAGCATTAAACGTTCTGTCGATGAACTTAATTATACGGGGATTTTGCCGCAACAGAAAGGACAATTCTTCAAAAACCAGTGGAAGTGGGCGAAACTCTACCGGCAGATCACTGCGGGACGACAGACAATAGCTGCATCTAAACAGGCATCCCCGGCTGCTTTCGTAGTAGATGTAGTGCTTATCCAGTTGAGGAAAGTCGGCATCAATATAGGGAAAGGGAATATCCTTGAAGGCTGGAGGAGGAACTGTTACTATCTTTTCACTACATGCGTCTTGCAAAAGTGCCGGAACAGCCCTTTCACCCGGTCCGCAGACTATGTGGTCTATGGTGGGAAAGCGGGACAGCCAATCCTGGGGATTGTAGCTTACTTCCGGTCCCCCAAGGATAATCTTCATGGATGGCAGGAGCTTTTTGAGCTCTGGAAGCAGATAAGCAACCATCTTGCTGTTCCATATATACACCGAGAGCAAGATAAAATGAGGTTTCAGGTCGTTGATGTGGGCTAAAACCTCTAACAATGGTTGATTAATGGAATATTCATGAAGCAGGATTTCCAGTGGAAGATGGTTGCATGACTGGCGAAGGTAGCGCAAAGCGAGGTTAGAATGAGTGAAACGCGCATTAAAACCTGCCAGTAAAACGCGCTTCATTTACTGAAACATCTCCAATGCCTTAGCCAGATCTTCGGGGAAATCAATCTCAATACAGGGAGCGCCATCGGTGGGAACTGCTTGCAGATAGACTTCTTTTGCCAACAAATCTACCGCATACTCAAAGTAATTGTTCTCCTGATGCGTGTCCACTCCATACTGAAGCTTTTCCGAAAAGATCGGGAGTACTTCTTTATTGAATTTACCTACCCCGATAAATTCTCCGGAACACTGGGGAATCGGCAAAAGTTTGCCTATTTCCATAATGCGATCGCCAGACAATATCATCTTAACTTCCTCCTCTCCACAGCTTTTTGTCTCCAGAAGCAACTGTGAATGGGGGGATGGTTTGCAGATTTTGCCCAGTAATTCATGGGAAAACAGTACATCGGCATTGAAATAGATGAAGTCATCCGTGAAGGTTTCCCGGGTGAGCCACAGTGAGTAGAGGGTGTTCGTAGTGTCATAGACAGGGTTTTCGATGAAGGTACACTGGGATGCATCCAGCTTTTGCAGGATGTGATCAGCCAGTTCTTCCTTCTTATATCCCAACACGAAAACAAAGTTTTGGATGCCTGCATCCAGGCAACTCTGGATTTGACGATGCATAATGGTTGAACTTCCTATGGAGATCATGCTCTTTGGTAAGCCTCCTGAAGCTTCAGATAAACGACGGCCCATGCCGGCCGCCAGGATAATTGCTTTCATACTCTTCCTTCTTTTATCAATAAAGGTGTTTCTTGTGGCACCGGCGCTTTTCGTCAAATGCTTTTTTATTCTTTGTTTGACACTACAAGCCTCCGAAAAAAAGTGATCCTGAATGAAAACAAAGTAGTGGAGGAATATATGGAACAAAAGGCAGATAAAAAGGCCGAAGAGATGGCCATCCAGGAAAACCTTGATCGCATCAAGTACAAACTGGTGGTTATCAGTGGAAAAGGGGGAGTGGGTAAAAGCACTGTTGCCGTGAATGCTGCTTTTGCGTTAGCCTTGAATGGCAAGAAAGTGGGCATTCTGGATGTGGATATTCATGGCCCTTCTATCGCAAAAATGTTAGGTATCGAAGGAAGAACCCTGAAAGCCGCTACGGCTGATGGTCGCCCGCAACCGATTCGTGTGGTAGAAAACATTTATGCCCTTACCATTGCTTCTATGATGCCTAACCCCGATGAACCGATAATCTGGCGTGGCCCTCTTAAGATCGGGGTGATACGTCAGTTCATGCAAGACATTGAATGGCCTGAACTTGATTACCTTATCGTTGACTGCCCTCCCGGAACGGGTGATGAACCTCTCTCGGTTATTCAAACTCTTAAAAAGGTAGATGGTACTATTATCGTCTCAACTCCCCAGGATGTTGCTCTTCTTGATGCCAGGAAGACCATAACCTTCTCCGGGAAAATGAATGTTCCTGTTATTGGCATCGTGGAAAACATGGCTATGTTCCTCTGCCCGCATTGCGGCGAACCCATTGATATCTTCAAGGGAACTGGTGTGCAAAAAGCGGCAGACGACTTTGGCGTGGACATCCTTGGCTCCATTCCCATTGATGCAAATATAGTAAAAACCAGTGATTCCGGACGACCTTTTGTATATGATTTTGGCAAAACATTAGCAGCTCAAGCAATGCAGAGTATCGTCACGAAGATCATTGAGAAGGTTGAAAAATAGTAATTCGGTAAAGGATAATTCAATATAAGCTCTCCTTCGGGAGAGCTTTTATTGATAGAGCAAGGGAAAAGCGGAGGCCTTTGGGAGAAGCCTCCGCCGGTTGGTTGGTAGGGAAAAGGAGGAATGAGAACGATGAGACTCCTTAACCCTCTGGGGAGATCACTTAACAGTGACCAGTTCGCGAGCGATATCTTTATCACCCATATATATATCGCAATTTACTCGGTAATGACTCACGATTTCCGGATTTTTGAGGTAGATTGGTTTGTGCTCTACGACCCGAACAAGCTTATTACGGGCTTCAAAATAATGTGGGTCTGTGATGTCTGGTCCATAATAGTTCCTGAACCCAATGATGGAATGCTGTTCATTATCAATTTCCAAGCTAGGACTTACTTCAATAGTATCTGGATCAACCACACGGACGACAATGTACTTCTTCATCTTTGCTCTCCTCTTTCGTGACATTCAGATATTAAAAAATGCATAACCTGTGCCAGACGTGTAAGTGGTAGGTAATGCGGATCGCAGGATGTTTGGCGAGGTGATTTGTCGCTTTTGTGCGACAGAATTGTGGCAGGAAATCAACAAAAAAAACCTCCACTGATGTGGAGGCGTAAAAGCTTTTCGTCATTTTCCCCTTAAGAGAAAAGATGCTCCAATGTATGACGAATCATCTCAGTATTAAAGGGTTTTTTGATAAAATCAAAGGCTTCAACCGTTGCTGCTTCCCGTATGGTTGTAAGGTCGTTGTATGCGGTACAGAATATCACGGGTATATTATGCTCTTCTGTGATGTTACGTGCCGCTTCAATGCCATTGATTTCCCCCGATAACATGATGTCCATAAAGAATAAATCGGGGTTGGATTCCCGCGCTATCTGGATGGCTTCTTCTCCTGTGGAAACGATGGAAGTTACTGTATATCCACTCTCCTCTATGGCTGCTTTCAGATCTTCAGCCACAATCCGTTCATCTTCAGCAATGACGACCGTATGTTTCACAACTCCCCCTCGAAAATCATTTCTTCTATACTACGCAAATTTGATGCCGTTTCTCGGGCAGGGGAAAATTAGTAGTGCATCCATTATGAAGGGCTTGAAAAAATCGTAGGATTTACTGAGGATAAAAAAGATGAACCAGACGACTTTTTTTTGCCATTTTGAGTGCTTCGATCACCAGCTTTTTATTCCCCGGGATAAACCACTGAACCAACGCCTTTTGCAAGCGCATAACCCGTCCACGAGGAACATGGATGTTGTTTCCATCAAGGTCTTTCCCCGTTACATACATCAATGTGCTTATGGTAAGAGGAGTGGGCGTAAACTCCTGTATCTGTTTCAATTTTATGTTGTTACGCCGCAGATATACCGCCAGCTCGATAGCTTCATTCATCCCGGAACCCGGATGTCCCACTATCATATAGGGGACGATAAATTGCTTTTTGCCGATCTGCTTTGAGTAGCTGCTAAAGAGGTGGTGAAACTTCTCATATAGGTCAAAAGACGGTTTATTCATCAGACGCAGTACGCGGTTGGATGCATGTTCAGGGGCAAGCTTTACCAGTCCTCCGGTATAATGCTGTGCCAGATCCTTGATGAAGCCGGTGTCGTCCAATGCCAGGTCATGGCGTATTCCCGATGAGATGCGAAGATGATCCACACCGGGGATGTTCTTGCATTTCCGCAGTAAGCTGCGGTAGGGCAGATGAGATCGACTCAGATGTGGGCAAATATCCGGTTGCAGGCATGATCGCCGTGTGCATTGCTCACTGATGCCCAGGGAACAGCTCATCCCATACATGTTTGCTGTGGGGCCTCCTATGTCTGATATCTCACCATTGAAATGCGCATCCGAAGCGATTTCCCGCACTTCCTTCAGAACAGATTTCCCGCTGCGGCTGCTGACAGTTTTCCCTTGATGTGCGCCAATTGCGCAAAAGCTGCATCCGCCGAAGCATCCGCGATGGGCAGTCACCGAATTTTTGATCTGTTCAAAGGCGGTAATGCGGGCATGACCATAACGGGGATGAGGAGCGCGGCAAAAGGGAAGTCCGTACACTTCATCCATGACGCTTTGCTCCAATGGCTTTGCCGGAGGATTATGCTTGAGATACCGTCCGGCAAAGGGCATCCAGAGTAGGGAAGTGCGGTGATGCGTGAAGAAAAGGACGTTGGTTTTCCAAAAATCCTGTTGCGCAGTCTGTTTGCTGAATTCTGGCAGGACGATATCTTTCTCCCCGGGGTTATCATGCGTGATGACCACAGTGCCGGGAATATTCGTTACGGTGCGGATGTCTTTGCCGGAAGCTGCGGTATGGGCCAGCTCCAGTATTGCGCGCTCTCCCATGCCATACACAATCACATCGGCTTTGGCATCAAAGAGCAGAGCATTACGAATTTTATCCGACCAATAATCGTAGTGCGGGATGCGGCGCAGGCTCGCCTCAATGCCGCCTAACACGATGGGGACATTATCAAAAAGCCGCCGTACCTGCTGGCTGTAGGCTATGGTAGCACGGTTTGGACGCAGTCCTGTCTGGCCGTCTGGCGAGTAGGCATCTCTGGTGCGAATCTTGCGCTGGGCAGTGTAATGGTTTATCATGGAATCCATGTTGCCTGCGGTGATGCCGAAGAAAAGCCGGGGTTTGCCCAATGCCAGAAAGTCGGCATCAGTTTGAGGTTGAGGTAAAATACCCACGCGGTAACCGGCAGCTTCCAGATATCGGCCAATGATAGCGGCTCCAAAACTGGGATGATCGATGTAGGCATCACCGGTGATGATGATGATATCTGCATCCCGCCATCCCCGATGGGTCAGCTCTTGCGCTGTGGTTGGCAAAAATTCAGTCATAAAAAAAAGCGGCGAAATTCGCCGCCCTCATATCTTTGCGATACCTACGGATTCAGGCGAATAACATTAATTGCCTGCACGCCTTTGTCGGTATCTAGGGTGTCAAATTCTACATCTTCTTCGGGAACCAGGAATTTCCGCGATTTATCAGAAACCGTTACAATCGATTTCCAATGAACAAAAAATTCTTTGCCTTCCTCTGAAAGCACAAAACCATATCCTTTTGTTTCATCGAACCATTTTACTTTTCCGTACATTTCTTTATCCTCTTTTTACGATATCGGGTCAATTACATTAGTGCCCCGCTGGAGGGCAAGGTTTTTTTACTTCGGGTGTACCAGATTCGCCACAACAGCGATAAAACCATGTTCTGCACGAATTAAAAAAAGTGTGGCCGATGCATTCCCCGATAATCGGAGCTTCTTGCGAAAGCTCTCCACGGTGTCGGGGAATCCTCGTGTTTTTATCACCAGATTGCCGATATTATGGGCTTTTATCCAGCCTTTAAGAGTCTTTAAGGAATAGGGAAATTCATCGGATACTTTATAGGATTCCACCAATTCGGAATCTCCCGGCTGGTCACTGGTAAGCAGCGCAATTTTAGGATGCAACATTGTCGCACCGATTTTCTCCCCGCATTCCTGCACCAGCCCGGCGCGAACCACTGCTCCATGGGGTGTGTGCAGATAGGTTTTCAGCGTGGAAGTTTCTATTGCAGCATGGGATGCATCCAGCGTGATGCCAGAAGGTAATACAACAGCCCGGCGAGGGACATCCGGTGTGGCGAACTGTCCGGTACAGAGCAGCATTTCCTTCACAGTATTGCCTTCGGCTACGCATTCCCAGGTGTGGGGCAGGGGTACCTGGATGGATGGGTAATCCACCGCGGGTGCGCATTTTATCAGCAGGTTACTGGTAATGGCTTGCAAACTCAAAAGGGCGGATAATGGAGGAGAATAGGTTTCTGGATGGATGAGGCGCTTTCCGGATTTTCGGCGATCCGGATCGGCATAAAGGGCGTCAACCGGCTGTGAGAAAGTCTCGGCCCGCTGGCACAAAAAGGAGATATTTGTGTGGTTGGCTACAGTGGCATTAAACCGTGCCATGGCTAGCACTTCATCACTGGCATCCAGAGCAAAAACATGGGATGCCCGGGTTGCAAAAGCCTGTAAATCCACTCCGACACCACAACACAGGTCTGCCACGTGCCAACCGGGTTGCATTTTACTGGCGTGATATGCGGCCAGGCAGGAAGAGCTGGCTTGTTGCGCCGCTTTATCAGAGAGCATCAGGTGATGGGCGTGGGAAAACTTGTGGTTGTTTGCATCCTGTAAGCGAAAAAGAGTGAGTAGATCTCGTACCGGAGCTTGGGGATAAGCTGCGATTGCCTGCTGAATCTGGTTGATGGATGTGGGTTTTTCTGCTCGCAATTGAGCACAATCGGCAGCATTGGCGGGGTCTGAAAGATAGGCGATGAGGGCTGAGATATTCATAAAAAAGGGCGGCATGACACCGCCCTACGTCGTTATGATTTATTTGAGCAGGATCATTTTCTTCACGCTGGTGAAGTTTGCTACCCGTAATCTGTAGAAATAGATTCCCGAACCAACCGGATGTTCGTTGCTGTCTGAGCCGTTCCACAGGATTTTGTGAGTTCCGGCATCCATGGATTGGTTGATGAGGCTTTTTACTTTTTGGCCTCGGATGTTGAAAATTTCCAGGTTTACTTCGCCATTGTGGGGAAGGCTAAACTGGATGGTGGTCACCGGATTGAAGGGATTGGGGAAGTTTTGGAAGAGGTGGGCGGTGGTTACCGGCGGTGTAACCGGATCGGCGGGAGTAACCAGGATATTGTGTTGGTAATTGCCGGTGCGGCGGTAATTCCCGCGGTAGGTATTCCAGGGTATTTTGTCGCCTTTTGGTAACTTGATGTCGATGATGAAAACGCCGTTTGATATGCCGGAAACCAGGTCAAAATCTCCATCGCCGTCGATGTCTTCCAGGGTGGCGGGAACGTTTCCACTCTGGCCTACGGGAACGGGAGCGAAGGGGATTTCCTGCCCGTCTGCGTGGAAGGCGTAGAGATCGTTTTGGGATGTGAGACAGAGGAAATCGACGATGTCATCGTTATCGATATCTGCTGCGATGGGTGGGTTTGTGATAGGAGCGCCGATGGAAATCGGCCATCCCGCAAGTTCGCTGCCATCCTGCTCTATGATGTAGAAGGTGCCATTTTGCGTGGCAAAGGCAAGTTCCAGAGCACCGTCGTTATCGAAGTCTGCTGCGATCACAGAATTTATCACCTTATCGTTGAGGTCTTTTTCCATATAGAGGCTGCCGTCAGGATTGAGGATATGCAGCTTGTTGTTGATGGTTGAGATGACGATGCGATTTTCTGAGATGATGGTGGGAGCGCCGGTGACAGGTGATCCCATGTTAACCGGGAATCCGTTCACGGCAGAGCCGTCACCATTGAAGCCGTAGAGATTGCCGCCTAATGTGGCGACCAGAATCTCATCCAGACCATCATTATCGATGTCTCCTGCTGCCATTTCGGTGTTTATGAGCATCGGCAGCTGGATGGGGAAACCGGAAAGCAGATTGCCGGTGTTGTCTATGGCCAGCAGATTGCGGTCTGATCCCATGCTGATGATCTCAAAATGGTCGTCTCCGGCAATGTTTGCCACCATGGGAGTGATGAGTTGCTCGCAGCAATCCTGGTAAGAAAATACCAATGTTGCTGAGTGATCAAAGACGTTTATCTCACCTTCGCGATTTGCCACAACGATCTCGTCATAGCCGTCTCCGGTGATATCTGCCATGGCAGTGCTGCGGAGTATGTTTTCACCGGCAGAAACCGGGAAGTTACCCACAGGCTGGGCATTGATATCCAGAACGTTGATCTTGGCGCCACCGTCAACCAGCAGGATATCCTTTGTTCCATCCTGATTGAAGTCGGTAATGATGGGGCTGCTGATGAGGGAGTAATTGTTGTACCAGGGCCAATCTTTCTGGAAGAGTGAGACTTCAAAATCCATCACGTAGGATTTGGTAAAGGTTGCGTTGGTGCCCACCGGAGCAGTTACGGTGATGGTGTATGGATAGGATGTATAGTCCACTTCCTGGGGTAATTCCACCACAAAGGGAGCTGCTGTTGCGGAGGAGCCGGCAGCAATTGTGCCGTAATCCACGGTGTTGGTAATAAGCTGAATAGTGGGATCTTCAAAGGAGATGGTTGCCGTTACATCGGATGCATTTGCCCAACCTGCTTCGTTTTCCAGTTCCACCGATATTTCCAATCGTTCCCCCGGGTTCGGGATGCCGTCGCCATCTCCCTGCACATCATCAAAGGTCGCATTGATTGCTCTGATGTAAGGGAAGCCGCCGATGGGATCTTTTACGGCAATGGAGGGGTCTCCAAAGAGAATGAGCTCATAATGAACCCAGCGCATCACGCCGCTGCTCATAGCTTCATTCACCAGCACTTCGCGAGAGTATTTTAAGGCCTTTCCCAATTCCCGCATATTTTGGGTATAGAGAGCTTCAAAAAACTGAATATCATAGGGCTCGGATGCACCGTTTGTGCTACCGGGAGCGTACCATCCATACCGCGTGTTTCCTACAAAGGCATAGAGTCCGTGGTGGAAAATTACGATGTTCTCGCCGACAGCTTCCGATTCGTGGCTGGTATTTTCGTCAAATGCAGCGGGATAGCATCCTTGACTGTAGGCAAAGCCATATTCAGTATTTGTATAGGATGCCACATGGCCATTGGTTTGACCAAAAAGAATGCTTTCATTGCAGTGCCCCATGTGGTTGATGATGCTCAAACCCTGGTTAATGGAGTTTCTCACCGCGTTTGCGCTAAAGGTTCCATTCCGGTCATAGAGCTTGTTCATGTGGTACCCATCTATGAGGGTTGGTTCTATTACGTCTTTGTAATCGCCTCCCCAGGTGAGGGGATTGTTGTTGAGGTTTTCGCCATAAAAATAGACAACGTCATTGCTGTAAGTGCTATTATCTGCGTAGTATGCGTGTTTCATCAGAATATTGGAAAATTCCACTTCGGTTTCTGCAGGGAAGCGCCCGATAGATACTTCCGGCAGATAATCGGGATCGTCGTTTGTCTCGCCATACAGCGCATCGCCGTCGGCATTCCAATCGCCATCCAGATTACTGAAATATTCGTCGGTAGGAATGCCATTGTCTATGGTATTTCCCACTTCACCATAACAGCCCCGGAAGGGTACGATCTCGTCGTCACCAGCCAGAATAACATATTCCAGAGGTGTTGCCGTGCCACTGTAAGTGGTGTAGGCATCGGTGATGAAGGTGCGAACTTTGGCGGCATCGTCTTCGCCGTCATACTCGGGATAAATGTCTTCTGTGAGAAATACTTTGGGGGTGATGCCGTGGGCGGTTTTCCAGTCCACAAAGTCATCAAGGTAGGCTTCGGTCTGACCACTGGTGATGATGATCATCTGATAAGGCTCGGTGGGTGTAACCAGCGAACGACTGGAGGTCGTTGCTGTTTTTTTATAGGTTGCAAGAGCGTTGGAGTTTTGCACACGGCCACTGAGTGCGCGCAGTGTGGTCGGGTTTGTGGTGAGGAAGGCATTTTCATGATCGTAGGTAGCCTGATTAAAGACGGTATCCACGCTGATTTCAACCGTTGAATGCCATGTGATTGTGCCTTGAACAGGGTTGTATCGGTAGGGATAGTAATTGACGATGAGAAGTGCGTATCCGTTTTGATATTGGGTTCCCAGCACTTCATACTCTGCGGCTGGATATAATGCATCCTGACTGTAGATGCTCCGGTTAACCACGGTCTCCACACTGAAGGCATTATTCATCGGCTGTTGGGCCATTGCGTGGATTATTCTATCTACCGAAATTTCCTGTGCTGCCTTACGGCTGGTTGTACGAAATTCTTGGAAATCCTGTCCCATTGGCAGAGCAATCTGAAGTGGTATATATGGAATGGCCGGCTCACCGGCTACGTTGAGTAACGGTAATGTTGTATCAAAAGTACCTTGATTTATTCGTGGTGCTTCTATGTTGATAGTAAAGGCAAGAAGTACCATAGGTATTACGAATGCCATTATTGCGAAAAGAGCTCTTTTCATTTATCCTCCTGAAAATACATTTACTTACAAGCTATTGTTTACATACCTCCGGGTCAAGGGGAAATTTGCCGGTGTGAAACAAATTAGGGACTATCTCAGACAGAACTGTTGACAACTAATCTGACACTTCATTTTTTGGCCCTAGTCGGGATGTAGCGCAGTTCGGTTAGCGCGTTCGGTTCGGGACCGAAAGGTCGGAAGTTCAAATCTTCTCATCCCGACCATTTTTGTATCTCTATCATCAAAATCAACTTCGGAAGCATAAATACACATCTTCCTTCTGGCGCAACCTCTTTACGGCTCTGTTCCGATAGAGGGAGGCTGTCTGGGGCATCTTCCCCGTACTGGCATAATTGCAGATCAGAGGAAAAATCATCAAAATCAGTTTATTTATGTTGCGACAGGGGTTTTTTAAAATAGCTTGTTTGCATACCCCTATGGGGTATAGGAGGAAGAACAATGTGTAATGGCGATTTAACCTGTCCGGCAAAACATGCGCACCATTCAGAAGAATTTAAAAATAGCCTGAAAGCTCGATTGAGCCGGGTGGAAGGTCAGATCCGGGGTATCAACCGCATGGTGCAGGAAGATGTCTATTGCGATGACATCCTCAACCAGATTGCCGCCGCACAATCGGCATTGCGTTCGGTAGGTAAGCTGCTTTTGGAAAAACATGTGGAAAGCTGTGTGGTGGAACAGATTCAGGATGGCCGACTGGAAGTCATTCAAGAATTGATGATCACCGTTAACAAGTTGATAAGATAAGGATGCAAAGATGCCTATAGGATTTGTTCTGTTATTTGCCATCGGGTATGGAATATATCGCTATTCCAAATCCCCGGATAGCTCAATGGATATTGCCAGACGGCGGTTTGCCAATGGCGAAATTTCAAAAACCGAATCTGATGAGATCATAGAGATACTAACGAGGAAGGTAGAAAAATGAAACGATTAGCACTTATGGTGGTTCTGATGCTTGTTGTTCTTGGTTTGGCAGCACAGATGCAGAAAACTCCGATGAACCATACCATGACTGCCAAAAAAGAGGGCATGGGCCTGAAGCATTTTAATTTAACCGTCGAACAAAAAGCGCAATACGAAGCCTCTCTTTACACCATGAAACTCGAAAAAATCGAGATACAGGCAGATGTGAAAAAACTCGATATCCAATATGATCATGCGCTAAAAATGGCTGACTTTGCCGAAGCAAAAAAGATAAATAAATTGCTGTTTCAAAAGAAAGCCGCCCTGGCAAATTTGCAACTTGAGCTCAAAAAGAAACTCTATAACCTCCTGGATGGCCAACAGAAAAGCCTGTGGAATCAACTGGTGGCATCCTGTAAAAAAAACTGCATCCAACGCAAAATAAGTGAGGGATCATGAAAGCACTACTGCAGGCAATCTGGCTGACCTATCTTGAGATAGCGCCCTATCTTTTCATCGGCCTGGCCTTTGCCGGATTGCTTCATATGGTATTCAAACGGGATTTCATCGCTAAACATCTGGGAAAAAATGACATCTGGTCAGTGATCAAGGCTGCGCTGCTGGGAGTTCCTATGCCACTTTGCTCCTGCGGCGTTATTCCTACCGCTCTGCATCTGCGGCGGGAAAAAGCCTCGGAAGGCGCTACTCTCTCCTTCCTGATATCTACACCCCAAACCGGTGTGGACAGCATTTTGGCAACCTATGGTATGATGGGCCCGATCTTCGCCATCTTCCGCCCCATTGCGGCATTTATTACCGGACTGGCAGGAGGCGTGCTGGCAAACCTTATTCATAAAGATGAACCTATTTCCGAAGAAGAACCGCCATCCGGCTCCAGTTGTGCAATACCAGCAGATCCACCCAAAAGCCTGGGCAAAAAACTGGTGAATGCATCCCGCTATGCCTTTGTGGAGTTTCTGGACGACATCTCCCTGCACCTGCTGATTGGCATTGTGCTGGCGGGAATTATCAGCTTTGCCGTACCTGAGGGTTTTTTCGTTAAATACGGAGGTAACGGCATCCTGGGCATGGGCATCATGATTCTCTTTGGCCTCCCCCTCTACGTGTGTGCCACCGGCTCAATTCCCATCGCCGTTTCTTTGATGATGAAAGGAATTTCCCCCGGCGCTGCTTTCGTCTTCCTGGTGGTGGGCCCGGCTACAAATGTCGCCACCATCACCCTTATAGCCAAGGTTATGGGCAAACGTATCATTGCCATTTACCTCAGCGTAATTGTCGTCTTTGCCCTCTTGGGTGGTTTTGCTCTCAACGCCATTTACGGCGCTCTCAATGTTGATATCGTCAAAGATCATCTGCACAGTTCCACGGGAATGTCGCCCCTGATGATCGCTCTGACTCTGCTGTTTTCACTCGCATTTATCTTCTCACTCTATCGACGCATCAAGGGCAAATTCAGCGGCAGCCTCTCCCTTCAGCAAACCCTTGAAGCAGTACCGGCAGACACCGCATCAACAATCTACACCATCGAAGGAATGACCTGTAACCACTGCGTGATGAATGCTACCTCGGCCATACAGGATGTGCCCGGCGTAGAATCCGTGATTATTTCGCTGCATGAAAAAAAAGCCGTTGTCCGAGGAAAACATGATGCGGAAAAGATCAAATATGCCATCCAACAGGTAGGTTACAACATCGCTGACTGATTTGGTTGACAACCTGTAGATGCATTTGCAGCCTGTTTCCGGAGGTTCCATGAAACAGGCTGTCTTTTTTTGTCTTATTCTTTTTTATTCATTTTTGGATGCATCTCCTTTTAGCGAGATGTGCTACAAAGACTTGGCGCAGTGCGTAAAAGCCGATACCGCAGGCACGGCAGAACTGAAAAGCCAGATGATCTCACGATTCCCCGCCTCCCGGGAAACCTGGGAATATGCCCACGCTGAATTTTACGACTCTATTTTTACCCTGTGGAAAAATCCTGCCCGGCGAGTTCCCTTTATCGATTCTTTGCTGATCACCTATCCTCACACATCCTTCCGTCGAATTCTGCATCTGCACAAAATCATCGCTCTCAAAGATCAAAATGCTCCTGAGACTCTGGAAGATGCTCTTGCCGCCTACCGTCAGGATTTTCCTCAGGATTATCAGAGCTTTTATCTCTCGGCCAAATTATCATCTTCAGACCTCATCGCTCGTGAAGTCTTTGCCAATAATGCCCTCATTCTGGCAAAATCTTGCTGGAAACCTGCATGGACTCCACCCCTTCAGTGGCAACTGGAATACCGCAGCGCATCTATGAAAGCTACCCGGATACTGGCCGAAATTCTTACCCGGAAAGAAGAATACTCTCGGGCGCTGGATCTGATTCAGGCAGAACTGGATGCATCCAGACTTACCACCGAAGATGAGGAAACTTACGCCTCTCTGTATCTGGCTCAGGCCAAGATTTTTGCCATCCTGAAAAATACCGACTCAGCGCTGGATGCCTGCATCCATGCCCTGATAGAAGGAGATTCCCGAAACCGTTTTATGGCCGAGGCAGACTCGCTTCTTCATGCCCTTTTGGCACCTCAGGACCTCACGGAGATCGAGATCATGAATCTAGCTCGCACACGGATGCATTACACAGGTCCCACCTTTGAAGACGCCACCGCCGCTATGGGACTGGCTGACATCACTGCTGGTCGTGTGGCCTGGGGTGATTTCGATGCTGATGGCTTTGACGATCTGTTACTGGGTGGATCACGGGTTTTTAAAAACCGCAAAGGCCGGGAATTTCAGGAAGTTACCCAAATCCTTTTTCCCGATACATTACGGGGTAATGGCGGCATCTGGGCAGATTTCGATAATGACGGCCAGTTGGATGTGGTAACGAAGGATCCCGAATCTTTGTGGCTCAACCGAGGTGGGATGTTTGAAAAAATCCTCGGGCCAGATGCATTTACCGACAATGGCATTTCCTCCGAAGGGCTGGCGGTCGCTGACCTTGACCGGGATGGGTTTTTAGACATTTATGTGGCAAATTATGAAAATTGGCAGGCCCACACGTATCTCCCTGACGAAGTATGGCGGGGCAGAGGTAATGGCCGCTTTTATCCCATCACCGACCGTGCCGGGCTACTGCCCGAAGACGATATTCCCCGGGCTGGCCGCGGTGTGAATCCCTGCGATTTTGACGGCGATGGAGACATCGATATCTATGTTTCAAATTATCGGCTTCAAGAAAATTACCTCTTTGAAAACGATGGAACCGGCCATTTTGAAAATAGTGCCCAAAAACATGGCATCGCCGGTGAAGAAACCGATGGATGGTGGGGACACACCATCGGCAGTGAATGGGGTGACTATGATGCCGATGGGGATTTTGACCTTATCACCGCCAATCTGGCTCATCCCCGATACATCGATTTTTCCAATAAAACGAAACTCTATCAAAATCAAAATGGCCATTTTACCGATGTGCGTGCCACAGCCGGAATTTCCTATGCCGAAACTCATTCCGAACCTTCATGGGGGGATTTTGATAATGACGGCTACCTCGACCTTCTCATCACCTGCGTGTACCCAAACAGGCCCAGCGTGCTGTACCACAACAATGGCGACGGCACCTTTACCGATATCTCCTGGCTGGCAGGCATACGGCATAGAAACGGCTGGGGTGCTGCCTGCGCCGATGTAAATAACGATGGACGCCTGGATGTCTGCATTGCCGGCGGCCAGGTTCAAATGTGTATCAATACTACCCAGAATGATAATAACTGGCTGGAAATCCGTTTGCAGGGCAGCACACACGGCGATGCCGTGGGCGCGCAGCTATTACTCAAAACTCCGGATTTTTCCATTATTCGGGAAGTTCAGGGAGGCAAAGGCACCACCAATCAACACTCCACGGTGCAGCATTTTGGCCTTGGATTACAAAAACCGCCCTACCATCTGCTGCTGAGAAATGGCACAAAAAACTGGTTTGCTGTGGACATTCTGAAAAACAACACCTGTGTGGATCTGCCCGTTGATTAAGACATCCTGAAAACACCGTGGATATAAAAAACGGCGCAGAAAAATCTGCGCCGCTTTTGCATTGTATCGAAGTTATTTCACCATCATCATTTTGGCAGCAGTTGTGCTGGATGCAGTCTGTATTTTTACAAAGTAGAGGCCGGATGCAGCAGCGTTTCCTGCGTTATCGGTACCATTCCACACGTAGGTTGTCCGGGTGGTTACCTGATTATTGACGAGGGTTTTGACCAACTGTCCCTTCACATTGTAAATGCTGGCAG
>JAGGWK010000063.1 GCA_021157525.1 Candidatus Cloacimonadota bacterium | reverse complement strand
TTTTCAAGCTGAAAGCGGCATAGTTACCGGAGTTATTGACGATGATATTGTTTTTGATCACCGGGATGGAGCTGATGCAGCTGATACCCCCGGTGAGGGTTTGGGATTCATTGTTGCTAATGAAGTTCTGCAGGATATTTACATTGTCTGAACCTGCGATGGAGATAGCAGCGCCATCGGCTGCACTGTAGTTTCCATAGATTTTATTGCCGATGATGTCAACCATAGCATCGGTTTCGATGCTGATTGCAGAATCCTGAGCTTTGGTGATTTCGCAGTTTTGCACAGTGCTGACAAGGTCTGTGTTTTTAAATACGAAACCGCTCCAATTACCATCGGAAGTAAACACGATAGGATCGATGTCTGCAGCCCAGGAACCAGTAGCGGTAAGTTGTCCCATCACGGTAAACTTGCTGTCATTGTTCATGTGAATCTCGGTTCCCGGAGCAATGAAAATGCTGTTTTCAGGAGCGATGTTCACGTCTGCATCCACGATATAGGGATTATTTGCAGCCGTCCAGATTCCGCTGAGCTCCCCGGAGAAGGGTGTTCCCGGTGCAACCACCGTAATGCAATCTTCCTGCACTACTTCTGCATACTCGGTTCCATCAAAGATGCGCAATTTCACATCGTAGGTTCCGGGTGTTTCATAGAGATGGTAAGGATTTTCATCGGTGCTGTCATAAGTGCCATCGTTATCAAAGTCCCATTCCCAGCTCTGGATGCCGGTAACTGGCAGCGAGATGCTGTTGAATTGCACTCCCAGACTTGCTGGGCCCTGGTTGATATTGGTGGTAAACAACGGAAGAAGCCCGGAGAACATAGTAGTGGCAGCTTGGAGTATCCTATGGTTTGAATTATAACTCTGAACCATTGCGATGCCTTTGATTTTCGTCAAATCCCAGCTGCTGTTAAAGGGAATTGCATAGTCATAACTTCCTGTTTGTCCCACGGTTGTCAGGTCAAAAGAGGTGGATCTATCGTAATTTATAACGACACAAAACCAATCCGGCTCCACATCAAGAGTAAGAAAGAAGGTTACTTTATTATCTGTAGTTGTAATATTTCCTGTAACTTCTACATCGGTATGGATGACCAGTTCATTTTGGGCATTAATGTTCATTGTCACATCCATCTCAAGAGGACTGTCAGTGTTTACCAGAGCGTTATATTGGGGCTGATAGTTCATAGAACCACTACTCATTCCGCCAACAACACTAGTGGTTCCACCAAACTGTGCATGAGGAACACCTCCACCGTTGTACATTCCCAGTCTTTCCGAATAACCAGGGCTTGGATATGGTCCTCCATTTTCATAGATTAATGGAATAAGAAAATCGTTATTGTTATTGAGATTTGCCAGCCCGGACCGAGCTGATGGACAGTACGGTCAGCCACTGTATGAAGAGAATACTTCACCCACAACCCACAATTGTGATGCAAAGGCAGTTGCCGCCAATAAAAGCATCAGTAACAGTGTAAACGTAACTCGTTTTGAATTCATGTTACCTCCTAAAGCAATGAATTTCTTTTGATGGGCAAATCAGCAAAAAAGCATAATTTGAATGGCTTTTATGAACATAATTTCATATCCACCAATCCACTGATAGCCACTCTTTTTACCGATCATGCAATTCAGTAAATCTTAAAAAACACGTTCATGAATTTTGATTTCAAGGTTTCTTTGTCAACCAGTTTTTTGGCTGTTCTGCTCGAGAATCTCCACGCCTATTGCTGTTTTTTGCGGTGAGTTAAGATGAAATGATTCTCTGTTGTTAAACAGTTGGATATGTGCTCGAATGAGGTACATATTAATTTGTTGCCTAAAAGGGGGTTACAGCGGTGTTGTTGCTATAGGGGGGACAACTACTTTACCCGGATGCTCATTCCGGCATCTCCTTCTTTTATTGATGTACTAACAAAAAAAAATATATTCTTGAGATACTTCACAAAAAAACGCAGCCATGAATTTCTTCATGCCTGCGTTGAAAAAATACTGCTGCCGGTTTATTTTACCATCATGATCTTTTTCATGGTGGAGCTGGAGGCTGTCTGTACTTTTACAAAATATAATCCGCTGGTAACCGCTGTGCCGTTGTTGTCCACGCCATCCCATACATAGGTGGTTTGGGTTGTGGCTTGAGCGTCCACCAAGGTTTTCACCAATTGGCCTTTTGCGTTGTAGATGTTTGCTGAGAGAGCTTTTCCCATATCTTTTGCGGGGATATTCAAACTGATGGATGTGCTGGGATTGAAGGGATTGGGATAGGCATCCAGAGAAAGAACTTCTGCGGGTACCGATGGATTGGCAGAGGTTGCATCTTCGGTTTTAAAAGAGAAGTTGTTGATGATGGGATCGGTGAGGTCGCCTCCGCTGATTTCAAAGGTAAAATCAAATTCGCCAGCCTGATTGTAAACCGAAACGTGCATCTCTATTTCCTTCTCTTCATTGGCCAATATTTCTATAGGAGAAGGCCAGTTTGCCATATGACACAATCCATCGGTGCACCAGATCATGCTCCAGCCGTTCGGGATAAGGTTTTCATCATAAATCTGGTTGATGGTATAGGTTTGGGTTTCACCGGTATTGGTAATGGTAAATACTGGGAAATCAAAAGTATAGTCACCTTGTGTGCTATAGGCAGGGCCTACCTGATCGGGGGTAAATGGGATATCCACTATCAGCTCTGCACTGAGCAGGGCTACGCAAACCAGGAAAAAGCTCAATACTACTTTTTTCATTGTTATCTCCTTAATTTAAAATCTCGTTGTTACAGACATGCGGGCTCCATCAAAGGGTGCCTGATAATTACATACGCCGTTACGACATACAAGACCACCTTTTTCCGAGCCCACAAAAAGCTTCAGATCGGTGTTGTGCCACGCTTGAATGAATAGCTCAGCACCAATTTTCGGGGTATAATCCATTATGTCGTCATGGCCGGTAAAGAAGTAGCTGCTCAGCAAAGAGAGCGAGTAAGCGCCCTTACCCAGATCTATCTGAAACAGTGGCTCGTAGGTGGTTTTTTCTTCTATTTCGTGCTGGTAAGATTCATGGGTTTCTATCTCGCAATCTATCTTCAGGTGAGTAGAAAATTCTCCCGCCATAAAGTCTGCAATAAGGGCTGGAGTAAATTGCTTTGTCCAAAAATCGGTTTTGTTGAGAAGCTGCTTATTCTCTACCTGATCGATCTGTGCTCTGATGGTCCAGTCACTGAAATCATGGCGATATTCACTATGGATGTCCACTTGTTGAATATCATAATCGTCCGATTTGCCGTAGCCTGCATTGAGCACGAATTCATTTTCTTTATTTGGCACATAGCGAATTACCCCCATGAAGCCATACTCGTCAGCACCCACGTCGTAGCCGTAATCCACCAGCGGTTTTTCGCTGCTGTTTGCGGTGGGCAACTCGTTGAGGCGGTTCGCGAAATCCTGATAGTTTTTATAGGCCGTGGTAAGAGTGATTGTCCCCAGGTACACATTGATGTCACCGTAAAATGCGGTGCCGTATTTTGTGCCGCCAAATTCGTTGTGATACTGTTTGCTCTTGGCATATTCGCCTTTGATTTCAAATTTCTCGTGGGCAAATCCCAGCCGTCCGGTATAAACTTCACGGATATTGTACCGGTGATTTTCTGCCCCCTGATACTGTCTGTTTGAAAATGCGGCAGCGCCGAGAGTAAGGGGTTTTATGGGATTCAGAGTAAGGTCGAGGCCATTGATGACGTCGTCATATTGCGGATAGGATGCATTTTCCAGTACCCCATAAAAGGCTTGCAGCCTGGCTACCTTCGTTTGCCATCTTCCGTAAAAGCCATCCAGGCAATAATCCTTGTCCAGATCGCTGTTGTAATAGGCGTGAAGCACCATTCCGGAGCCGATGAGCATGTCGAAATTTCCACCTCGAATAAGTAGTTCCGGGGTGTTGTATTCCACATAGCGATCGGTCCAGGAACTGGAAAGATCACCGGGCTCCAGCTCTGCCAGAGGGGTGAATTTCTCGTATTTTGGCAGATACCCTTCGTACTTCATGCCAAAGCGGAAATTGTTGTAAATCACGGTGAATTTAAATTCATCCTGCAAGTAGTGTTTCACCGAATCCGGCGCACTGTTATAGACATACTTTGCTTCGTTTATGCCCGATATCGAAAGGCCGGCCAGGGAAGAATCGGCAGGTGGTCGGGGTGTTGTTTTTCTGGATGCAAGCCATTTTTCCACCGCTTCTTTCAGATGAATCTCGTCCCCCAGTTTGTAGCCATTGTGCTGAAAGATGATGTTCATTTGAGGATCGATGATCATAGTGCGGGGCGGATTTACCATGTTGTAAAGAGTGGCCACTTCTTTGTTGGGATCAAAGAGGGTGATGAAGCTGAAGTTGTTTGATTTTACCAACGCTTTTGCCTTGGAGATGGAGCGGGCTTTGTCTATGGTTATGGCTATTACCTGGATCTCTTCGCCAAATTCATCCTGAAGAGCGCTGAGCTGGGGAAGCTCTTTTACACAGGGTACGCACCAGGTAGCCCAAAAATCCAGAACGATCAACTTATCGCCACATTGAGAAAGGCGAACCATGTTTCCATCGGCATCTTCCAACTGAAAATCCGGAGCAGAGCCCAGAATTTCGGCGAATAGTCCAAGACCTAAAAGGACAGCGATAAGTGTGAGCAGTAGTTTTTTCATCAGTTTTTTCCTTCGCTATAGTGCCAATTCGGCTGCCGTATGTACCGTGCATGTTTCGTTATCGTAAATGTCGGTACGGGTTTGCACCCACACCACTACTTTGCAGTGCTGAGGAAGCTGATCATAATAATCATATTCAATTTCCATTTCGTAATAATCAGAACCGGTGATTGCCATTTCGCTCAAGCCAAACACCAGATTGTGTATTGGCTCATGACCGCTACTGTAATACACTTCAGGATGCTCATCTACTACAGCAGCACGGAGATAGAGATTGGATGCAGGGATGCCGGGGCCGATATCCAGGGTAGTGCCCACAATTACCAGTCCGGGCTCAGTGGTTGCATCCAGAGATGTAACAAAAGCCTGAGGAGTACCTTCTACAATCTGGTTGTACCGCTGATTATATTCTACCAATTGATCCGGCGCGCCACCCTGAATCAGATAGTTGCCTTGGAACATGGCGGAGGGCTGGGCATAGGCGCCATAATAACTGGCCCAGTCCACATAAAAGTGCTCTGGCGTTGCCGGCTGATTGTAGCAATATTCCACAAAGATCAGCTGCTCGCCATACTGCATCTGTAAGTCCGAAAGTTCTGCACTGGCGGCAGGACAGTTTCCGCAGCTCTGGCTGGTACCAAATTCCACGAAGACCACCGGTTTGGTGGGGTCAAGGGCAGGAGGATTCACCTGGTTACCATATAACATAAATCCCGTGGATTCTTTTCGTAAGACATCATGGAAAGTGTAGGTGGTGTCCCGCTGAACAGCTTCTTCTTCCCAGCCGATGGTGAGATCCCAGGTGACATCAAAATACTTATTATATTCCACCAGTTTGGCAGAGAAGGTGAGACTGTCGGAGAGGGTGTAAAATACACCGTTATACTTGTCTGCTATGTCGGCTTTACTCAGCTGATTGTTGCTGTAGTCGTCACTGTACAGTGCCATAACTGCCGAAACATCGTCTTTGTGAATCTGCGTGAGAGCCACGGATAGGTCTCCAAAGAAAAGTTCGATGCCAGCATTATCGTAAGGATCATGATCCAGCACATCGCAGGCGGTGATGATGAAGGCGATGACCAGCAGTGGGAAGAGTATCTTTTTCATCTAGTTATCCTCAGCCGGGGTTTTCAGACTTTGCAACAGCTGGTTCAGCTCTTCTTCCATGCTGATTTCTTCCCCTTCTTTATAACCCACATGATGGAAGAAAATCTCGCCGTCTGGCTTGATGTAAAAGGTTTCTGGCATCACTTTCACGCCGAGAAGTTTTTTTACTGCCCCGTCGGGATCGTAGAGCGTGGTTAAAGTATAGCCATTTTTCTCGATGTATTTGGTTGCTTTTTTTATCGAACGTTTGCCGTCTTCAGAAACGGCGATCACCACGACATTTTCGTTTTCTTCGTGAAAGCGATTGAGATGGGGAAGGGCTTTGCAGCAGGGTATGCACCAAGTTGCCCAAAAATCCAGAACCACGACGTTGCCACTGTCCAGCACGTCATACAGTGTTACCTCATTGCCAGATGCATCCTGTAGAGTAAAATCTTTGATTTTTTCTGCTGACAGAGTAGTAAAAAACAGGGCTAAGCCGATTATGAGAATCATGATTTTACGATTCATCCGTATCTCCTGTTGGTTTATCTTCTTTTATATAATTGTTTGTAAAATGTGGTTTGATGGCTCCACAAAACTCTTTTGTGCAGTTCATACACAGAATGCATTCTGACGAACCGTATTGGGTAGTGGGATCCAGGCCCATAGGACAATCCGTAGCGCAGAGGCCGCAATGTACACATTTGTTGTGATTGAATTTCAGTTTGAGCAGGCTGAAGCTGTTGAACGTTCCCATGATGGTGCCCAGTGGGCAGATGGTCCGGCAGAAGGGGCGTTTAATAAACATGCTGGGAATAATCACAACGAAGATCAGCAAGGCGATCTTGATCCAGTACATAGTACCGATGAGGTAGCGCAGACTTGCGTCCATTATAGGTACAGGGATGCCAGCTTCCAGGCATCCTGCAGGGCAATAATTACAAAACCACGTCTCGGTGAGCCCGATATCGTTTTTCAGGAAAAGGGGAAATAGTATAACCATCAGCAGCAAGACAAGATAGCGCAGATGAGGCATCCACTTTGGCAGGGTGAACTTCTTTACCGGGATGTGGTATAGTGCTTCCTGCAAAAAGCCGAAGGGGCAGAGCCAGCCACAGGCCCAGCGACCAATGAGCGCTCCGATGATGAGCAAAATGCCAAAAGTGGCAAAGGAGAAGGAGCCCAACACGAAAAAGTGTTGAATGATCCCGATGGGACATGCCCACACCGTAGTGGGAGATGAGTAGCAATTAAGCACCGGGATGGGAATGTGCTTCAACACTTCCATCACCTTTTCGTAGTGTTTTACATAAAAGTGGCCATTGATCACAAACAATGCGAGGAACAGCACAAAAAGCCGGATTTTGTTACGGGTAAATAATGTTATTTTTTTCACAGGCACCGCCTATCCCAATCCAATTCAGCCCAGGCAGAGATTGATAGCTTTGGATGCAATTTCGGGAAATTCATCGAGGCCAATTCCCAGAAAAATAAACTGGATGCCCAGAATAAAGGCTACAAGGGGAGCCCAAAAGGAAAACATCTTTTTCCAGTGAAGAGTGTTAGTTGGTTTCATAATGCGACTCTAAAGGGGTTGCATCCTTGGTTTGCGGTGCCAGAGAAAGGGAAATCTCTACTTCTGCTGGAGGCTCACAATAGGATGGAAAACAAAGTTGGTACCCTGCCCACAGGGTAATGGAGATGGTTGCGGGATCTATACTCTCGGCAATGGAAAACTTTTTGGTAAGGGTAACAGTACCTTCATAGTTTATGTAGCCGTCTGCATCAGGATGACCTTCCGGGTACACCGTCGGCTCAAAGGTAACGCCGGATACGGAATCGACGTCCACAAAGAAGTAATCTTCCTGCAGGGTTTGGTGCATACCTTCCGGGATGGCAAAGGTAACTTCCAGCACGGTGTCCTGTATGGTTGCGGTGACGATATTGTCACGAGCTGAGCAAATGAGTATCATCATAGCCATGATGAGAAGAGCAAGAGCTTTTTTCATATCCCCTCCTGATTATTTATTTTCGTTGCAACATATATTCCATGTCACAGCGTAATTTTCTCGCGAGCTAAAAATTCTTCAACCGTCATAGATTGTTCCCAGAAGAGATCGAAGGTGGCGGTAAGGGTTTGGGCAATGTCGGGATGTTCGATAACCAGGTAGATGAGGTTTGACTGGGGGTCTATGGTGTTTATCATGGAGAACATCACGGTTTGGGTATCGAAGACGTGGAGTTTGATGGGCAGGTGATCGCTTACCCGCACTTCTTCACCTTGCAGCTTAAAGTTGCTCATCTGCTGGGCAAAGAATTGCAGGTGGTCGTTGTTTACTTCGTAAATCGAGCGGTATTTTGTTCCTCCGGCCATACTGGCGATCTGTTCTGAATGCAGATACAGGGAGTTGGTCATGGCGTAGGGTGGTTTGCAAAAGGAGAGCACCGTTTTTTTCGAGATTGTTTCCATCATGTGGTGCTTTTGAATAATACTGGCAGGAGTATTGAATACCTGTATAAATTCCAGCGGTGAGCGGTTTGCCATCTGGTTATCAAATATCGGAGCCAGGGTTTCCGGCAGGGCATCAAGGATGTCGATCTTTTTTGCCTGGGTTGCGCGCAGGTATTCAAAGGCTGTTTGCGGGTTTTCTGCCTGGTATTTGCGTACTTTTCCCAGCTCTTCGTGGCAAAGTCCTTTGGTGTTCAGGCTTTGAAGCACGGAGTAGATTTTCGAGCGGTTTACCCGGGCGCAGCGAGATATTTCGGTAGCCGTAAACTGCTGTTTTCTCAATAAACAGAGATATACCTTTGCCTCGTTTTCCGTCAGCCCGATTTCTATAAGCTGTTTCACGAGATTTTCCATCAAACTGCCCCCTTGTTGCTTTCTGAGGGACAACAATCCTGGGAAGGTGCGGTGTGTCAATCCTTTTTTGGGTCATCTTTACCCACTGTCAGAGCTGTACTGGAAGGGAAAGAACCATTTCCTTACTCAGTAATTCCGGCAGTACCAGCGGCGTTTTGCTGGATGGAGAGAAGTAAAGATAGAGGGGAACACCAGCCCGCTTGTATTCCCTAAGCCACTGGGAAATCAGGGGATCGCGGCGGGTGTAGTCTCCAATAAGGAGGTGTATCTTGTTTTCGGCAAAAAAGCGTTCGATTGAAGCGCTATGCAGCACCGTTGTTTCATTGGTTTTGCAGGTGAGGCACCATTCGGCGGTAAAGGCCAGGAAAACCGGTTCTCCGGCATCGCGATACCGTTGAAGAGTTGCTTCGCTAAACTCTTCCCACCGGGTTTGGGCTTGCATGTTTCCGTGGGGTTCTGCTGCATAACCCGAGTCTTCAAACCGAAGCAGCCACAGGGCAGAGCCAACGATCACTATCAAAGCAAGGATTGTTCCTGCCCACTGGATGCGAGTGCTCACTGTGGGACGGGTGAAGCGGCCGTACAGCCATGCTGCAAAGCTCACAAACACCAGAAAAAAGATAACTCTGATGAGATTGATGCCTCCCACCAGGAAAAACAGTGATCGGAGCAGGTAGGCTACGGTGAAGATCAGCAAAAAACCCATGAGTTCTTTGAAAGTGTTCATCCATTCTCCGGGCTTGGGGAGCAGGCGACTGGCACCGGGGATAAAACCGATGAGTAAAAATGGTAGTGCGAGACCCAGTCCTACAGAGCTGAAAAGCAGGATGATGACAGGTGCTGGCTGGCTGAAGGCAAAGCCAAGGGCTACGCCCAGTAATGGTGCTGTGCAGGGAGTAGCCAGAAGTACGGCGAAGACGCCGCTGAAAAAGGATCCTGACAAACCTCCCTTGCTGCCGTGCCGAACAGCGGTATTCATCCCTGGTGCTCGAATAAGAAAGACGTCAAACAATGAAAGGGCAAAAAGCATGATGATCACGGTGAGAACGATGACGAAGGGTGGATTTTGGAATTGAAAACCCCAGCCAACCAGTTCGCCGGATGCTTTTAACAGGATAATCACTACTGCCAGGATGATAAAGGAAAGGATCACGCCAACGGTGTAGGAAAGGGCACTAAGTCGCATTTCCCGGCGGGATGATGAATGACTTACCAGGCTGAGGGCTTTTATGGACAACACCGGCAAAACGCAGGGCATCACGTTTAAGATGAGCCCCCCGATAAGTGCTAACAGCATAAAATATAGTACATTACTCTGAGAAGCAGCACTTGCCATGGCTGGTAACATTACTTCCAGCTCATAGGTCTCCGGCGGCAGGCAGGCGTTTGTATCCATGCAAAATTGATGTCCAAAAGTGATGGATGCAGCAATTTCATCCGGGTGGGATGAGGTATATTCAAAGGGCTTTATCAGAGTAATGGTGCCGATAAAAGCTGGCTCACCGGCGAATTCTTCTGTTGCCTCAGGATAAATGGTGGGTAAAAAAGTGACGCCCTCCAGGGGCTCTGCTTCCAAATAAAACAGTTCGGGATCCATGCTTTGATGGCTTCCCTCAGGTATGGTAAAGGTGACATGAATCTCATGGACTTCTACGGTGACGATGGGCTCTACCCGGAAAAATCCCCAACCGGAAACCAAACTAAGAAGTAGTAAAAGAGTGATGGAAAACTGTTTCATTCATTGCTCCTTCAAATATTATTGATATAGTAAGCAAATAAACTCATCCAGCAAATAAAAGGGAATATCTTCATGTTTCTCCATTACTCAGGTGATGGTGTTTGGTAAGTACTAACCTATGCATTATAGCAAGTTAAAACTTGTGGATGCATCACTGGCATCCCGAAAAGGGGCTGTTCCACAGATGTGAGATATCTCCACGCGTCAGCAAGCTGATTTGGTCGATATGACAAAAGTTGGTTGCGCTGTTCTTTTCTCGTCCCAGCGCTCCATACCGGGACGTAGGTTTTGGTCACACACAGACTTGTGCGGCTCCGTGCTGCAGGCAGGGAGAGTAGAAATCTCAGCTTTGCGGTTGTGGAACAGCCCCACAGAGGATATTTTACATAGAGTGGCTAATCGTCGGTCAACTCCAGGTTACGACTGCGGAAACCATATCCCATCACATCGTACACATCGGTGAGCAACACAAAGGCGGTGGGATCCACACGTTTCACGATCTCGCGCATTACCGAAACCTGGCGGCGGTTCATGGCGCAAAAGAGCATGTTGGTCTCTTTGCCGGTGTAGCCACCTTCCACTTTGATAAAGGTAACGCCACGACGGATACGGCTGTAAATCTCTTCTTTAATTTCATCGGTTTTCTCAGATAAAACGTACACACCCTTTACATAGGGCATCCCTTCGGTGGTGAGGTCGGTGATTTTGGCAGTAATAAAGAGGTTTATGTATCCCCAGATTGCCAGTTTGAGATCGGCAAAAACCAGCGCTACGGTGATAATGATAAAGGATTCCACAATCCAGTATCCGGTACCGATGGAGAGTCCGGTTTTGTGTTTGATAAGAGCCACCGGGATGTCTGTACCGCCGGTAGATGCGCGGCTGCGGAAGATCAGCCCCAGGCCGATACCCAAGAGAACGGAGCCGGTGATGCCTGCCAGGTAGATATCCTGGGGTGCCAGCATGGCATAAAACTCATGGCCGTTTTGGGTGAAGGTGAAAGGTGTGAGGTCTTTGATAATCCCCATTTTATGCAGGTTTTCAAAGCTCAAAAAGTTTGTAAAGATTGAGGTGGAAATCATACCATAAATAGAACGCGCACCGAAACGCTTGCCCACCATCAAAAAACTGACGAAAAACAGGGGTATATTAAACAAAATCATGCAGGTTCCCAGGGGAATGTGCAGCAGATGATACGCTATCTGCGACAAGCCGCCCACACCGCCGGGTGCAATTTTGTATGGTGCCAGGAACCACGAATAGGCCATGGCGAATAATATCGAGCCGGCAATAACGCCTGCATGCTCTTTAATTGTGTGTCGTATCGTTTTCATTACTCCTCCTGCGGGCCTTTTTTGGTTTTGGCTCATATGCGTCAATCCATTATGAGAAATTTATTTTACAGAAGAAGAATTTTGCATTTGACGGCAATTCCCCTGCTGCATAATGACGCTGTTGAAGGAGAAATGAGCTATGGCATTGGAACTAAAAAATGCGGGGATTCAAAAAGGTGGACGGTGGCTTTTCCGGCACACCGATTGCCTGATAGATACAGGAGAAAAGGTAGTGATCACCGGTCCTTCGGGGAGCGGGAAATCAACTCTTCTCAAATCGATGCTCCTGTTTGAAGCCTTGGATGAGGGCTCTTTATGGTATGGTGAGCAGCAGCTGGATGCATCCAACATTGCGTCCTATCGGCAAAACTGCGCCTACATAGGGCAAAAAGCGCCGGGCTTCGAAGGGACGGTAAAACAGTTTGTCACTTTGCCTTATACGTTTCGGGCAAATCGCAATCACGCCCCGCAACCCGATGAGATTCGGCGCTTGTTACTGAAATTCGATTTTTCTCCTGAAATCCAGGCCACGCAGTTTGATTGTCTTTCCGGTGGTGAGCAGCAGCGGATGTGCATTATTCAGGCGTTGCTTCTCAGGCGCACCATTCTTATGCTGGATGAAATAACCTCCAGCCTGGATGCGGCCAACAGCGCCCGGGTAATAGAAGAAATCAACCAACTGAAAGGGTGCACCGTGATCGTGGTTTCTCATGATATTCAGTGGCTTCAGGCAGGGATGCGTAAGCTCACATTGCGGGATGGCGCACTGTTTGGCAGGGAGGCATAATGGAACACACTTTCTCAATTTCGCCCTATATGTTGGCGGTATATCTGCTTATTTTGGTGGTTCCCATCACCATTTTTCGTTTGTTGCATCTACGGCTCACCCGATCTTTGCTGGTTGCCACAGTCAGGATGGTGGTACAACTGAGCCTTGTGGCTGTTTATTTGCGGGTGATTTTCCGCATCGATTCGTTGCTTCTCAACATCGGTTGGTTGTGCGTGATGCTGCTGGTAGCCAATCTTTCGGTCTTGCATCAGAGCGGGATGAAAAAAGGTCGGCTTCTGCTGGTGACTTTTCCTGCGTATGCTATTTCGGTGATCTTTGTGCTGGCATCCTTCATGATCGTGTTTCCCCTCAGCACCATCATTCATGCCCGTTATCTCATACCGCTGGGCGGGATGGTTCTGGGTAATCTTCTGCGGGGTAATATCATCGGGTTTGACCGTTTTTATACCGGCTTGCAGCGGCGGGAATATGAGTACATCCATTATGTTACGTTGGGGGCAACCCGCTGGGAAGCGGTGCGACCTTTTATGCGGGAAGCTTATCGCGCCGCCATGGCACCGCAAATCGCCGGTATGGCCACCATTGGCCTGGTTGCTCTTCCGGGTATGATGACGGGGCAAATTCTGGGCGGTTCCACTCCCACCGTAGCTATCAAATATCAGATAATGATAATGGTGGCGATCTACGTAACTATGGCTCTGTCGGTATTTCTGGCGTTGGTGGCATCCACCTGGGTAACCTTCGATTGTTACGGTCGTCTGCGGCGTACGTTCTTTGTTACTCGGCACTGATGCATCAAAACAGGCTGCCGACGTCAATGAAATCCCGGGCTTTGGCAGGTATGCATCCAGACTGAAAAAGATGCTTGTAGCGGCACTCCCGGCAAGAATCCCGTCGCTCAAAATCCCCGCCCTGATGGCCTGGTTTTTCTTTTTTCCCATCGTAGAGGATATAGGTTTGTAGAAATGATGATGGCGGACGGTAGGGACTTTGTTTGCCCGTTATTTATTCTTTGGAAGCCGGGCTAGTTTATTATTGACAGAAAAGGGGATAAAAAAGTTTGTTTCAAAAAAATTGAATGCAGGAGAATAAATTATGGAAAAGATTTTAGTAACCGGCGGAGTTGGTCAGATTGGGTCTGAACTGGTGATGGCATTACGCAAGGTTTATGGTGCGGAGAATGTGATCTGTGGCGTAAACAGAACCAAGCCGGAAGGCGAATTAAAAGAATCAGGGCCATACGAAGTAGTGGATTGCACCAATGCACAGCAAGTAGCGGATGTGGTAAAAAAATATAAGGTAGATACCATTTATCATCTGGCAGCAATACTTTCTGCAGTGGCAGAAGCTAAGCCAAACCTGGCGTGGAATGTGAATATTAATGCTCTTTATAATGTTCTGGAAGTAGCACGGGAGCAGAAATGTGCAGTATTTACACCCAGTTCTATCGGTGCCTTTGGCCCATCTACTCCTTTGGACAATACTCCACAAGACACTATCCAGCGTCCTTCTACCATGTATGGAGTAACTAAGGTAGCCGGGGAATTGTTATGCGACTACTACTTTAAACGATTTGGTGTTGATACCCGTGGAGTACGCTATCCTGGCATCATTTCAAATGTAACCCTTCCGGGTGGTGGCACTACAGATTATGCAGTGGAAATTTATTATGAAGCCATTAAGAACAAGAAATATACCTGTAACCTGCCTGCCGGCACATTTCTGGATATGATGTATATGCCCGATGCCATAAAAGCCGCTATCGATCTGATGGAAGCAGATGGCAGCAAACTTATTCACCGTAATGCCTTTAACGTAACAGCAATGAGCTTTGATCCAGAGATCATTGCAGCAGAGATAAGAAAAATCATTCCTGAATTCAAGATGGATTACAATGTGGATAAAGTGAAAGCCGAAATCGCCAACAGCTGGCCAAACAACATGGATGACTCTGCAGCTCGGCAGGAATGGGGCTGGGAACCTACATACGATCTGGCATCCATGACTGAGGATATGCTGAAGGTGCTCAAAGAAAAATTGAAATAATTCCCAAAATAAGGAGGATTTGATGTTGAGAAAATGCGCAATTCTGGTCGTTGCAGCGCTGATGTTGTTCCTTATGGCCTGTCCCTCGGAAAGTGAAGATGCCGGAGACCTTACCCTGAGCATTTCCACATCTGTGGGGGGCTATGTATGGAATCCCGCTATCGATATTTCCGTAACGGCTGAAAACAGCGACAAAGTAGAAAAAGTGACCATTTGGGTGGACAACGTTATTGTTATCGAAGACGCATTGGCTCCCTTTGGATACAGCAACTTCAATACCTCTTCCTGGAATTACGGTGAGCATGTCATCAAGGCAAAAGCCAAGTATGACGACGGCTCTTCCACCACCGAAAGTGTGGAAGTAACCTTTACTCCGTGCCCCATCTTTGAAGAAGACCTTACCACCATCAGTGGCATTACAGGACGCAACTCCGTGAACGAACCGGTGGGCGATCCTGATCCTGATGACTGGGTTCTGGTGGGAGAAACCACTGCCGGCCCGGCATTCCCAAACCCCTGTACTACCTTTGCCACCATTATGTACACATTGCCATCTTCGCAGCACGTCAGCATGATTGTCCTCAATCGGGATTATGAGATTGTGGAGACCTTGATGGCGCAGGAAGTGCAAACCGCCGGTGATCATTCATACGAATGGATTGCTCCGGCAAATGTAAATGATATTTATCGGGTGGTTTTCCATGCCGAAGATGGCACCCATGTACACGGAGACATCGAAGTGCAATAATGATCGTTGGAATAGGGCTTGATCTGATAGAAACGGCGCGGATGGAAAAGAGCATCAAAAGTGATGCCTTTCTGCGTAAGATATTTACCAGGCAGGAAGTAGCCTATTGCTCCGGCAAGCCGCATCCTGCTCAATCCTTTGCTGCACGGTTTGCAGCAAAAGAGGCTTTTTTAAAAGCCTTAGGTACCGGATGGCGTAACGGAATCGGATTTAGTGAAATCGAAATCTTACCCGATGAACTGGGCAAACCGGTGGTGAAACTTACCGGCAAAGCCCAAGACGTTGCTGCATCCAGAGGGGTGATACAGATATTTGTCTCTCTCACGCACCTTAAAGAAATTGCCGGTGCGCAGATTATATTGGAAACATAAAAAATAATGGAGGATATTATGGGTTTGAAAAAATTGAATGCCGCATTGCAGGCAAATCTGGACGACCTCAGGACTACCGGACGGGATAAAGGTCCCGAACTGGTCATTGAAAAAATCATCAAAGCTACCGGAGACAAAGGTCCCCGATACATTTTAAAAGGGCATGGCGATAAAGAGTTTGTCAAGATGAATGCCAACTCCTATCTGGGAATGTCTATGGTTCCTGCCG
This sequence comes from Candidatus Cloacimonadota bacterium, assembly GCA_021157525.1. Taxonomy (GTDB): domain Bacteria; phylum Cloacimonadota; class Cloacimonadia; order Cloacimonadales; family TCS61; genus JAGGWK01. The sequence goes on along the minus strand of JAGGWK010000063.1, from coordinate 2,332 downwards.
TGGTAGAAGCCGAAGAAAAAGCAGCCCAGGAATACGGCGTGGGTCCCGGCGCAGTGCGCTTTATCAGTGGTACACACCGTCCACACATCGATCTGGAAACCAAGTTGGCTCAGTTCCATGGCCGTGAAGCTGCCATGATTTTTTCCAGCGCCTACGTTACCAGCATGGGAGTGATCTACCCCCTTACCACTAAAGAAACCGTGATCGTGAGCGATGAGCTGAACCATAACTGCATCATTCAGGGGATGCGCCTTACCCGTCCAGCCGCGAAGTTTATCTACAAACACAACGACATGGCAGATCTGGATGCAAAATTGCAGCAGGCTGTGGGTACTGGCAAACGCTGCCTGGTGATTACCGACGGCATCTTCAGTATGCGTGGGGATCATTGTCCCTTCGACCAATTGGTTCCCATCGCTAAAAAATACGATGACCAGTTTGAAGAAGGCGTGATCACCATCGCCGACGACTCACATGGGGTAGGTGCTTTTGGCCCCAATGGCCGTGGAACAGAAGATTACACCGGTACCAAAGTTGACATCCTGGTAGGAACTCTGGGCAAAGCCTTTGGTGTGAATGGCGGCTACGTAGTTGGCTCCAAAACCTTGGTGGAATTTCTTCACGAAACTGCCCCCATGTACATCTATTCCAATCCCATCACCTGCTCCGAAGCCGCTGCCGCACTGAAAGTCCTGGATATCCTGGATACCAAAGAAGGCAAAGAACGTCTGGCCCATCTGCAAGCCATGACCAAGAAATTTGAACATGGCATGGTTGCTCTGGGATACGAAACCATCCCCGGTGACCATCCGGTGGTTCCGCTGATGGTACGTGATACCGCCGAAACTACTGCCCTGGTAAAATACCTTACCGCCAACGGCGTGCTGGGTACCGGCCTCAATTTCCCCGTGGTTCCCAAAGGTGACGAAGAAATTCGTTTCCAGGTAAATGCCGACCACACCGAAGCCGACATCGATTACGTCCTTGGTGTTTTAAAAGCCTACAATGAAAGTAAATAATCTATTGGGATGCAGCTCTGTTCTACGGGCTGCATCTTCTCTTTTCCACAGGAGCATTATGAAACCTCTCTGGATTTCCCTTCTTTTCCTCTCCCTGCTTTTCCCCCTTTTTGGCCAGGATGCCTACAATATCGACCCCCAGCCTCTTTCCCGCTACAACGCCATGATCATCAAATACACCAGCAATCTGCATGTGGATAATCGTCTGGGTCTGGGCGTGGATATACCCGTCTCTCCCTGGTATATTATCGAGACGGATTTCATCAATCTGTCCTGGACAAATAGCGATCCCTTCAACAAAAACCGGCGAAGCTTCAGCATCTTTCCCGTTGTCGACCTCAGCATGATCTATCTGATGTCGGCAGCTCTTCCCAGGGATAAGCAGGAAACCCTCTGGCTTTTACCCCTCTTTTTTACCAATTCTTCCCACAATCTCTTCTTTTTGGGAAATCCCGACTACCAATATAACCACGAGAAAATCGGCTTTAATGTGGCAGCCTTTGTAAAGAACAGCACCAATCTCTATCCCTTCCGCAAACATGCATGGATGGACACAGCTCCCGGGATGGGATTGAAATTGTACTATGGTGGTGGTTCTGTAGATCTGGGGATTCAGCGAAAATGGCGTTTTGTAAATGATACCGGGACTTCTCATGTGGATGAGATTTTCTTCTCCGTCACCGGACACATTTACGATTTTAGTAGCAGAGAAATGGGAGGTAGTGAGAGAGTTGCAACTGTTCTTATTAACCACTGGCTTAGCCAGTAGTACTAGGACGCCCAAGTAATGTGTAACCGTTTCAACGGTTTCCACAACCTCTCTGAAGGGCGTAGGGATGGGGAGGTGATCTCTTTGGCAGAGGATTTCATTGCCCGAAAGGGCAAAACATCAGTAGCCATGGGTTTAACCAATGGTTGGTTAATGCAAAAGCCATCACAATCCGGAAAGGGTAGAACATAATCACGGATATGTGTGCTAATTCGTGGTTGTGTTTTTGGATTCGATGCTATTCACTTTCCTGTTTTACCTGTATACCGTGGTTCATAAAACAGGAAACAGATCAGGTGTTTGGACACTTGATGATCATGTCGCCCTTCCTGAAAAGAACAACGTGAAAAATACGTCAGGGAGACGACTTGTTCATGGAGCTCGATGCAAAAAAATTCCTTTGCGTCTTTGCGGTGAGATAAAAGGAAACAGGCGGGTTAATGGGAAATATCTCTCCACTCGCTCCGCTTGGTCGAGATGACAACGTTTGTTACGTGGCTTCGGTATTTGTGGCTTCTCTCCTGCGTCTCTACGGAATAAGGCA
>JAGGWK010000083.1 GCA_021157525.1 Candidatus Cloacimonadota bacterium | reverse complement strand
GATTTATGCGTCCGTTGAGCGTAGCTCAATGAGAGTAAATTATCGCTGTAAGATACGTCAGATCGTCGATTTGTTCGTCTTCCTGAGTCTCTCTTGCAGGGGCACATGACGAAGGATGAAAGTAAATCCGTCATTCAAAACCCCCTTTTATTCCCCCTTATAAGGGGGATTGATCCATGCTCCCCTTGCCAGGGGGAGAAAGATTTGCGGAGAAAATCAGTAGAGTTTAACCCTTTGAACCGAAGGCGCCAATGGCATTGATACTGGGATGAGGAAAAATATCCGTCATTCTGAGGTGTCTTGCACGTTGTTCTTTTGACGAAGAATCAGGATTTTCAGTTCATGCCGCTCTTCCTTTAAATTTATGCGCCCATTGAGTGTACTCAATGGGAGTAGAATTCCTCTATAAGATACATCAGGGAGACGATTTCACAAACTCTCCGGCAAACCCGGCAGGTTGAGAAAAACCTGCCAGGATGCCGGATTCATTATTTCAGCAACAGCATTTTCTTCTGGTCCAGAGCTTTGCCGCCAGCTTTCAGTTGGTAGAGATACACGCCTGATGAAACCGGATGGTTGTTAAAATCGGTGCCATCCCAAGAAACAGAATAAGAGAGATCTCTCAACTCCGTTCGAGATGACAACTCAATCCCTAATTCTCGTACTTTCTGCCCTTTGGCATTGAATATTTCTATCTTGGCGCCTTCTGCGTCTTGAGCGGTGAGGCTGAACATAATTTCCGTTGTTGGATTGAAAGGATTCGGGTAATTTCCATATAGCTTCGTCACGCTGGGAGCGGTGCTGCTACCGGCTGTTGTATTGTCGTATTCAAAGCAGCCCATATCCGGTGCCAGGCCGCAATAGAGGGAATCAGGGATGGCCATGATTTGCTGGTTTTGCCAGAAATATTCCGCCACTCCGGCATCGATGCAGGGCGATTGCGCGGTAAGGTGAAAATCACTGCTGCCATTTACAAACAGTGGATCGGTATTGATGTTTCCATCCATGTAATGAAGGGTGCCTGTGCCATAATTTTCTATGCTGTTTTCACCATTCTCCAGGAGGCAGTTATCCAGCACCACGTCGGTAGTGGTGTTTGAATAGTTATAGATTTGCATATCTCCGTTATTCCAGAAAATGGAGTTGAGGATGATTACATTGGCACAATGAATGGTAATGGGAATGGCATTCGAGATTATCTGCTGGGAAAAAGTGCAATTGGTGATAAGGGTTTCGCACTCTTCTATACGGAGGGCATTGCAGCCGTATTGAGATTGGTTGTGGTGGAAGAGAGTACGATCAAGATGCAGAGTAGATTCCCCGTTGGCACTGATTATTCCATTGTAAGATGATGTATTATTTTGGAATATGCAATCAGAGATATCCATATTGGTTCCTATTACAGTGATGGTGCCACTGGAAGTATTGGCATTGCACAGGGTCGCGTGCTTCAGTGCAAAATCACCGGAAAAATTGAAGTAGAAGAAGGAAAAACCGGCTGCATCCAGAACAACTTCCTGGGCAGAAGCCCCTTCCAGTGTAACTGGCTCTGTGAAGGTGTAGGGGAAATATTCCTCATCACCATAGGTGCCGGGGAGCAAATGGATGGTATGGGGGTCGGTAGCAGAACTGATACAGGTCAGCAGTGCCTGATTGAGGGTTGGCAGTGGATCATTTGGGGTAAGGCCGCTGTTGTTCATAGCGCCATCCGGACTCACAAAAATATCTGCTGCATATTGAGAAAAATAGCCCTGCTCAATATCCACTGTGGGGTTGGTTGAACCAAAATCCATTGTTCGTCTGTCTGGTTGCATCACGGTAAAAGTATCTATCACAACGGTGTTAGTGGCACCATCTGTGGCAGAAATATCCATAGCGGTGCCCCATTCACTGCGACTATGGTTGTTGTAAATCGAAGATTTCAGTGTGGGACTGAAGGTAACGGTACCGTCTATATACATGCCTCCTGGCCCGTAGAGAGCAATATTATCTCGTATCGAGCAATTTCGCAAGATAACTCCGCCATCTACATATATGCCACCGGCATCGTTACTCATACAGTTAACCACCTGCACGCCATCCAGGATGCTGCTCACGGCATTTACCTTGATGCCTCCCCCGCTTCCATCGCTGTGACATTGGGTAACCACGGTGTTTTTTACAACAGTGTCTGTGCCCAGAATCAGGATGCCACCACCATCCTGGTTATAGCCAAATGTGCGGCCTCGCTTTAGTGTGATGTCCTGACATTTGGCATGATAACCACTGATAATCAGCAGGCGGGAGGTTTCTTCGCCATCCAGGATGCAGGTAGCGGCAGACTGTCCCTCAAGGATGATGTAGTCGGTGATCAATGCCGGGAAAGTATCGCCATTTGTGGAAGCGCTGTAGGTTCCATCGGCCAGGTGGATGGTGTGGGGTGCATCGGCACTACCCAGAATGGTATTGGATGCCAGGGCAATGGTTTTCAGCGGATCGTCGGGAGTAAGCCCGGAATTGGTATCATCGCCTGTCGGGCTCACGTAGAGATCGGCAGCGATTTGTGGAGTGAAACTTGATTGAATATCGAAGGAAAATTTGATGAGGGGATAGGCGTGTTGTGATTGAGGATTCATTACGGTAAAGGTATCCACTATTACTGCCATCAGTGGGTTTGATTGGCTGCTGTACAGATCACTTCCATAGAGCAACTCTACCACGTGATTATCATAAATGGAGCAACGATTGTCTGCATCCCAGTTTACCGTGCTGTTATTTTCTACCCAGATTCCGCCGCCACTAATTTGGGCAGTGTTGTTTCGTATGGTTGTGCCTGCAAGGTTGAGAATGCTGTTTCCTGTGCAACCGATGCCACCGCCACTAGTGGCGTAGAAAAGGGGACTATCCTGGATAGCCTGATTGTTTTCTATGAGGCAGTCGGTGAGAGTAAGCTGTGAGTTGCTACGCATAAAGATGCCGCCGCCCGGATCGTATCGTGCCTTGTTATGGTGTATCCATACATTTTGTAATTGCAGAGAAGATTCCTTGATGTACACGCTGCCCTGGGTGGCACCGGTTATCGAAAATCCTGAGCCACTGGCTCCATTCACTTCTATAGCCATCAGGCAGTAATCTGTTCCGGATGCATCCAGGATGCAGTTGGTCATTCCGCTGCCACTGAGAGTAAGGCCTTCTTTAAATTCCATCGGAAAAACTTCACCCGCTGTGGCATGGGCGTAAGTCCCCTCTGCCAGATGTATCGTGTGAGGAGAAGTGGCGGAAGACTGCATCATGGTAATGGCCTGAAACACTGATGAAATGGGATCTGCTGCACTCAGCCCGCTGTTGGAAGGTAATCCTGCGGGGCTTACGAAAAGGTCTGCATCCACTGGTGAACAAAATCCCTCCTGGATATCCAGAGTAAAATTTGCCAACGGATAAACCAAGCTTTCATCAGGCTGCAAAAAAGTAAAGGTGCCAAGATGCAGGGTGGCAGAATTGCTACTGTTACAGCTAATATCATTTCCCAAATTGTTGCCATTGTAGCTGCTGTAGGTGTTGTTCAGGAAAATATCACAGCGATTCTGTTCATCGGTGGTGATGGTAGCCTGGTGGCCCAGAGAGAGGCCGGCTCCGCTGTCACCGGATGTGTTGTAACAGATAGTTACGCCACTGAGGGTTACATTTGACCAAATAACTCTGAGACTACCATATTCGTTGCTTCTATTTTGGGAAATGAGGCAATCTTCAATTATCGCATCTGAGTTATTCCCCACAGTGATGCCTCCAGCGACGGCGGCACTGGTATTGCGGGTGATCGAACAGTTTCGGATGATAGGAGATGAATCCCAGATACTGATCCCGCCGCCATTAGCACTGTAATCCCAGCGATCGATGGCATGGTTTTCCTTTATTATGCACTCTTCCACGATGGGCTGACTGCTGGCAGCGATGAAGATAGCTCCGCCGTCATACATGCATTGGTTGTGCTCAAAGATGCAGGATGCAATCAGGGGATTGGCGGAGGTTGATATTTGCAACGCCCCGGCGTCATGCAGTGCTTCGTTACAGCGGAAAGAGCAATGGCGGATGATAGGCGAGCAGGTGCGCACATAGAGGGCACCGCCATAATTAGCTGTGTTGTGAGTAAACTGGCAATTTTCAATCCGCACCTGTTCCGCCTGATGCAGAAGCAGCGCGCCGCCACGGCTGTTCCAGTAGCCATCCAGGCTGGATGCATTACTGAGACGGCAATGGGTGAAAATGGTGCTATCTTGCAGGCTGGATGCATAGCAGCGAATGCCGTTCCAGCCTGATTCTGGATTCAGTGCATCGAAGATGATGGAGTCGGCCACGGTACCTTCGGCATGCAGTGATCCATTTATCTGCAACCGGATGGCGTTATCAAAGAGTACTTCTACGCCGGATTGGATGACAAGGATTTCATCGGCGGGAATGAGGCAATTACCCATCACGTGGTAAGGTGATTGCGCAGCCGTCCAGGTACCGCTGATATCTCCGCCGGGAATGATGGTCTGGGCTCCCAGCACGGTAAAAAGACAAAAAATGAGTATGGTGCCGCAAAGTTTCATAATTCCTCCTTAATGCGGTAAAGGGTTAAGGATCGATAATAGCCGTTTCCCGGCTGAGTAATAACGGGTTGCAGTTTCCGTTGAGCTGCGTTTTTTATAGGTACGGATGCAATAAGCCATTTCACCCGATGCTGCTGTAGTGCCGGGATGTTCAGATCACAGGTAATGGATAAATCGGCGGGATAATTTTGTGTAGTGTAATCAAAGCCGATTTCATCATCAAAGAGATACAGCGCTGAACCGCGGTTTTCGAAATAGGTTCTTAATTCCTGATTACCTTCCAGTTCGGCTGCGATGAAGGAGCGGAAAGTGGCTTTGTAGGATGCCGGGTAGTAGGCACTGAAGGAATCGATGGTGCGCAGGCCGTTATACTGTGCCACTGCAGGGTAAAAGCCGATGCAGCCCACCACATCCTGATGTGCATCAGTACCCATGGCGGTTTTGATAGCGTCAAATTGCCGTATCGCCACAAACTGCCGGAAGGTGGGTCTGTCGGCGATGGTGCGATGGACAGTGATTCCCAGGTTCAGCAGGAGCTGTGCAGACAGGATGGTGATGGCCAGGGTTTTCCAGACTTTCCGGGGCCGAGAAGAGAGCCATCCTGCACAGAAGGCCAATAGCAGATACCAAAACATCGGCATAAAAACATAGATTCGGCTGAAATTGAATCCCAGTCCAAGGGCTTGCCACAACCGTTGAATCGGCATCCAGAAGAAGAGTGCGCTGAGGGTGGCGCAGCTGATGATTCCCAGCCACAAAAGCCCGACACTACGCATCCTTGCTTTGTTACGCCACAGCAGAATGGTGATCACGACGCAGAAGGGGAGTATAATCCAGCGATGTAGGCTGGGCGCCAGTGGTTGGCTGGCAAGGATGTTCATCACCACGGCTTTTGCGCTTTGCCAGGTGCTCACACCGGCGAATTCCTGAACGGCGCGATTGGTGGGGATGTGCGCCACAAGCTGATTGTAAAAAACCGGGAAATGAGAAATGGCTGAAAGCGCCAGAAAGAGGATGCATCCTGCCAGAAGGGGCCATGGTTTGCGGCCACGGAAAAGCAGCCAGAGGATAGCTGCCAGCCACAGCGGAACAAGGTAAATACCGATGAAAAAGAAATTGGAATAGAGGGCGTAGAAGGCAATGAGAACCAATGATGGCAGGAGGTGGTGATGGCGGGAGAGGTGGATGCAGGCTACGGCAAGAAGGGGAAATGCGGCGATGGAGCCGTTGCCTTGAGGCCAGAAGGGAAGTGCGGCAAAAGCCAGGGTGGCAAGGAGTTGTGGGTAACCGAAGGTGCCGTTGAGGCACCGCAGCAATGCGGCCATCCCTAGTAAAGCCAACAGACGATACAACAGTTCATTGAGGACAAAACCGGGAAAATAACCAAGGGCAAAAAGTGGTTTATCCAGTTTGAAATGGGCCAGATGAAAGATATCCGGTGTGCCCTGCAGAGTGAAATGAGGCTGATGAGAACCGGGTAAAAGTGGTGCGGCAAAGCGTCCCCCATGAATCCCCAGCATATTAATCTGATTCAGATTGTCGTGAACCAGGATGTGCGCATCATGGCCCAAAATGAGATAGGGGGCCGCGATGGCCAGAAGCAAACCAAAGTAGCTCAACCAGACAATTCGTCGTTGCATGGATTACCCCGTAAAAAAGGTGGCCAGGGCATCACAGACGGCATCGACATCCTGCACAGTGAGATAAAAATGCATAGGCAGACGCAGGATGGTTGCGGCCACTTCCTCAGTAACCGGTAGTTCAACTGCGTCAAAAGCGCCTTGCCACACCGGCGCACGGTGGAGCGGCTGATAATGAAATACCGCCTGAATACCGTATTCATGCAGAAATGCGATGCAAGCCTGTCGTTGCCGATAGGATGCACAGAGAATGGTGAAACAATGGCCGTTATGCTGAGATTGTGGGGGAACGAGAGGTAATTGCTCGGGAGAAAGTACCGATGAAAGACGACGGGAATAGTGTTGCCACAGGTTTCGTAAATGACTGGTTACGGTGGGGCATTGCTGCAATTGTGGTATCAAAAAAGCGGCCTGCAATGCCGACATCAGGTAATTGCTACTGAAAACCTGCCAGGTGTAAGCGGGCACTTCCCCCTGCAAAAATGCGGCCTTATTTGTGCCGCAATGCTGCAACAAATGGGCGTGTTCCAGAAAGCGGTGATTATTTACGCATAATGCGCCACCTTCGCCGCACTGGATATTTTTGGTTTGATGAAAACTGAACACTGCCAGATCGCCCCAGCTTCCCAGAGGCTTTGTTTGCCAGGATGCATCCAGTGCCATGGCTGCATCTTCTATCAGTACCAGGCCGTTGGTATCGCAAAACCTGCGGAGGGCAATCATATCGGCAGAAACACCGCCATAGTGAACCGTTACCACAGCCCGGGTGCGGGGTGAGATGAGGGCCGGAAGCGCCGCAATATCCAGCACGCGGGTATCTTTGACAATGTCTATCCAGCGAATTGCGGCGCCGGCGGCAGCAAAGGCCGACACCGAGGCTGGATGGGTAAAGGATGGTACAATAATTTCGTCGCCGGACTCTATGCGCAGCAGGGTAGCACACATTTGAAGGGCTGCTGAACAGGATGCGGTCATTATTACTTCTCCGGCGTGGGTGATCTGCTGTACCAGAGCTGCCGCCTCACGGCTCAGAGAGCCGTTTCCGGCCAATGATCCCGCCTGCACCGCCTGATGCAGTTTATCCTCGCTGTGAGATGCGATAAAGGGTTTATGAAACATTACGGGCATCTTACTCATCCCGGATATAGGATGCGGCATCGGGGCCACAGCAAAAGAGCAAATCCAAAATCGTGACGCCGTGAGAAAATTCACCCCAAGGCTGATCGTAGGAATGGTAATGATTGTAAGTCATATATTCCAGTGTGATGTTGTTAAATTCAAACAGCTCCGGGAGGATGTAATTTTTCGCCGCCGGGCCGGTGAGATAGTGAGTGCCATCCAGTTGCTGAACCAGTGAAATGATTTTCTCGTTTTTCCCCTCCAGTAACACAAAATCGTCTGACTGATAAAACCGGGTGTTGATGTGCAGCCAGTTGGCGATGAGGCGGATGAGATATTGGTTGAGGTCGCTGAGGAAGATGTGTCTTTGGAGCAATACTTCCCTGATCCGGGGAAAATAGCGATGAAAGTAGGGTGTGCGGCGATAATTCAGTTCCAGTGCTTTCAAGTGTCGTTCTGCCCAAAATTGGTTGTTGTCTATCTGCACCTGGTTTATCCGCATCCTCCGGTTTCCATTGGTGGGGACGGTGAGCCAGCATAATCCCTGTGGGGTTTTTATCAGATTTCGGTTTCGCCAGTCCCGCCGGGTGTATTGTGCCGAATCCAGAAAAACAAAGCAATCTACCCGATGGATGATGTCAAAATAGCCTTTCCAAGGCAGGTAGTTGGATTGCAGGATGGCGATGCGTTTCATCGGATTTCTCGCAAAAAGCGTGCAGGATTTCCTGCCCAGATTTCTCCAGCCGGGAGATTTCGAGTGAGCACGGATCCCATGGCCAATGTGCTAAAATCTCCAACTTTTAAGCCATCCCCCACGGTGGCATTGAGGCCGATGTGCACTCCCTTTCCCACCTTCACAAAGGAGCTGATGCAGCTTTGGGCAGCGCAGTGGCAGTAGGAGTCCAGGATGGAATTGTGCCCTACCGTGGCGTTTACCATTATCAAACTGCCCGTGCCGATTTCCGCTCCGGGAGATATTGATGCATTAGGCAATACCACACAGCCGGGATGGAGCTTTGCACCGGGAGCCACATAGGCGCGGGGGTGAATGAAGGTTGCCATTCTTTCCCACGGGATGGCCAGTTTTTCAAAGCGCTTTATCCGCCGGGAATTTCCGTCGATGCGGTAAATCGTATTGATCACCAGATAGCCGTCATCCAGAAATTGATGCACATCCAGCAATTTTCCCAAAACCGGGAAACCTTCGATAGTAGTACCCACCAGCAGTCGATCGTTCAAAAACCCTGCCACCTGAAATTGTGGATGCGGATACGATGCTGTATCCCGGATGGCGTGAGCTATCACACTGCCGTTTCCGATTCCTCCCAAAATGATGACCTGTTTCATGGTGTGATAACCTTCGCAATAGTGTAATGCGGCCGGTGTGGTGTACGTAAGAACGGGATTCTATGATACGTACAAATACGGGTACAGGCCAGATGAAAGCGCTTGAAAAAGGTGTAACTGCTCGTGCCAGCCACACGGTGTCCACGGGCAATGGGAACCAGAGCATAGGGAATTTTGGCTGCATAAAAACGGCTGAGAGTGGTTCCTTCCGGTTTGCTGTTTGCCATTGCTGCATCCAATCCTGCTCGGGTAAAGGCGCGGAAAACTCCGACATTGGCGGGTGACGCCAGAGATGTGAGAATTCGAGATAACAGACAAAAAAGCATGGAGTTCACTCCTCGCCATCCTCTTTCCCAGCGCCCAGAATCCTGAGCCAGAGCCAGAGGAGCGCTATCCAGTGCTGCCAATAAAGAGGGAATTGCTTCAGGTGGATCTTCCAGATCGCTGTCCATTACCACGATGCGCCCGCCATGGGCATATTCTATCCCGGCAGTAATGGCGTTAGACTGTCCGGCATTGGCAGCCAGCCTAAGCAGATGCAGGTCAGGATGGCCTTTTTGTAGAGAGTGCAACAGCTCAAAGGAGCCATCGGTGCTGGCATCATCCACGCAGATAATTTCGCTGTCTGCATCCAGACTAAAAAGAACAGGTGCCAGACGCTCCAGCAAAAAAGGCAGCACCGGTGCATCGTTGTACACCGGGATCACTACCGAGATGAGGCTACTCACAGTGGCTTCCTGACAAAGGCTATGTTGTGGGTAAGCTGAAGCATCCCGCCAACCACAGCCGGAGCTGCGGTGAGCACCAGAAAACTGAGAACTGATACCGTAATAGCGCTGGATGCATCCACACCTGAAGGAGCAAAAAGAGCTACAAAGGCGGCTTCCCGCACACCAAACCCGCCCAGAGATATGGGCACCAGGGCGATGAACTGGATGAGGGGAACCGTGAGAAGACAGTTGATAAATGGCACCGATACACCAATGGATTGGAAAAGGAGGAAGACAATGAGAAAGGAAAGCAATTGGATAGTGAGAATGAGGGGCAGGAGAAGCGGCAACAATCTCGCATGGGGTAGAAGGGAAAATTGCTGACGCAGTGTAGATAACCATGAATGTATCGATGCCCAGAGGGGATTTTTGCTGATTTTCCCGGGGAGAGGAAGTACAAGCAAGAGTAAATAGATAAAGGCAATAAAAATGAGACTGGCAAAAATAAGGGGCCAATGCCAACGGGATAGCACTGCCATCCCGACTATAGCCCAAATGAAAAGAGCAAAAAATCCATAGATTTTCTCACAAATCACCGATGCGGCACCGGTAGCAGAATGTGCCGGGTAACGGCGGGAAAAAATCAAGATGCGCAGAGCAGCAAAGCCATCGGATGAAGGTAACAGAGAACCCCAGAAAATCGCAGTGACATTGATGCCAAGCAAGGGAGCAAGAGGGAGCTTCATCGCCATAGATGCCAGAAGGGTACGCCATCGAACTGCTGCCAGAATCTGGATGAAACCCAGAGAGATAATAAGCGTTGCAACCAAAGCGAGGGGTGAGGCAAGGGAGGGAAATAATGTGGAAAAGGATATAGAATAATGAGAGACAATCCAATACAATAATCCTGCTGAAACGGCGCATTGCACCAGTTTGACAAATAAGGATTTTTCCTGCTTCACAGTGCCTGAACCACAGAGAACATACGGTTGAGTGAATCGATGGTTTTCCGCCCGATGTCATCGGGAACAGTGATGGGATACGCTTCTTCATAGAGGGCTTTCACGGCTCCACGCAACGTCGTCTTTTTCATATCTTCACAGCTCATCGCCATAGACATGGGTACCAGATTTTTCTCGGGATAACGATACTTCAGCTGATTGTACAGCCCGATTTCCGTACCGATTATCACATTATCATGGGTCGCAACAAAATCTATCATCTGGCTGGTTGAGCACACCATGTCTGCTTCTTTACACACTTCCAGACGGCACTCGGGATGCACCAGCAGGGTGTGGTTGGGATGCATCCTGCGCAGAGCCAGTACCTGCTCCAGCGTGATCTGATGATGCACATAACAAAAACTGTCGAAGGTGATGAGAGGACGATCATTTTTGTAAGATGCCCAGGCGGCAAGATTACGATCCGGTACAAATATCAGCGGGATGTCCCGTGGCATGGCACCCACGATGTCCACCGCATTTGACGACGTGCAGGTGATGCTGCTCTGAGCTTTGAGGGTGGCAGGAGAATTGACGTAGCAGATCACCTCCGCCCCCGGATGCTTTGCCTTGAGTTTCTGTAATTCTGCAGGACTTTGCATATTTGCCAGCCGACAATCTGCTGTAGCATGAGACATCAATACTGTTTTTTCCTGATTCAGTATCTTGGTGGTTTCAGCCATGATTTTTATGCTACAGACGAAGATCTTGTCGGCATCGGTTTCGGCGGCTTTTATAGCCATCTGCAATCCGTCACCCACAAAATCGGCAATCTGTTGCACCGCCACATCCTGGTAGTTGTGTGCGATGATGTAACAATTTTTCTCAGCTTTCAATTCCTGTGCCAATTTCTGTAACTGGGGGACGGTCATTTTTTGCCACTGTTCCGATCTCATTTCTACTCCTTAGTGGTACGTGTGTCCAATTTTCGAGATGATGAAGGGGGTTTTGCCGCTGGGGCGTTTTTCCAGTTCATCCACCTGATAAAAGAAAAGTTTCATCTTGGAGCCCAGGCGTTTCCGCAGTCCGGCTTCCAGTGCCAGGCGGGATGCCTGGGTGTAATTGCTGTCGGTACGCAACCGTATTTCCACCGTGTCGATAGCCGTCTGTACGCACTGAGAAGCGATTACCCCGGCGGCGTTATCCATGCTGTGACTCATCACCGAGCCCAGTAGCCGACCATCGGGAGTAAGGATGTGGTCGCAGACTTTACCCACGATGTTATCCACCACGGGGAAGGGTTTTCCGCAGGGGCAGGGCTGGGAGGTGGGAGTCACAAAGTCTCGGATGCGGTAACGCAGCAGCGGCATGGTGTGGTTATAGAGGTTTGTACCGATAAGCTCGGTGTGATCTCCGGCCTGAATATATTCGTGCACGGCAAAATCATCGATGCAGTGATAATTACCCTTTTCGCACTGGGATATCATGGCGCTGCCTTCGTGGAGTGAATAAAAGTCGTATATCGGGCATTGCCATAGATTCTGCAGATCCTCTCGTCGCTGGGGAGAAAGAGATTCCCCGTAGGTAATGATGGCTTGAGGCCGCGGCAGAGGTGTGCCTTCATCGACGGCTGTTGTGGCTATGGTAAAGATGTCGAAGGGAAAACCCATGATAAAGCGGGGAAGGAAGCGTCTGAGTTCCGGCAAAAAGTGGCGGATGGCAGTGGGACTGAGTTGATTGGAATCGAAGCGAAGCAGGTTATATCGCAGTACCCGTTGCCAGGGCTTTTTTTTGAAATAGTAACTTTGCACACTGCAAACACGGTTTCCCAGCCGATAGCCGGCCCAGCCAAAACTCCGTAGAAGAGCTGCGATTTTGTACGCCTGACTGCGGTTACTCAAAGCAAAATGCAGTGGTGTGCCGGTGGAGCCGCCGGTGCTGTCCCAGGTGATTCCAAAGTCTGCGGCATTGTCGGCCAAAAGCTGATCTTTGTGATTACGTACGATTTCTTTATCCAGCAATGGCAACTTCTCCATATCCATCCGGCCGCGAAAATTTGCCGGATTGAAGCCGATCTGAGCAAAGAGCTCTCTGTAATAAGGTACGTGGCTGGCACAATGTTTCACCAAAGCCCGCAATTGGGCATCCTGATACTGCTCCAGTTGCGCTGCATTCCAGTGCTGAGAACGACGTAAAAAACGGTAAGCCGAGAGCACGGTGAAGGGAAGTTGATAAATCGATTTTTCCATTAGAGCTGCTCCCTGGCAGCGATGAGCGCCGCTTTTTTCAGCAGTACCTGAGCTCGTCGAACCAGTGGCGGTCCTACAAAAGTGCCCTTTACCATGGCCACCTGTTTGCCCTCTTTGCTGATGACTTGAGACTGGGCGATCATAGCCTGGGCCTGACGGATTTCCTCGGGGTTTGGGGAAAAATGGTGGTGAATGATGGGGAGCTCTTTGGGATGCAGGCAAAGCATGCCCTCAAAGCCTAATTCCCTGGCCACTCCGCAATCACGGGCCAATTCATCCAGATCGTGCACGCGGATGTGCAACGTGTCTATAGGCAGGATGCCAGCGGCCCGAGCCGCCAGTACCAACTGAGTGCGGGCCACCAGCAGATTAGCTCCGGTGGGACTGTAGGTGCCCCCCAAAGATGTGATGAAATCTTCGGCACCCAATGCAGCTGCCACAATGCGGGAAGATGCCCGGCATATTGCCGGAAGATTTAGTATGGCGGCCGCTGTTTCGATGAGAGGAATAAGTGTCAGAGATGTATTTATCAGCAAGGCATCCACAGCTTCTACCTCCTGCGGGGAAGAAACTTTGGAAATAATAAATCCGGTAATGGGAAGAGGTAAAAAACTATCTATGTCGGTTTCCATCAAGCCGGAATCTGCATCATTCAGGCGAACAAACACCGACCCCGGAAACTTGTGCTTCTGCATCCAAACTGCGGCGATATCTCGCGCCTCTTGCTTAGCCGCAAAGGGCACCGAGTCTTCCAAATCGATAATCAGCGCATCTGCATGACTGGCAAAAGCGTTTTGCAGGTAACGGCGATTATGCCCCGGAACAAAAAGCATGCTGCGCAACAGCAGGTTTTCAGGCTTCATGGCGTGGTACCAGCAGGGTGCGGCGAAAGCTGAGCACCAGCAGATTTGATTGATTGTAAGCACGGGTTTCTACGGTTACAATGCCGCGATCTGGTTTGGTTGCAGAGGGGCGAGTGTGAAGGATGGTGGTCTCGGCGTGAAGGGTGTCACCGATAAATACCGGTGCGTGATGAACGATCGCTTCGTAGTTCAGATTGGCGATGGCCCGGCCACTGATGTCTGACACCGAAAGACCCACCACCAGACTGAAAACATAGGTGCCCACCACCACTCGTTGACCGTATTGCGATGCTTTGGCGTACTCTGCATCCAGGTGCAGCGGGTGGTGATTCATGGTAAGCAGACAAAACAGCGTAGCATCACTTTCGGTAACGGTTTTGCTCAGAGAGTGGGAGATTGTTACTCCCTTGGTAAATTCTTCAAACCAGCGACCAAACATAGATTTCATGGCAACCGTCCTTGTGTACATATTACTCTGATTGATGCATATTCTGTACCAGAACGTATTGATGAAAACTCAGAAATTAAGCGTCTATAATGTAATACATATCAATACAAGTGGTTACATTACTGCATCAGAAACTTTTTTGCAAAATGAGCAAAGGATCGAAAAACAGCTGTTCCGCTCGACTTTGTGAATAAATAAATTAGAACGGTGATACTGTTAACAACATCACCGCCGAAGAGATATTCATAACTAAAATTTGCGGGTCAATACAAAGTCTGCCAGCATATCCAGAAGCTCGGCTTTTTCACCGTAAGGAACCAATAATTTTCTGGCATCCTCGATAAGCCTGGTGGCCATTGCGCGAGACTTTTCAAGTCCATATACAGCGGGGAAAGTTGCTTTTTGCATCTTGATATCTTTGCCCACGGTTTTACCCAGAGTTTGGCTATTGCCTTCCACATCAAGGATGTCGTCGACAATCTGGAAGGCCAAGCCCAATTTATCGCCGAATTTAGTCATGCGTTTCAGGTCTGCTTCAGGGGCTTTTGCCAAGTAACATCCAAAGCGAATCGGCAGGTTTATCAGCCGGGCTGTTTTGTTGTGATGGATGTATTCCAGCGTCTCTCTGGACACTTTTTTCCCTTCGTTCAGGATGTCTGCCATTTGTCCGGCAATAAGGCCTCTATGACCAGTTTCGACAGCAAGTTCCCGAATCAGTTTTACCTTTATATCGTCGGCCAATTCACTTCCGTAAAGGGCATTAAATGCTCCTACCAGCAGTGCATCTCCAGCCAGAAGTGCGATGTCTGAACCAAAGAGAACATGGCAGGTTTTTTTGCCACGGCGATGATCATCATTATCGATTTCCGGTAAGTCATCATGAATGAGAGTGTAGGTGTGAAGCATTTCCACTGCCCCGGCAACACTTAGTATAGGGTTGATGTCATCCCGAAAAAGCTTGTAGGTATGGATCATCAGGTATGGACGCAGCCGTTTGCCGCCTGCAAAAAGGGTGTGGCGCATCGCCTTGTGTATCTGTTTGGGAAATTCATCTTTTCGCGGTAAGAAGCGATCAATCTCGATATTTACCAGTTCACGCTTTTCTTTTAAATCTTTTTTTAACAACATCTTTTCTGGTGCTGCTGTCATTTATTCCCCTTGCTCACCGTTTTGTGCATGGGTGAGGATTTCAATTTTATTTTCAACTTCTTTCAATTTCTCTGCGCAATAGGCAACTAACTGAGAACCTTCTTCATAGAGGTTTACTGCAGTTTCCAGATTATCGATATCCTGCTCCATCAGGGATATGATTTCTTCCAACCGCTTCAAAGCGGCTTCGATAGAGATGGGTTGTTTTTGCGACATGCTATTTTGTCAGGATGATATCGCTTTCCAGCTTATTCAGGTACGATGCCGGATTACGATGTTTATTGTAACGCACTACTTCATAATGAAGATGCGAGCCGGTGGAGCGTCCGGTGTTACCCATGTAGCCAATGATTTCTCCCCGTTTCACCGTCTGTCCTTTTTTCACCAGAGCTCTGTCAAGATGGGCGTAGTTTGTAACGTATCCAAATTTATGTTTGAGGGAGATATAATTTCCGAAGAGCTTTTTTCTGCCGGTGCTCCGCACCACGCCGTCTGCCGTAGCATAGATAGGGGTACCGGTTTTGTTGGCAATATCGATACCGTTGTGAAAACTCCTCTTCTTCGTTATAGGATGCCAGCGGAAACCATATTTGTCCGATATGCGGCCATAGGTTGGGTAGATAGATGGTGTGTTCCGGTAGAGGAGGGTTTTGAGGTTCAGTTTTTGAACCACATCTTCGTGGGTGATTACGTCATATCGGGTTTTGCTCTTTACCAGCGCCAACTTCCGCAGCAGATCGTTGTAGCTCCGGTGAAACCCCTCTCCGATGAAGACAAAGGTAGAATCGACTTGTGGCAAACCGCCCATACCCATTTTCCGTATCTCTTTATTTATCTCTTTGAGATTTTCTTTTGCCCGCAATTGGTCTTCCCAATCTTCCATAAGACGCAGTTTTGCCAAAACCGAATCAACATCTGCCGAGAGCGTCGTTATCCGGTCTTTCAGTATCGCATTTTCTGTTTCCAATTGGGCAAGGCGAACAAATTTCTTCTGGTTGGCATGGATGTAGAATAAGGAACCGATGATGGCCAGTATCAGCAAAATGCAGGCAACGGTGGTCATCGTGCCAATTTGCTTGGATACGCTAAAATGACGAGCTTGAGCTGACTCTGTGCTCGTGAGCGTAAAATACCAGCGTTTCTTAACAGCCATACTTCTCCCTTATACATTTTTCCGGCACTTAAAATAAGTGTCATCTTTGTGTCAAGTAATTGCTCTTAAAGGAAAAGTAAAGCCCTCTTACTGTGCAGAATTGCTCTTCGGGGTTTGTTGCATCTGCGGATCTCTCACTCAGTGGTTATGAAGCCCTGCAAGGCTTCTGATACAGGCATCCTGTCCTATCGCTTATTTACAGGAAAACGAAGCAGGAAACAGGCTCCCTGGTGTGATGTCGCCTCGATACTGCCATGAAGCTGACTGGTGAGGGCTGTGACAAGCTCCATACCCAAAGTCCTTTGGGCACCGATAGTAAAATCTGGCGGTAATCCCACACCGGTATCTTTGACTTCCAGATAATACCAGGAATCTTTCATGCTCAGGGAAACACGAATATTTCCCTTCTGATCAACCTCGAAACCATGTTTTATCGCATTGGTGACCAATTCGTTGATAATAAGGCCGCAGGGGATCGCCTGATCCATATCCAGAGTGATGTTGGTGAGGTCTGTCTCAATGGTGATGGACCTCATCTTATCTTTAAAGAGACTACGGATCTGGCGGGTCAGACCGTTGAAATATCCCTGGAAATCGATGCTGCTATAATTGCTCTCTTTGTAGAGCCGCTCATGAACGAGGGACATCGATTTTACCCGTCCGAGACTTTCTCTGAGCACACTGCAAGTGATTGGATGGGTGGTCTGTTGCAGTTGCAGTTTGAGCATGCTGGCGATAATCTGCAGGTTGTTTTTCACCCGATGATGGATCTCCTGAAGCATGACATTTTTCTCATCCAGGGAGTGACGCAGTCTGGCTTCTATCTGGATGCGGTCATTGATCTGCTTTTGCAGTTTTTCAAAGAGCAACGCATTATCCAGGGCGATGGCTACGATAGTACTTACTTCGCTGAGAAATGCTATATCATCAGATGAATAGGCTTTTTTACGGATGGATTGCACTTGCAAAACCCCGATGGGCCGGTTCTCTTTTTTAAGAGGTATCAAAGCTGCTGATTGAGAGCTCTGATGATCAAAATCTCTGTTTTTCAGTGTACGACCATCTTCGGTTTTCCAGCGAAAAAAGGAGACGTTGCTCAGCACTTCAGCTTTATAGTCGACAATATTCAGTGGTTTCCCGCTTTTGATTACCCTACTTTGAGGACCTGTTCCCAAAGGAATTTCCGGAATATCATCCGTGGTGATCTCCTTACCCAATATCGATATGTAGATAACCCGGAATCTTTTGGAATCTTTATTATACAGTGATACGGAAAAAGAGGAGACATCCAGAAAGCGGGTGATGTGACGATATACTTCGGTGAGCATGGCATTTGCTTCCGTAAAGCGACTCAGTAGCATGGCAATATTGTTGACAGCAATCTGCTTTTTGAGCAGGCCATTGATCTTATTCTGGGCTCGTTTACGATCGATAGCCAGAGATATCTCGTCGGCTACAAATTCCAACACTTCCATATCATGAGCTGAATAGATATTAGCCTTGAAATAATCCTGCACCACCAAGGCTCCTATAATGGTACCTTTGGCGATAAGGGGAACCCCAAGCCAGGATTTTACGATGGTATGGTGTTCGTCCAGATGACCTTCTGCCAAGAGTTGCTTTTGCACTTCAGGAGTTGCCAGCAGCGGTTTCCTGGTATGCAATACATAAGCAACCAGGGTTTTCCCTGCAGGGGCAGAGCCGTTTTGATCCAGAATTTCCGAATCAAATTCCAAACGTATCTGATCGGTTTCGATGTCATAAAGAACAGCATAAAAATGGTCGGTATTCATAGTGCGGCTGAGGCTTTCGCGGATGGTGTCAAAAAGGGTGTCCAAGTCGTCCGTGATATTTGCAGCCCGAGCAATATCATAGAGGATTGTCTTCATCAGCTTTTCATGGAGGGTTTCGGTGATGTTGCGGATCACCGTGACGATTCCGGTTACCTGGTTTCCCTCAAAACAGGGTATCTTACGGGTTTCGGTAAAGTGGTCTTTCCCGTCGATAGTAGTCATTTCCCGAGAATGAAAAATGATGCCCTTTTCAAAGACCTCTTCATACTCCTCCTTTACCGAGTCAGTGAGATGGGGAAATTGCTGAAACAGATTTCTGCCCACCGGATTCGCATTGAGATTATAGATGCGAGACATCTTGATTACCTGCTCGTTTGCCAGGATGATGGTATAGGAACGATCAATCACATGGATCATGTCGTCTATGGCATTTACGGTGGTGCGATATTGCTGCTCTGTATTGCAGAGAGCCTTTTCCAGAGCCACTTTCCGGGTAATTTCAGACTGGGTTCCCCAAATCTCGTAAAAGACTCCATCCTTGATAGTAACGACATAGGAAATAGTAAAGAAACGAAGCACGCCATCGATGACCTCTTCATAGGAAATTTCTTCGTCAGGGCTCAGAAGAGAGCGGATGATCTGAGTGATTAGTCTGTTTACTTCCGGGGTTATGGGATGGATGTCCGCCAGTCGCAGGGATTCTATTTCCTCCTGACTTTTACCTACCAGCGTGGCGTAGGCTTTGTTGCAAACAACACAGCGAAGGTCGGCTACTTTTTCCAGTAACTGCTCTTCCGACAGATTGACGGCAAAGGGCTCTTCCGGTTGATAACACCAGATGGCCATGCGGGTGCGCTCGGCAAATTTATGGAGCTGGATGCTCTTTTGTTTGAGGAGGTTGTTCTTTTCTTCTATCAGGGTTCGCAACTGGTTATTTTTACGGAGCATGGCGTCTTCTATGCTCTTTATCCTCAGCATCGCACGTACTTGAGCAATCACATCACTCTTGTCCAGAGGCTTTGCCAGATAACCGTCTGCACCTATATTAAGTGCCCGGATGCGATACTTCTTCTCGGCATAGGTGCCAGACATCATGATAACGGGAATGTTAGACGTGGATGGCTCTTCCTTGATCATCTTACACAGCGTCTCTCCATCCAGCTCTGGCATGCTGATATCCAGAATAATGGTGTCCGGATGATCCGTTAAAATAGATTGAAAGGCTTTATGCCCGGATTGAAAGGTACGTATTTCAGCATCGGGTAGAAAAGAAGATATTATATCTTCAATGACCATAAGATTTTCCCGAATATCATCAACAGCAACTATCTTTATCATATTCTCCTCACCGTTCCTGAGAGTCAGATATTGATAATGCTCACTTTGATGTAAACTACTTTTTTACGATTTCTCTAAAAAATATGCCTATTTTATATTTTTGGTAATTTTCCGCATTAGGATGTCTCTAAGGTAATTCTGCGCAGCAAGGGATGAAAAGTCTTTATAATGCTGTCAGTCCTGCAGAAGCATATACAATCAGAGGGATTGTAGTTACCGAAGAAAGGTTCAAAGAAAATTCAGCAGGAATCCCAAATATCGGTAAGCACTTTTCCGTGAAATTCACAAATCTTCGGAAATTATTAATTGAATTAAGGTGGAGATTTCAGACATAAACTTTCAATCCTTCTGCATTTTTACTTTGACAGTTACCGGTTGAAATAAGATTTTCGGAACCCGAAAGAGACAGAAAAAAAGAATATCTCGGATAAAGGAGCGTTTTTATGAAACAGCACTTTCCCTTTACTGCACTGGTTGGTCAGGATGAACTTATGCTGGCCATCTTACTCAATTTGATCAATCCCGATATCGGCGGTGTGCTGATAAAAGGCGCAAAAGGATCGGGTAAAAGTACCGCCGTCCATGGGATACCAGACATCATACCACCCATCTCGGTGATACAATACTGCGAATTTAACTGCAATCCAGACTTTCCTGAAGAATGGTGCGAAGACTGCCAGAACCAGTATCCCGCCTGCTGTGTAGATACCGAGGAAAAGCCGGTGGAAGTGGTGAGCGTGCCACTAAGCGTAACCGAAGATCGGCTGCTGGGAACCGTGGATATGGAGCATTTACTCAAAGATGGAGAATATCATTTCATTCCTGGTTTGCTGGCAAAAGCCCACCGGCAGATTCTCTATATAGATGAGGTAAATCTGCTGCCCGACCATATTGTGGACGACATCCTGGATGTGGCGGCCAGTGGCATAAACCGCGTAGAGCGGGAAAACTTTTCCAAAGAACACCTGTCACAGTTTCTCATGATAGGCACCATGAACCCCGAAGAAGGCGAGCTGCGTCCACAGATTCTCGATCGATTTACCCTTTCTGTAACCCTCTCCGCCATTGCCGATCCGGTCCAACGGAAAGAGATTATCGCCCGCAATCTGGCTTTTAAAGACGATCCCACCGGCCTGTGCCTTACCTTCCAGCAGCAGACGGATCACCTGAAAGAAACCATTGAGATAGCCAGGAATTATCTGCCAAATGTCGCCGTTGGGGAGAAATTTTACGACGCCGTGGTTGTCTTCTGCGCCGCTAACGAAGTAGATGGCCATCGGGCCGATATCGCCATCATCCGCACCGCTCAGACCCATGCCGCATTGGAAATGCGCGATCGCGTGGAGATGCGCCACATTATCCAGGCGGCCAAACTGGTGTTGCCTCATCGCACCCGTAAAGGGGGATTATTGAAACCTCTTACTGTGGAGGAAATAGAAACCGGTTGGCACAACCTTCCTGCATCCAGCACAAAAAATACCGAAGCGCCGGATATCAATCCCGCCTTTACACTGTTCCGCGAAGGAGGATTGATACTTCCGGGAAAAAAGTAAGAGAAGCCCTCTCTCAGGCGTTGGATGCCTTACAATTGGATGGGAGGGCAGAATCCCTGAAATCCGGAGCGCTGAATCTGCCTGAGATATTGCTGAACAACTCTGATCTTACGGCGACGGAGCTGAAGAGAATAGAATACTGGCTGAGGGAATTTGAGCGGTATCGGGATAAGAAGACGGAGGAGGCACTGTTGCGCTACATGGTGTGGCTTTTTGGCAATCCAGATGCCAGAATGCGCATCAGCGGCCAACTGAGCGGCAGTAAAAAATCAACCGATATGTCGCTCTTTGATGAAGAGGTAAACACCCGCAGCTTCCTCAAAGCCATTATGAATCGGGTGCGAAACCGTTTTGATCCCGACCTGCGAAATGCTGATAAACCCATGGTTCGGGGCGTGCGTCCAAAAGAAAAATCAAAACGCGACACTACCCATTTTGCCATCGAAGAATCGTCTTTGATGCAGATACGCATCAATTTTGCCAAAAGGGAAACCACCACCCGCCAGAGTGCTCAGAAGAGCCTGATGCCAGTGCGGGGACGACCCATCCGAGTGAGTTCAAAGCCGGCATTTGGTACCCGCCTTGCCACAGTCTCCACCCTGATGGCGGCTATCAAAAACGGCCACTACTCCCTGGCATCCAAGCACTTTGCCATCTCTACCAGCGACTTCCGCTACCCGGTGTACAGCCGAGATGTGGCTTACAACATTATGCTGGTGCTGGATGTAAGTAATTCCATCAAGTGGGTGCTACCCCATGTGGAAAAAATCATTTCCTTGATTTCGGCCAACGCAACCCGGTCTCGGGATAAACTGGGGCTTATCACCTTTAAAGACGAGGTTGCGCAGGTGCTGCATTATCCCACCATGAACATCAGGCAGGTTATCGGAACCATCAATACATTCGAGGCTTCGGGATTTACCCCGTTGGGTGACGGCCTGGTTCTGGCACGACAGGTGCTGGGCAAAGAGCGGTTCCGCATCCCCGGTATGAAAAACATGATCATGCTCATCTCCGACTGCTTCCCAGAACCAATAGAAGGGGGACATGAAAACTTGCTTGACGAACCATGCTACCAAAAAGTAATTCGGGCTGCCCGTGAAATACATAACCAGAATATCCGATTTCTGGTGCTGAACCCTGCCCCACCGGCCAAAGATGAAAACAACACTTGGGGACGCAGGCTGGCGAAGACGATAGCTACTGGTGAACAAGCGCGCTATGTAGAGCTGCATCCCAAGATGATTGCCGCTCTGATGCATGGGCCTCGGGCTACCTTTAGCGAAGTGGAAATGGAAGCCCTGATGGGTGCGGTGCAAGATTTGAAAATGATGTAAGGAGAATTGTATGAAATTGTTTGTAAAACTATGTTTTGTCGTATCCTTTCTGTTCACCCTATCCTGTG
>JAGGWK010000039.1 GCA_021157525.1 Candidatus Cloacimonadota bacterium | reverse complement strand
TTTTACATCTCTGCCAAATAGCTGTGCCATTTGTTGACGGTTTAACCAAACTGTTTCCTCTTCAATTCTTACTTCAATATGTTGAGCAAGTTCTTTTGCCTGATATATTACAATTTCGTTTTTCATAGCATCTCCGAAATTGAGTTAAGAATTTCAGCACTCTGTTTATCCAATTCAGCCATATTTTGTAAAATCTCTTTTGGCTCACGCAAAGGCGGTTCTTCGGGTGTATTGGGATTTTTAATGGAAAGGTCAAAAGTTGTTTGGTCAATGTCTTTTAAGTTTACTGTCCAAGAGTTTTCGCTTTCGGCTTGTGTTTTTTGCAATTCTACAAATTCGGCTAAATCCCTTTCGTTAAGCGGATTTGTTTTGCCGAGGTTTCTATCTAAGTTGAGTTGGTAAAACCAAGTTTTTTGTGTTGGCTTTCCCTTTTCAAAAAAGAGCACAACAGTTTTTACACCGGCACCTGTAAATGTTCCACCCGGTAAGTCTAAAACAGTGTGTAAATTACAAGAAGTTAAAAGTTCTTTTCTAAGAGCAATTGAGGCATTATCAGTATTACTTAAAAATGTGTTTTTAATTACAACACCTGCTTTCCCGCCAGCTTTTAAAATTTTAATAAAATGCTGCAAAAACAGACTTGCTGTTTCGCCTGTTTTAATGGGAAAATTTTGTTGCACTTCGGCTCGTTCTTTTCCGCCAAATGGGGGATTTGCCAAAATGACATCGTAGCGGTCTTTTTCTTGTATGTCAGCAAGATTTTCAGCAAGTGTATTTGTATGAATAATGTTCGGTGCTTCAACTCCGTGCAAAATCATATTCATAATACCTAATAATGTAAGCGAGAGATTTTTTCTCTTTCCCGTAAAAAGTCTTTTTCTGCAATATTTCAACTTCGCTTGTGGATAAACTTTTTTTGTTTAGATAGTTAAAGGCTTCAACCAGAAAACCGGCACTTCCAACCGCACCATCATAAATAGTTTCGCCGATTTTTGGGGCAACTACTTTTACAATGGTTCTAATCAATGGGCGTGGTGTGTAATATTCTCCACCGTTTCGTCCTGCATTTCCCATATTTTTAATTTTGCCCTCGTAAAGATAGCTCATTTCGTGTTTTTCGGCGTGGGTTCTAAATCGCAGTTCTTCAATCAGGTTTATAACTTCTCGTAAATTATAACCGCTTTGTATTCTGTTTTTCAGTTCGCTAAAAATCTCACCAATTTTGTATTCAATGGTGTCTGCACTTTCGGCATTTGTTTTAAATTTTTTGAGGTATGGAAACAATTCACCGTTTACAAAGTCCACAAGGTCATCGCCTGTCATTGCGTTGTGGTCAATCTTTCCGTTTTCAAGTTTTGGTGCCGCCCAAGTTGTCCACTGAAATTTGGGTTCGATTATTTTTTCGTAACTCTTTCCCGATAAAAGTGCTGCTGTTTCCTTATCTTTTTCTAAGTCGTTAAGGTATTTCAGAAACAAAATCCACGAGGTTTGCTCTACATAATCCAGTTCACTTCCGCAACCTGCGTCTTTGTGCAATATGTCGTCTATATTTTTAAATACTTGTTCAAACATAATTCTAAATCCTTTTACTTTCGTTTATATTTCTGCGAGAGCGTTGGCTTTCTATTTTTATTTCTTTCTTGTAGCAAATTTATCATTTTCAGTTTCGTCCTCCCTGCTTGTGCTCAACATCCGTATCCCCATACCATTGCGTGGATATAATCTTTAGATTTTGGCATTCATTATTCATTTTCCTTACCTAATTTCAAATTGTCTAATGGACTAACGATTTTATTCTTTACTACGTTCGACACATGCGTATAAATTTCGGTGCAAGAAATCAACGCAGTACTCCTGTGTTCATCTGTAACGCAATCTTCCAATCCAATTCTCACAGCATCTCCTTGTTTCGGGCAACATTGTCACCAACGATTGGTTTTTGGAAATGAGTGTCAACTTTAATTTATGTCGGATATGAGCTTTGGTGTCGTTACGACAAGCTTCGTCAGCAGTGAAGAAGGATGTGGCCGGATACAGTATGAGGTAAACCGTTGAAACGGTTGGGTTGTTTTTTCATGTGAGAATGCCGCAATTTCCATTCATTCTGCCTGTCGCTGCATATCCGGGAATTGCTGGAGAAAGCGGATGGATTTGGCGTTTTCAGCGGCTAAAGAGAAATGGTACTTCTCTGGCATTTTGAACAAGGCAAAACCGAAGCTTGTCCTATGCTGCGAAGCCGTTATGGGATAAGCTGAAAAATACACAAAAACATCTTTAATTCCCCCCTTCCGTCTTCGTTCCGATGACTCGGAAGTACGCAGTGGCAGGCCCCGGTAGAATTGGTGAAGCCGACAGCTATGCTGCATTCTACAGGGCGGGCAGGAGGACGATCGGGCTGAAACTGAATATTATCTGATCTTTTTGAAAAACTATTTGACAGCAAATTCACATTTCTACATTTGGCGAAATGTAAGAAGGAGGAAATAATGGATGAATACTTAAAAGTGTTTAAAGCTCTGGGAGATAAAACCCGTTTGCGGATAGTGCTGATGCTGAAAGTGAAACCGATGTGTGTGTGTGAAATCAGAGAAATCATCGGAACTTCGATGTCCACAATTTCCAACCATCTGAAAATCTTGAAAGAAGCAGGAATCATCAATTCCCAAAAGGAAGACAGATACATCAATTACCGATTGGATAATACCCGTAAAGCAGTAATACAAATAGTAGATTTATTGGATAATTTGGATGGTATTGAAATAGAAAATGATAAACAAAAAGCGTGTACAACAGACAGAAAGAACATCGGGTAATTTTTTTGATCTGTCGTTTCGTTAATTAAGAAAATATAGAAATACGGAAGGGTTTTTAAAAAATAAGGGGATAAGAAAATGGCTTGGTTAACAGGTTACCCACGAGAAGAGATAGGTTGGTTTCCCACCATCGATTCGGAAAAATGTGTTAAATGTGGAATGTGTATGAATTGCGGTAAAAACGTGTATGATTGGACTGAAAACGGAGCGAAAGTGGTAAGACCTTTCGACTGTGTTGTCGGCTGTACTACTTGTGCTAATCTTTGTTTAGGCAATGCCATCAGTTTTCCTGAAATTGATGTAGTTCGAGAAACCTACAAAAAACAAGGAATCTGGGCAAAAGTGAAAAAGCAATTACAAGCAGAAGGTAAGTTGGAAGCGACTAAATGACAAATTCAAAAAAGATAAACGAACAGCATCCACATAATCATTCTCACGATGTTTCCGAGATGTCCGGAACAAGGATATTAATAACTGTTCTGTTGAATCTTTTTATAACAATTGCAGAATTAATCGGTGGATTGGTTGCTCATAGTTTATCGTTGATTTCGGATAGCTTACATAATTTTAGTGATGCAATTTCTGTCCTGTTGACCTATTTTGCCATCAAGATTTCGCGAAAAGATAGAAATATAAAAATGACATATGGGTACAAAAGGGCACAGATAATCGTCGCTTTCATCAATTCGTCAGTTCTATTTATTATATCTATATTTCTGGTAATTGAAGCGATTAAACGATTTAAGAATCCGGAAGAGATAAAAGGAACTTTGATGATCATAGTTGCTTCAATTGGATTAGTCGCAAACATCATTGGTGTTCTTCTTTTGGAAAAAGGTTCCCACGATAATATGAACATCAAATCTTCTTATCTGCATCTTTTCAGCGATGCTGTTTCTTCCGTCGGTGTTTTGTTGGGCGGAGTGGCGATAAAATTGTGGAATATCTTCTGGATTGACCCTCTCGTCACTATTCTCATAGCCCTTTATATTGTTAAAGAAACGTGGCATATTATTAAGAAATCAGTTGATATTTTGATGCAATCTTCAGCAAATCTAGATTATCCAAAATTGAAAGTTGATATTGAAAAAATCAAAGATGTTATAAACATTCATCATGTTCACACGTGGTATGGAGATGAGAAAACAATCTATTTTGAAGCACATATCGTATTGAAGAATATCTTAATTTCGGAAACGCAATCTATCCTGTTGGAAATTGAGAAAATTCTGAAAAATGATTACGGAATCAATCATGTTACTATCCAGTTTGAATGTGAGAATGTTTATTGTTCAAAGGAAATGTTTCATACAAAAAAAACGCATAATGTGAGAAAAGGAGAGTGAAAGAAATGGTAAATCCAAAAGAATGGTTGGAATTCGGACAGAAATTTCACGGGCACAAATGTCCTGCAATGCCAATGGGATTACGTGTTGGTGCAGCGGCAATGAACAAATTAGGTGTAGAAAGAGCAAAAGACGGTCAATTGGTCGCTTTTATCGAAATCGGAGACGGACATTGTGCAACGTGTTTTGCCGATGGGATTCAGGTGATAACCGGAGCAACACTGGGCAAAGGTACTGCGATAAAAACCCATTTGGGAAAATGGGGCGTTACTTTGGTTGATAAAACCACAAATAGAGCTATCAGAGTTGCTCCGAAAGGAAGTATGATGGCAAAAAGTAAAGCGACGCCTTTCTTCAAAGAATATCGTCTAAGAGGTATTCCCGCATCACACGTTCCCAACGAAATTGTCGATCCACTGGTAGAAAATGTGATGAATGCAAAAGAGGTAGAATCTCTGATTATCGGTGAAGTTTTTCATTATGAATATCATGAAGAGCCGCATACATTTGATTCCGCCATTTGCGAGAGATGTGGAGAAATGCATGTTGTCAAATACGGAGCAAAAATAAACGGTAAACAACATTGTCACAGCTGTGCCACAGAATTGATCCCGAATGTGAGATAAGAGATATGCAGGAGCAGTAAAATCTCTGCTCCTGTAAATTATTTCAAAAAATACAATAACAAAGGAGAATTAACATGGAACGATTAGACAACGTTTTAAAATCAATGACATTAGAATTTTTCGGTAGTGGAAAACACAAGATATCACCGTCAGCACATTTATCCGCAGCAAATTCTCTGTTTCTTGATGTCAGATCAAAAGAAGAGCACGAGACGATTGCCTTCAGTCTGGTTCATCATATGCCGGTTCTGCATATTCCAATATCTGAAATTCCTGAAAGATTGGCAGAAATTCCGCAGGATAAAACCGTTGGTATCTTTTGTTCATCGGGAGTCAGATCAACAATGGTTTACTTCTATCTGCGAGGTCTCGGTTATGAAAATGTACGCATAATTGAAGGTGGATATGCAGAGTTAGCTGGAGAATTCAAACCCGGGAAACTGCTTAAACATATGTCCAAAAATAACGCCTAAATATAATTGGGAGATAGTATGGAATTAATATTCATAACTCCGGTTTTGTTTTTTGTGATCTCATTTCTTTTTTCCATGCTGGGTATGGGAGGTTCGCAGCTTTATATTCCTATTTTGTATTGGATGGGAATGGATTTTAAAACGCAAGCCATACCTTTGGGAATGTTACTAAATGTTGTGAACAGCTCTTCAGCCTCCATAACCTATGGATTAAAAAAAATGATTGATTTCAAGGTGGCGATTCCTTTCGGAATAGCGATGGTATTGCTTGCACCTCTGGGTGCTTGGCTAAATGTCAATCTACCAACGAGACCAATGATTTTTATCTTTGCAACCTTTACCGCGATTGCCGCCATCTTGATGCTGAGTGGCTGGAAACCTAAAAAAGGAGAGATGAATCCCAAAGAAAGAACTGTGTTAGGAATTTCCGGTGGATCAATTTTAGGTTTCTTTGCAGGATTGTTGGGAAGAGGCGGTGGTAGCTTTGTAGTTCCGTTACTTTACATTGCCGGATTAGAAGCTAAGGCCGCTGCTGCGACATCTGCCTTTGTCGTTACTTTTTCAGGTTTATCCAGTTTTGTTTCACACATTGTAACTGCTGCTCAACCCAGATGGTCAATTTGGCTTCTTTGTGTGGTGGCTGTTTTATTGGGAAGTCAATTAGGCTCACGGGTGATGGCAACAAAGTTAAAATCAAAGAACATTAAAACCGTTTTCGGAACGGTTCTATTGTTGGTTGCAGCCATTTTGGTTGTTCAAAATTTGTAATACAGGGCAATTTGCCAAATATGATAGGTGAGACAATGCTTATGTGTGGTGTAATGATGATGCTATCATTCAATAGTGATGAAAAGACCGTTTTGATCGGTAAAGTTCTTTCAATTGATGTTATTGAAAAGCGTATCAAATAAGATGGATTTCACGTTTCGATGTTTCTGCATGCAGAGTAGAAGACTTCGTTTAATTCTTCTACTCTGCCGTGCATCGTGGAATCAAGACGCTATCATCAGCCATACCGAGGGGCAGTCGTATCGCTCATTACAACGGGAAGAGGAGTAAAATTTATGAAAATAGAAATAGAGAACGAAGAATTCGTTGATTATGTAAAAACTCACGGTGGTGTAATTTCTATCGGAAATTTCTATCAAGTGGTGGGCTGATGAAATGCTTATAAAATGCCGTCCGGTCGGATGGTCTCACCGGATAAAATGTTCAATCCGAGAAATCCAGATGAATATTATATTTTTTCCAAAAACGGAATAACCGTTTATATTGAAAAGGAACTTTTACGGGGAGCAACGGAAATTGAGTTTATATTGGTTTCCACGGCAAAGTACAAAATTGCGAAAAATAGAGATAACGTGATTATCTTATGAAAAAAGGAGAAATATATAAAAGAAGCAATAGTATCTAACGAAGAATCATGTGCACTGAAACTAAAAGTGCGTGTAAGCGGCGAAAGTGAAATTCATATAAAGATACATGAAAGATACATGTAAGAGCAGGATTTCAATCAATAGTCGTAAAAATAAAACCTCAATTCAGAAATCACGTAGAAGACGCCGTTATTAAAGGTTGGATTTTGGAAACAGAGGCAAGATGTCCAGTAACGGATAATATAAAAGAAAGCTCCAAAATAGTACTTGAGAACATCTAAGAAACTAATATGATTAAGGTACTGTTTTTATGCACCGGGAATTCCTGTCGTAGCCAGATGGCAGAAGGATTTCTAAAAAATTATCCCGCCTTTGAAGTCTATTCTGCCGGGACAAAACCGGCACAGCAGGTTGATCCCGCCGCCATAGCGGTTATGAAAGAAGAAGGAATCGACATCAGTAAGCAGAAAACAAAATCAGTAGATTCTTTCTTAACTCATGAGTTTGATTATGTGATCACCGTGTGTGATAACGCCAAAGAAACCTGTCCGCTTTTTACAGGGAAAGTAAAGAACAGACTTCATCTCGGTTTTGAGGATCCGGCGGGAAAGCCAATTGATTTCTTCCGAAAAATCAGAGATGAGATCAAAGCAAAAATAACAAAATGTATCACAATAAGGAGTTTGTGAAATGAGCAAGTTTTGTGAAGTTACCGAGAAAAAAGTAAAAGCACGGGAGATGAGCATTTTTGAGAAATATCTCACTTTGTGGGTTACCCTCTGCATCGGAGCAGGAATCGCACTTGGTAAAATTGCTCCGCAAGTTGCAGTATCTTTGGACGGATTTTCTTTTTATCAAATTTCGATTCCAATTGCGATCTGCCTGTTCTTTATGATGTATCCGATTATGGTGAAAATTGATTTTGGAGAAGTGATTAAAGCAGGGAAAACACCTAAACCTGTAATCCTGACTCTTGTGATTAACTGGCTGATAAAACCATTCACCATGTTTTTTATCGCTACATTTTTTCTTACACTTTTTTTCAAATTAGGTTTAATTCCCGGAACAGAGGTAGTGAAAACAGGTCAGGAAGTAGAACTATATAAAAGTTATATCTCGGGAGCGATACTTTTGGGAATTGCACCTTGTACGGCTATGGTGATGGTCTGGAGTTGGCTTTCCAAAGGAAACATGGGTCACACTCTCGTAATGGTTGCCATCAATTCCTTAACGATGCTGCTTTTATACGCTCCTCTCGGCGGTTTTTTGCTGGGTGAAAACAATATGCCGATTCCCTGGCAAACTATCATTTTATCTGTTCTCATCTATGTTGCACTTCCGCTTGTGGCAGGTTATTTTTCTCGAAAATGGATCATTGCACACAAAGGGAGGGCATATTTTGAAGAGAGATTCCTACCCCACCTTGGAACCGTTTCTATCATTGCCCTGCTAATAACCTTGATCTTGCTTTTTTCATTTAAAGGCGAAATCATTCTGCAGAATCCACTGACAATTCTCTGGATTGCTATTCCGCTGCTTATCCAAACCTTGTTTATCTTCACGATCGGCTACATCGCTGCTAAGCTTCTGAAAATTTCGTATGAAAATGCAGCACCTGCTGCGATGATCGGAGCTTCCAACCATTTTGAAGTTGCCATTGCTACTTCCGCAATGCTGTTCGGTCTGTCTTCCGGTGCTTCTTTGGCTACAGTCGTTGGTGTCCTGATAGAAGTCCCGGTGATGTTATTACTGGTAAAAGTATGCTTGAAGACAAAACCGCTTTTTGCGAATAACGTAACATGAGAAATGACGATTGAAATCGAGGTATGAGATGAATAGAATAGATTTTGAAATTTCCGGCATGGGAATGAAAAATAACTTTTTGTGAATGGGGTGCCCCAATGCTATTGTTAGCTATCTTGCCGGGCTGCAAGATGTGAAGGAAGTGAATTTTGATATTGACAGTAGGGTGTTTTCCCTCAAAAGCAGTTCTTTCAGTGAATCAAGATTGAAGGACGCTTTAATAGTTCTTTCTCGGCAAGAAAAGCGGGAATTCGGCATTGATAAATATGCAGAGATTCACCAGTAATTCAAATATCCCGCGGTGAGACTTAACCTTCGGAATTTGCTAAATAGGAGAGTAATTATTGATACATTCATTGTTCGGTTGGATGTTCGCAGTGATGCCCGGTTCAGCAGTTATTGCTCTCTCTTTAATGCATTGAAATTCATGGGTGTTATGAACATTAATCTCCATGCGTCAGATAGTCATTCAGGCTTAATCAAGAGAATACAAGCTGCATAGGTATGAAGGATGCGGGAAGTAACACACAAATACGGGCTTATCTGTCAGAGGAGGGGCCATGATTGATTTTGTAAAACGTTACACCGGTATGCTGCTGATTGTCAGCATCCTGCTTGGCTACTGCTTTCCGCAGATTGCCCTGTTCAAGCCCTCTCTCTCCTATTTGCTCATACTCATGTTGTTCATCAGTCTGCTCAAGGTGGACATGCGCAAAGCGGTGAGATTTCGTTGGCAGTTACTCATCTTTCCGCTGCTCAGTTGGGTAATAGCGCCTTTTGCCGTCTATCAATTACGGGCTTTTTTGCCCGATGAAGTAGTGCTTGGCCTGATGATGACCGCTATCACGCCGCCGGCATTGGGCTCTCCGGTTATGGTTACCCTGGCAAAAGGGGATCTGGAGTTGGCCATGACCAATGTTGTGGTGTTCAATTCTCTGGCACCTCTGGCCTTTTCCATTATCCCCTTTATCTATTTCAGTGGGACGCAGATAGTCATCCCTGTACTGTCGATACTGGGACGGGTGGCAATCATCATCTTCATTCCCCTGTTACTCAGCATCATCGTCCGCAGATGGAAGGGTGTAACTGCTGGTATCCTGAAATATGGGGGAGAGCTCTCACCCTTTATTATCCTGTTTTTGGTGGCTGTTGTTGTCTCTTCAGCTTCACTGCAGATCAGAGCATTGCCCCTGAAGCAAGTAGCGGTGATGTTTGGCCTTACTTTCACCCTTACGATGATGAATTATGTGGTGGGTTACCGGTGCGGAGGTGCATCCCTGCTGATGCGACGAACGGTGCCCATAACGACAGGACACAAAAATACCGGCCTTGCCATCCTGGTATGCATTGCTAATTTCTCTCCCATCGTTGCCATCCCATCGATTTTCTACATCATTTCCCATCACATCTTCAATGCCATCGTGTTACACCGCGCGTATCACAGCCGGGTATCCTAACGGAGTTCACGGCATAATTACACCGTGTACAATAGCCGTAAGAGAGGATTTTGCCAAAACAGCGATAGAATGGCGCTTAATGCTGATATTGTGTATAGGATGGCACTTCCGGATATTACCGCCTTACTTGGAATAGATTTTGCGAAAAGCTATAGGTTGGGGGTGGTAAAATGAAAAAAATTGGTCTCTTTTGTATATTGATCCTTGTTTTCGTCTCACTTATGTTTGCCGAAACGGCGGTTATAAGGCTGTTTAATCCTACTGAGGCTCTGGTGCAGGAGCTCCTACGCACCGAGGCGGATATTGCATCGTATAAACCGACACAATACATTGACGTCGTAGCTAATGACTTGCAACAATTAGCATTACAACAAAAGGGATTCTCTTGGGAAATCACCCAGACCACCCAGCAACTACAAGACCATCTGAGTGCCACAGATATTGCCGGCTACCAAAGCTATGATGAAATGCTTACCCAGTTACAACAACTCGCTGCAGATAATCCAACCATCTGCCAACTGATGGATATTGGTGACACCCGGGGAAAAGAATACGCTGCATCCGGCTACACAAATTACAACGATTATCAGCATGACATCTGGGCAATGAAGCTCTCGGATAATGTTGCAGTGGAAGAAGACGAACAGGAGATTTTTTACTTCGGCGACCATCATGCCAGGGAGCCACTGAGTGTGGAAGTAACCATGGGCATATTGGAATATTTGATAAACGGCTACGGCACCGATCCCACCATCACCGAATATGTAGATAATACACAGATATGGTTTGTTCCCATGGTAAATCCAAACGGCCATAAAATCGTCTGGGACCAGGATGACGTGTGGTGGCGTAAAAATATCCGCGATAACAATGACAATCATCAATTTGATACCGATCACGCTTGGGGAACCGGTGATGACGGAGTGGATCCAAACCGCAACTATGGTTTCCAATGGGGATTCACCGGCGCTTCTGGAAACCCCAATGGTGAAACATATCATGGCCCGGAGCCCTTTTCCGAGCCAGAAATTCAAGCTATCGAACAGCTCATGACCGACCATCACTTTGTGGCCGGGATCAGTTACCACACCTATGGTGAACTGGTGCTTTACCCCTATGGATACGCAAATAATATTGGTTCGCCAGACTTCGCCGCTCAGGCTGATATGGCAAATATGATCGCTACAGCTATCCCTGCCGTTAGTGGCGGACATTACACTCCCCAAGCTGCATGGGAACTCTACGCCTGCATGGGCACAACCGACGATTATGCCTACGGTCAACACGGTATTTTCTCTCACACCGTAGAAATGGCCACTCAATTTATCCCCGGCGCTTCTTCTGTACCGGCTTTGGTGCAAAACAATATTCTGGGCGCCATGAAGGTTTTGGAGCGTATCCAGTCCAGGATGCTTACCGGCCACATCACCGATGCTGCTACCGGTGATCCGGTGGATGCAACCATTTACGTGGAAGGAATCGATGACAGCCCCGTCTTCCGGGAACCCTATCGCACAGAACCCACTTACGGTCGGTATCACCGTCTGCTTCTGGCTGGTAACTACAACGTTACCTTCTCTGCCTTTGGCTATGAACCGGTTACCATGGAAGATGTGCAAATTGTCACTGATGACGTCACTGTTCTGGACATCCAGCTGAACCAGAATCCCACAACCCAAATCTCTGGCTTTGTGCGGGATGGCTCAACCTCAGCACCCATTCAGGGAGCCGGCATCACACTGCTGAATACACCTCTCCAGACCGCTGTTACCGGCGCTGACGGCAGCTACGAAATCACCGGTGTTCCCTATGGAAACTACACGGCTCGGGTGGAAGCCGACAACTTTGGCTTGATGAACATCGACATTACCGTGGGGAGTGGGGCTACGAATTTTGACTTTCTCATCTATCCGGCAGATATCGAAGACTTTGAGCTGGGCATGTTTAGCGCCGGATGGAGTTTCGGTGGGAACGCCGATTGGCAGATCACCAATGAACAGGCATATCAGGGCTATTTCTCCGCTCAAACCGGTAGCATCGGAAATTCGGCAACCACGTCCCTCAAGATCACTAAAGAGTGTGCTTCCGGTTCCGAACTCTCCTTCTGGATTAAAACCTCTTCCGAAGCTGGCTACGACTTCCTGCGTCTGATGATAGACAACGTCCAGGCTGCATCATGGTCAGGAGAGACGGATTGGACATACTACAGTGAGCCCATCTCCGAAGGGACCCATGAATTTACCTGGCTTTACAGCAAAGATAGCAACACAACCGGCGGCGATGATTGTGCCTGGCTGGACTACATCATCTTCCCCAATGCGCCGGTAGATGCTTCGCAACCTCTGCCTGCCGTACCGGAAATTTCCCGTTTGTCCAATTACCCAAATCCCTTCAATCCTGAAACCACCATCTGCTTCAGCGCAACGGGAATCTACGATGTGTCGGTGAATATTTACAACGTCAAAGGGCAGAAGGTAAAACACTTTACCATAGCGAAAGATGCGATTCAGCCAGTAAACGAACTGGTGTGGAATGGCACGGACAATACCAATAAACCGGTTTCTACCGGTATTTACTTTGCTCGGGTTCAAGCTGGCACTCACAGCAAAACCCTAAAAATGATGATGATAAAGTAGGGAAAATGAAAAAGCTGTTTTGGCTGTTACTCATCGCCCTTCCCCTGTTTCTGGGTGCGACGGAGCATGAGGTAACCGTAAGAATCAAACGACGCAGTGAGGTGGAGAAAATCTCCCGTATCTCCTCTGTGTATAATGTGAAAGACCACCAAGTGTGGATAAACGCAACCGATGAAGAATTGGCAGAATTACGCCAGATGGGTTACCATCCTGTGCTGCTGCCTTCCCGTGCTCCCTTAGTCAGGGATGCCATGAGCGCAGACCTCGATGTATTACGAGACTGGGATACTTACCCCACCTACGAAGCCTACGTGGACCTGATGAATCAGTTTGCCACCGATTACCCGGACCTCTGTGAAGTCTTTTCCATTGGGCAAACCGTGGATGGTCGGGAACTGCTGGTGGCACGGATTTCCGATAACATTGGCATCCAGGAAAATGAGCCGGAGCTCTTTTATACCGGCACCATGCATGGAGATGAAACCACCGGATTTGTCCTGCTTCTGCGGCTTATCGACTTTTTGCTGAGTAATTACGGCATCGATCCTATGGCCACAGAGCTGGTAAATGGCAGCGAGATTTTTATCAACCCCGCAGCAAATCCAGACGGCACCTATGCCGGAGGAAATGCTTCGGTAAATGGTGCGACCCGACGGAATGGCAACAACGTCGATCTCAACCGCAATTTCCCTGATCCCGAAGATGGCCCTCATCCCGATGGGGAAGAGTGGCAACCGGAAACCCTCGCCATGATGGACTTCGCCCAAAACCACTCCATCACCTTGTCGGCCAATTTCCATGGCGGAGCAGAAGTGGTGAACTATCCCTGGGATACCTGGCCACGGCTTCATGCCGACGACCAATGGTACCAGTATCTGTCTCATACCTATGCCGACCTGGCTCATGCAAACAGTCCTGCCGGATACATGGCGGGCTTCAATAACGGCATTACCAACGGCTTTCAGTGGTACACCACCAGTGGATGTCGCCAGGATTGGATGAACTATTTTGGCCATGCCCGGGAAGTTACTATAGAGCTCTCTGCAACAAAATTACTCCCACCATCTCAACTGCCAACCTACTGGGACTACAATAAAGATGCGCTGTTGGCCTATCTTCAACAGGGGCTTTACGGTGTGAATGGCATCGTTACCTGCACCGATGGCACACCTCTTCCTGCCACTGTTACCGTGATAGATCACGACATCGATAATGCCGAAATATGGTGCGATCCCGACTTGGGAGATTATCATCGTATGCTGACCCCCGGTACCTACACTCTGGCCTATTCCTGCTACGGCTATGGCACTGTAGAACATCAGGTTACGGTTACCCAAGATGCCGTTGTCACCCAAGATGCGGTTCTTACCGCCGTGGCTGCATATCCTCTGGCCGGGGTCGTGCAGGATGCAACGACACTGTTGCCCATCCCTGGCGCCAATGTGGAGCTTACCCCTTCTCCCTTCAGCCGCATCATTACCGCCGATGATGGAGCTTTTGTCTTTGATGGTGTATATGAAGGGGATTACTTTCTGGATGTGAGCGCCGAAGGCTTTGTTGCTACTCAGGTAAGTGTTACCGTGGATGCTTCCACGCAACCACAAATCATCGAGCTTACCCCAACCAATGCTATCAGCTTTGAAAATGGCGAAATTTCAGCCGACTGGCAGATGAGCGGAGCTGCTGACTGGACTCTTTCTGAAGTGACAGCTTACGACGGCTTTTTCAGTCTGCGCTCCGGCGTGATTGGTGATAACCAGATGACATCGGTATCTATCTCGGTGGATGTGATTCAGGCCAGCGATCTGGTGTTTTATCGCAAAGTGTCATCGGAAAGCGGCTACGACAAACTCACCTTTTTTGCCGATGATGTACAGATCAGCCAATGGTCGGGAGACTCGGATTGGGTAGAAGAAACCTATGCCGCCACCGTGGGTAATCATACCTTCCGCTGGGAATATGCCAAAGATCAAAATACTTCCGGTGGAGCAGATTGCGGCTGGATTGATTTTATCACCCTTCCTGCTACATCGGGCAACGGTGCAGATCCTCCGGTAGTACCACAAGGTCTGGCCAGTCTGGATGCTGTGTATCCCAATCCTTTCAAGGCCTCGGGATGTGGGCGCAGCAGTGGTACCACCATTTCCTACACTGTGGGTCAGGAGTGCTATGTCGATCTGGGAATATACAACATTCGTGGCCAAAAAATAGCAAACCTGGTACAGGAGAAAATCCCGGCGGGACAGTATTCCATCCAGTGGAACGGAAAGAGTGAGAATGGAAGCGAAGTGGCTAGTGGCCTCTATTTCGCTCACTTCACTACGGGTGATGTTTCAAATAGCAAAAAAATAATTCTACTCAAATAAGTTATGATTGACATAAGGTGGTAACCTTGGAAATGAAGCAAAGTGAATCTTGTTGCTTTTGATATTACCAAAAATATAGAATAAAAATTAAGGAGAAACAACGTATGCAAAAAAGAGCAATATTTGTTCTTGTAGTTCTTGCACTGGCACTTACAGCAATGGCTATCGAACCCGCAGTTATTAATTTCAATGACAGCTGGGGAGACCAAGGCTTTAGTGTAACGCAAAATCGGTCAACTGGTGTTACTGTCAATTACTCGATTAATACCTTTACTTTTGACAACAGCCAGATTAACGGCGAAACTTTAACAACCGTCACCCTTCCCGGTGTGATTCTTCCCAATGATGAAGGTGCACCAAACCTTCCTGGTAGCGGACGTTATATCGCTATTCCTCAGGGAGCTACAGCAACCTTTAATATCACCAATTTCCGCACCGAAACCTATCGCAATGTGGATATGGCTCCGGCTCCACGGATTCCATTGGAAAACGAAGATGGTCCGTTGGAATATGCACGGAATCAGGAAATCTACTCCCGCGATGCTTACTATCCAGCCCAGCCCGTGAAGATGTCTGAAAAAACAGTCATCCGTGGTGTTGACGTAGTCATGTTGGGGATTACTCCCTATCAGTACAATCCGGTTACCAAAGAATTGTTGGTATATCGGGATATCGAAGTAGAAGTAAACTTTGTCGGTGGCAATGGCCATTTCGGTGAAGATCGCCTGCGCAGTCGCTGGTGGGATCCCATCCTCAGAGATGCTATCCTCAATGAATCTTCTCTGGCAGAGATGAAGTACCACCGTCCTGCTAATACCGATGTCGAAGATTGCGAATACCTCATCATCACTCCTGATGATCCAGACTTTTTGGCCTGGGCAGACTCCATCAAAACTTTCCGCACCATGCAGGGTATTGTTACCGATATCGTGACAACTGCCGAAATCGGTGTCAACAATGCTGTTACAATCGAAAACTATATAAATAATGCATACAACACCTGGGATCCCGCACCATCCGCATGTCTCATCCTTGGTGATTACGGCTCCACAGGAAACACCGTCATGTCTCCCACATGGGATAACTATTGTGTATCCGATAATGTGTATGCTGACGTTACCGGCAATGATATGCCAGACGTTGTGCTTGCTCGTATCACCGCTCGTAATGCTTCAGAACTGGAAATCATGATCCATAAATTCCTGAATTATGAACGCAATCCTCCCACTTCGGCTGATTTCTATGATCACCCTATCACAGCTCTTGGCTGGCAAACAGAACGCTGGTTCCAGATTTGTTCTGAAACCATTGGCGGATTCTGGAAATATGGTCTGGGGAAAAACCCTGTTCGTATCAATGAAGTGTATCAGGGAACTCCCAGCACCACATGGTCCACCGCTACAAATACCTCTACCGTTGTAAATTACTTCGGGCCCAATGGCCTGGAATACATCCCCGCAACACCCGCAGAACTTGGCGGTTGGTATGGTGGTAATGCAGCACAGGTAAATGCAGCCATCAATGATGGCGCCTTTATGTTGCAACATCGTGACCATGGTAGCGTTACCGGTTGGGGTGAACCCAGTTACGGTATCAGCAACCTGAACAGCTTGAATAACACTGACCTGACCTTTGTGTTCTCCATCAACTGCCTGACTGGTAAATACAATGGTGCTCAGGAATGTTTTGCCGAGCGTTTCCATCGTATGGCAACTGGTGCTCTGGGTCTTATCGCAGCTTCTGAAGTTTCCTACTCCTTTGTGAATGACACCTTTGTATGGGGTATGTACGACAACATGTGGCCAGACTTTATGCCTGACTACGGTACTACACCTCCATCCCGTGACATCCTGCCTGCCTTTGGTAATGCTGCCGGTAAATACTTCCTGCAACAATCCAGCTGGCCCTATAATACCAGTAACAAAGCGGTTACCTATAATCTCTTCCATATGCATGGGGATGCATTCTCTACGGTTTATTCCGAAGTTCCCCAATACCTTACCGTTAACCATGATGCAGCCTTGCTGAGTGGAACTACCAATTTCACCGTTACAGCTGATGATGGCGCCTTTATTGCCCTCACACTGAATGGCGAAATTATCGGCGTAGGGGAAAGCAATGGTGGCCCTACCAACATTGCTATCGCACCCCAGCTTCCCGGTAACAACATGATCGTTACCGTTACCAAGCAAAACTACTATCGATACTCTTCCACCGTGGAAGTAATTCCTCCAGCAGGACCTTATGTTGTTTTCGACAGCGCAATCATCAACGATGCTTCCGGCAATAATGACGGCATCCTGGACTATGGCGAAACTCCTACCCTCACTATCACGCTGAAAAATGTTGGTGTGGATGACGCGACAAACGTTTCTGCTACCATCATTTCTAACGATCCTTATGTAACCATTTCTGATAACACAGAAGTTTACGGAACCATCAATGCCAACGCAACATCAGTTGTGGCAGACGGCTATGCCATTTCCGTGGCAAATGATGTACCCGATGGTCATGTCATTACTTTCTCACTGTTAGCCACTGATAACGTAAACGTATGGGAAACCTATTTCTCCCTGGAAGCCCATGCTCCAGTGCTGGAATTTCTTTCCTTCCAGGTAAATGATACAGCCAGTGGAAACGGTGATTTCATGTGGGATCCTGGTGAGCAAGTGAACCTGGAAGTAACCCTTACCAACGTAGGGACGTCTGCTGCTGCAAATGTAACCGGCAGCCTGACCTCTTCAGACCCCTATGTAACCCTGAACACTACAGGCGCTCAGCCTTTCGGCAATATCGCCGCAGCCGGTACCGCCATGATGGCTTTCAATGCCACATCCGACGCTAACACACCGGAAGCACACCTTG